>NZ_JAQGLK010000096.1 GCF_028292925.1 Sphingomonas bacterium
GTAATCGGCATCAGCCGCGCCTACATCCTGGACCAGTGCTACAACCAGGGCGACCAGAGCCTCTGCCAGTTCATCCGTCGGCGCGCGCAGGCAACCGCGGTGAACAGCGCCGGTTCGATCGAGTTCATCGATCAGGCGCAGATCAACGGCGGCCGGTACAAGACCTCGGGCATCGACTTCACGGTCAACTACCGCTTCGGTCTGGACACCACCGTCGGTCTTCCCGGCTCGATCAACCTGCGCAGTGCCTATACCCGCCTGCTGTCCGGCTACATCGTGCCGCTTCCGGGTGCGGATCGCGACAACTACAAGGGTGAAATCGGCAACCCGCGCGACAAGTTCACTGCGTCGGTCGGCTATGTGGGCGACAAGTTCAGCCTGAACTTCACCGGCAACTACCTCGGCAAGATGTACGAGGACGATCAGTTCCTGAGCCAGTTCGACCTGGCACCGGAAGCCATCGGGGTTGGCGCGCAGTTCTATCTGGACACGCAGGCAAGCTTCAAGGCGACCGACAACTTCGAGTTCTATGCCGGTGCCGACAACGTGCTGAACAACAAGGCCCCCCGCATCCTGAGCGGGACCTCGTTCAACACGACCGGAACGGACACCGCCGCGGACGTGTACGACGTGTTCGGCCGGCGCTTCTACGTCGGCGGCCGCCTGCGGTTCTAGGATCCGACGACATCGTGAAAACGGAAAAGCGGGCTTCGGCCCGCTTTTCTTTTGCCCGCTCGGGCTCGCCGGAGGCGGCCATCCCGGCCCAGCGTGCGCGATCTCTCGGGAGAATGAAGCACTGGTACGGGCGAACGGTACGCCCTTACGCGTCCGAACTTCGCCCCCACCGTCGGAACGGCATCGGCGCCGCCGCGGAAGCCGGCCCTGCAACACCATGCCATCCCGGCCGCACCAGCCGCAGCCCAAGCCCGCAGGCAGCCTGAGGAACGACTCCCGGCACGCCGCCAACGCCCCTGCCGACATGCGCCCCGGCCAACCCCGCCGCTGCCCCGCCCCTCCACCGGGCCGTGAGCGTGAGCACCCCCCGAAACGCAGAACGCCCGCCTGGCATGGCCAGACGGGCGTTCGTTGCTGTCCGGCTATCGCCGGCCGCGTAGCGTTTAGTAGCGGTAGTGGTCCGGCTTGAACGGCCCGCTGGTCGACACGCCGATATAGGCGGCCTGCTTCGGGGTGAGCGAGGTGAGCTTCACACCGAGCTTCTCGAGGTGGAGCGCAGCGACCTTCTCGTCGAGATGCTTCGGAAGGACGAACACCTTGTTCTCGTACTGGCCCGGCTTCGTCCAGAGCTCGATCTGCGCCATCACCTGATTGGTGAAGCTGGCCGACATCACGAACGAAGGGTGGCCGGTGGCGCAGCCCAGGTTCACCAGACGGCCCTTGGCGAGGATGATGATCTGCTTGCCATCCGGGAACTCGACCAGGTCGACCTGCGGCTTGATCTCGGTCCACTTGTAGTTGGACAGAGCGGCGATCTGGATCTCGCTGTCGAAGTGGCCGATGTTGCAGACGATGCTCATCGGCTTCATCGCCGCCATGTGCTCGGCAGTGATAACGTCGGCATTGCCGGTCGCGGTGACGAAGATGTCGGAGCGGGTGACCGCCTCCTCCATCGTGACGACCTCGAAGCCCTCCATCGCCGCCTGCAGTGCGCAGATCGGATCGACTTCGGTCACCAGCACGCGTGCGCCGCCGTTGCGAAGCGACTGCGCCGAACCCTTGCCGACATCGCCGAAGCCGGCGACGGTGGCGACCTTGCCGGCCAGCATCACGTCGGTCGCGCGGCGGATCGCGTCGACCAGCGATTCCTTGCAGCCGTACAGGTTGTCGAACTTCGACTTGGTGACGCTGTCGTTCACGTTGATCGCCGGGAAGGGCAGCTCGCCGCGCTTGGCGATCTCGTACAGGCGGTGGACACCGGTGGTGGTCTCTTCCGAGACGCCCTTGATGTTGCGGACCGTCTCCGTGAGGTAGCCGGGCTTGGCGGTCGTGAATTCCTTGAGCGCGCGGTGGAATTCGACCTCTTCGTCATTCTCCGGATCGGCCAGCGTGCCGCCGGCTTCGATCTTGGCGCCGAGCAGCGCGAACATCGTCGCGTCGCCGCCGTCGTCCAGAATCATGTTGCAGGTCTCATCGCCCCAATCGAAGATCTTCTGCACGTAATCCCAATATTCGGCGAGCGTCTCGCCCTTCACGGCGAAGACCGGGATACCGGCGGCGGCGATCGCGGCGGCGGCATGGTCCTGCGTCGAGAAGATGTTGCACGATGCCCAGCGGACGTCGGCACCAAGGGCGGTGAGCGTCTCGATCAGCACGGCGGTCTGGATCGTCATGTGCAGCGAGCCGACGATGCGCGCGCCCGTCAGCGGCTTGGACGCGCCGAACTCCTCGCGCAGCGCCATCAGGCCCGGCATCTCGGTCTCGGCGATGCGGATCTCGGCGCGGCCGAAATTGGCGAGGCTGATATCGTGGACGAGGTAATCGTTGAACGTGTTTACGGGGGCGGTTGCCACTACGGGGTCTCCTGGCTGGGACATGTCTGGAACGGGGGCAGGCGCGGGTTCACCCGGGCCGGTTGCGGTGTCGATTACCCGCAGACGGCCCGAAACGCAAATATAAAGATGTCTTTATATGCCTTCCGGCGAGGAGCCTGATCCGGCTCAGGCGTGGCCCGTCTCCGACACGAGCAGCCGGGCATCGATTCCCGCGCTGGCGAATGCGGCCGTCCACCGCTCCCCAACGGCGCCTTCGAAGATCTGCGTGTCGTCGCCCGGCGTCGCGAACCAGCCATGGCGGCGCATCTCCTCGTCCAGCTGGCCCTCGCCCCAGCCGGCATAGCCGAGCGCGACCAGCCAGCGCCCCGGCCCGCGGCCTTCGGCGATCGCGCGCAGCACATCGAGCGTGCCGGAAAGCGCCCAGCGCCCGCCGACCTGCAGCGTATCCTCCCCGCCCCAATCCAGGCCGTGCAGCACGAACCCGCGCTGCGGCTCGCACGGTCCGCCAAGGTGGATCGGGCGGTCCGGCGCGACTCCCGGATCGATGCCAAGCTGCTCGAGCAAACTATGCAGGCCGACGCGCGGGATGATCCGGCCGATGCCGATGCCGAGCGCGCCATTGTCGTCGTGCGCGCACAGCGCGATCACGGCGCGTTCGAACCGGGGATCGCCGATCCCCGGCATTGCCAGCAGTAGCTGCCCGCTGAGATAGGGTGGCGCTTCCATCCCGCCATTTTATAGAAGAGTGATGCGGCGTCCAACCCGTCCCGACCGTTCGATTTGCGCCGCACCCGCGCGGCCGGCGTTCGCGGGACTGACACGAACGGCGCCCATGACGCGACACAGATGCAAAGGACCCAGACCATGACCATCCGCATCGGCGATTCCATTCCGCCCGCCACGCTTGCCAAGGTGACCGGCGACGGGCCGGAACGCATCGACACCGCCAGCTACTTCGCCGGCCGCCGCATCGCGCTCTTTTCCGTGCCCGGCGCCTTTACGCCGACCTGCTCGGCGCGCCACCTGCCCGGCTTCGTCGACAAGGCGGCCGAGCTGAAGGCGAAGGGCATCGACGAGATCGCCTGCACCGCGGTCAACGACGCGTTCGTCATGGCCGCCTGGGGCAAGAGCGCGGGCGTGGACGACAAGGTGACGATGCTGGCCGACGGCAATGGCGAGTTCGCCAAGGCGGTCGGGCTGGAGATGGACGGATCCAAGTTCGGCATGGGGCTGCGCGCGCAACGTTATTCGATGATCGTCAACGACGGCATCGTCGAACAGCTCAATGTCGAGCAGGGCGGCGCATTCGAGGTGAGCTCCGCCGATCACCTGCTCGGGCAGCTCTGAGGATCATGGCCAGCGACCGCAGCCTGATCATCGTCGACGAGCTCGACCGGCTCTACCGGGCGTCGGTGGCGGCGCTGCGCCACGCACTCAACCGCTTCATCGAACACGGGGAGCGGCCGGACGAGGCCGCGCGTGCCGCCGGCGCCTTCGCCTATCCGGAACTTCGGCTCCACTATGACGGCACGCCCCCCCCGCAGCGACAGATGCGTGCTTATGGCCGGCTCAGCGTTGCCGGCGATTATGCGATCAGCGTCACCCAGCCGGCGCTGTTCCGCGATTACCTGGCCGAGCAGATCGACCTTCTGGTGGAGGATTACGGCGCCACCGTCACCGCCGCTGCCGGCCGCCAGGAGATCCCCTACCCCTACGTGCTGGAAGCCGGCAACGTGGTGCTGACGGACATCGGCGCGGACGAACTGGCGCGGATATTCCCGTCCAACGAGCTCGTCCACATCGGCGATGAAGTGGCGGACGGGCTTTGGGTGGGCGCGGACGGGGAGCCGCACCCGCTGGCGCTGTTCGATGCGCAGCGCGTCGATTTCAGCCTGGCGCGGCTCCGCCACTATACCGGCACCCCCCCGGCGCATGTGCAAAACTACATCCTGTTCACCAACTACCATCGCTACGTCGATGAGTTCGTTCGCTGGGCCTGCAGCCAGTTGTCCGACGACGGGCCGTGGCGGATGCTGAGCTGCGCGGGCGGGCTGGAGATCACTGCCGCCAATGCCGATCCGGCGGCGGCGATCGCCGACAGCGCGTGGCGGAGGCACCAGATGCCGGCCTACCATCTGGTCGGGCCGGATCGGTCGGGGATCACCCTGGTCAACATCGGCGTCGGCCCGTCCAACGCCAAGACGATCACCGATCACCTTGCCGTGATGCGGCCCGAGGCGTGGCTGATGATCGGGCATTGCGGGGGTCTCCGCCCCAGCCAGCGCATCGGCGACTATGTGCTGGCCCACGCCTATCTGCGCGACGATCATGTGCTGGACGACGTGCTGCCGCCGGAGATCCCGATCCCCGCACTTGCCGAAATCCAGGTCGCGCTCAACCGCGCGGCGGAGATCGTCTCCGGCGAAACGGCGGACGAACTGAAGCTGCGGCTGCGCACCGGCACCGTCGTCACCTCGGACGATCGCAACTGGGAGCTGCGCTACACCCGATCCGCGCTCCGCTTCAGCCAGTCCCGTGCCGTGGCGATCGACATGGAATCGGCGACGCTTGCCGCGCAGGGCTTCCGCTTCCGGGTGCCCTACGGCACCCTGCTCTGCGTGTCCGACAAGCCGATCCACGGCGAGATCAAACTGCCGGGACAGGCCAACGCATTCTACGAACGGGCGATTTCCGAGCATCTGCGGATCGGCATCGCGGCGTGCGACGAACTGCGCCGCACCGGCAGCCGGCTGCACAGCCGCAAGCTGCGTGCGTTCAACGAACCACCGTTCCGCTGAGGCGCCGCGGGCGGAAGGCAGCCGACGCAGCCTTCCGCCCGGGGCTCCACGCCGGGCTTACCAGCCGCAGGTCTTGCCCTTGTTCTGCTGCTCCAGCCACGTCGCCAGCGGCTGGAAGTAAGCGAGCATCGCCGAACCGTCGATCTCGCGCGTGCCGGTGAACGCCTGCAAGGCATCCGGCCACGGCTTGGATGCGCCCATCGTCAGCATCGCGTTCAGCTTCGCGCCGACTTCCTTGTTGCCGTAGAAGCTGCACCGGTGGAGCGGCCCCTTCCAGCCCGCCTGGTCGCACGCCGCCTTGTAGAACTGGAACTGCAGCAGCCGCGCCAGGAAGTAGCGCGCATAGGGCGTGTTCGCCGGGATGTGGAACTTGGCGCCCGGATCGAACGCATCGGCGCCGCGCGCGGAAGGCGGGGTGATGCCCTGATATTGCAGCCGCAGCGCGGTCCACGCATCGTTGTAGCCGGCCGGCTTGATCGTGCCGTTGAAGACACCCCAGCGCCACTTGTCCATCAGCAGCCCGAACGGCAGGAACGCCACCTTGTCCATCGCCTGGCGCAGCAGCAGCCCGACGTCCTTGTCCGCCGCCGGCACCTTCGCCTTGTCGAGCAGGCCGATACGGACGAGGTAATCCGGCGTGATCGACAAGGCGACGAAATCGCCGATCGCCTCGTGGAAGCCGTCGTTCGCGCCGTTCAGGTAGAGATAGGGCTGCTGGTTGTACGCGCGCTGATAGTAATTGTGGCCGAGCTCGTGATGGATGGTCACGAAGTCGTCTGCATTGACCTTGGTGCACATCTTGATGCGCACGTCGTTCTTGTTGTCGACGTTCCAGGCCGAGGCGTGGCAGATCACCTCGCGGTCGCGCGGCTTGACGATCTGCGAACGCTGCCAGAACGTCTCCGGCAGCGGCGCGAAGCCGAGCGAGCTGTAAAAGCCTTCGCCCGCCTTCACCATCTTGACCGGATCGTAGTTCTTGGCCTTCAGCAGATCGCCGGTGTCGAACCCCAGATCGCCCGCGCCCTTGGGGGCGACGATGTCGTAGATGTTGCCCCACTCCTGCGCCCACATGTTGCCGAGCAGGTCGGCACGGATCGGGCCGCTATCCTTCTGCACCCCCGGCCCGTACTTCGCGCTCAGCTTGCCGCGCGTGTAGCAGTGGAGCTGTTCGTAGAGCGGGCGGACCTGCGTCCAGAGCTTGTCCATCATCGCGGCGAACTCGTCCGCGGGCATGTCGTAGCCCGCGCGCCACATCGCGCCCGTATCCTTGAAGCCAAGCTCGACCGCGCCTTCATTCGCGATCTCGACCATGCGGGCGTAATCGGGCTTCATCGGCTTGCCGACATTGTCGTGCCAGGTGGTCCACATCTCCTGGAGTTCGGCGGGGTTGCGGCTCGTCCCCATCTTCTCCTCGATGTCGGAACCGTTGATCTCCTGCCCCTTCAGCTGGCCGCGGCCTTTGCCGTAGGTCGACTGGAGCTTGGTCGCGATTCCGTTCAGCTCGTCCGCCGCGCCGGGCTTGTCGGGCGCAGGAAGGACGAGCCCCTGCTTCAGGATGTCGAGCTTGCGCCGCGTATCGTAGGAGAGGCCCTGCACCGCATCGAACCGCGCCGCGCCCTTGGCCAGCCGCACCCCCATTTCGGTGCCCTGCGAACCGACGCGGGCGGAAAGCGCATCGGTATCATCGGTGATGTAGGTGGCGTTCACCCAGGCGATCTGCTGCCCGAACAGGCTGAAATCGTACAATTCCTTCTCCGCGGCTGCGGTGAAGGCGTCCGCCTCCGCGGCGGTCGGCGCGGGCGCCGGCCGCGCGGCGGCAGGGGCGGAACGGGCAGGAGCCTTCTGCGCGACAGCCGGCGCACCGCCGACGAGGAGCGCCGCCAGAGCGACGAGCGAGACCTTGGAATACATGGGCTGGGCGACCTTGTAACGAGAGCGGGTTGCGATCAGCAAAAGCGCGGGGCGGGCGGCCGGTCAAGCACCGGATCGTCCGAACGCGCTCAGCGCGCCAGGAAGTCCGCGATCGCCAGCCCGAGTTCGGGTTTGGTGACCGCACTCATGTGATTGCCGGGGATGCGGGCGGCAATGCCGGCGGGCAGCAGATCGGCCAGCGCCTCGGTCGATCCGTTGTCGCCGTCGTCCACGCCGGCCACGGCGAGTACCGGCTGGGCAATACCCCGGATCGCCTGCTCCGGCGTATCGACGAAGCTGCCCAGCAGCGGCAGCAGCGCCGCCGGATCGCCGCCGGTCGTCTTCAGGAACGCCTCCGCCATCCACTCGGGCGATCCACGGGGGTGCGTTCCGATCCCGCTCAGCACCGTCCGGAAGTGGGCGGAACGCGCGCCGGTATCGAGCAGCCCTTGCAAACCCATCCCCGCAATCACCACGCGGCCCGGCGCAGCACCGCCTGCGACCAGCATCCGGATCGCCGTCCGCCCACCCAGCGAGTAACCGCCGAGATCATAATCGGCGAGGCCGAGGTGACGGATCAGCGCCAGCCCGTCGGCGGCCAACACGTCGGGCGGGTAGGCGGCGGGATCGTGCGGCGCAGCACTCAGCCCGTGGGCGCGAAGATCGGGCATGATGACGCGGAAGCCGCGCGAGGCGATCTCCGCGGCATGGCCGAACTTGATCCAGTTGATCGTCGCCGACGAGAACAGCCCGTGGATCAGCACCACAGGGCGGCCCTGCCCCACTTCGTGCCAGGCGAGATCGGCGCCATCATCGGCGGCGAAGCGGTGCAGCGTGGGGGTATCGCTCATTCGGGCAGCTTTCCGGTTGCGGCCGTCCACCGGACCACCGTGGTCGCGTTTCCGTCGGGCAGGATGCCGGTCAGATCGGCGGGGGCGCGCCAGCGCGGCAGCATCGTCGCGATCGAGAAACGATGGCGGGAAACGAAGCGCCGTGGATCGGCGAACGATCCGGTCGGCAGGTCCATATTCTCGCCGTCCGGATATCCGAACGTCGGCGCGGTGCCGCAGGCCGCACGGAAGCCGCCCCTCATCGCCGTCGCTACGCTCATGCCACCGCCCCGGCGAACGATGCGCGCCACGCCATCATGTCATCGGGCTGGGTCGGGTGCGCGGGCACCGCCGGATCGAGCACCACCCACGGCTGCTTGCGCGAGACCCATATGTGAGCGCCGGGCACCAGCCGCGACGTGTCGTCCAGCGTACCCGCCTTGATCGTCACCCAGTCCGCCCGGTGGCTGCCGACATGGTGGATGCGCGATCCGCACTCCGGACAGTAGAAGCAGGTCGTCCGCCGCCCGCTGGCCGTCGCGCGGCTCCACGAGGCCATGGCGCCGGTCGGCTCGAATGCGGCGGCGGGCGCCGGGAGAGACAGGCCGAACGCCGAACCGGACTGCTTCTGGCACTCGCCGCAGTGGCACGCCCAGAGCGTCGGCGGGGCGCCGCTCACCCGGTAGCGCACCTGCCCGCACTGGCAGCCGCCCGTCATCTCCGCGCTCATCCGCGTCCTCTCCCGTCCGGGCCGCTGCGCCCAAGTACGCGCTCCCAATACCAGACCGGCCCGTCTTCGGGATCCGAGAATGCGTCGGCCTGATCGAACCCGTTGCGGGCGAGCGCCCGGGCGGAGGCGTTCCGCTGCGGCAGGGTGTGGGCGATTGCCACCGCCGCGCCGCCGGCCCGCGCGATCGCCACCAGCGCGCCGATCATCGCCGTCGCATATCCACGTCCCTCGTGCGGCGGAAACGTGCTGTAGGCGATCTCCACCGTGCCGGCGGCATCCGGCGCGGCCTTGAACGCGCAGGCGCCGACCGGTTCCTCGCCCACTCTCGCCAGATAGCATCCCCACGGCGCGGCTCGTGGGATCTCGGCCAGGATGGCGATCGTGCGCGCTGCGGCGGGCGCGAGGGCGGGGGCGGCCGGATCGCCCTCCCCCACCCACGGCTCGAGCCGCAGCGTCGCCGTCACGCCTCCGCTCAGCTGTCCTTCTGGAGGTGCCGGCGGCCGAGGAGTTCGGCGATCTGCACCGCGTTCAGCGCCGCGCCCTTGCGCAGATTGTCGGACACGCACCACAGGACCAGCCCGTTCTCCACCGTCGGATCCTCGCGGACGCGGCTGACGAACGTCGCGAATTCGCCCACGCACTCGATCGGGGTGACGTATCCGCCATCCTCGCGCTTATCGATCAGCATGATGCCGGGCGCCTCGCGCAGGATGCCCTGCGCCTCCTCCGCGGTGATCTCGTTCTCGAACTCGATGTTGATCGCCTCGGAATGGCCGACGAACACCGGCACGCGCACGCAGGTGGCGACCACCTTGATCTTGGGATCGAGGATCTTCTTGGTCTCGACGACCATCTTCCACTCTTCCTTGGTGAAGCCGTCATCCAGGAAGGTATCGATGTGCGGGATCACGTTGAACGCGATCTGCTTGGTGAACTTCTTCGCCTCGGCCGGATCGCCGACGAAGATGTTGCGGCTCTGCTCGAACAGCTCGTCCATGCCCGCCTTGCCCGCGCCGGAAACCGACTGGTAGGTGGAAACCACGACGCGCTTGATCGTCGCTGCATCGTGCAGTGGCTTCAGCGCCACGACCATCTGGGCGGTCGAGCAATTGGGGTTCGCGATGATGTTCTTGCGGCGATACCCATCGATCGCCTGCGGGTTCACCTCCGGCACGATCAGCGGCACGTCCGGATCCATCCGGTAGAGCGACGAATTGTCGATCACGGTGCAGCCGGCGGCGGCGAAACGCGGCGCGTGGACCTTGGTCGCCTCCGATCCGATCGCAAACAGCGCCATGTCCCATCCCGCCGGATCGAAATGATCGATATTCTGGACCTTGAGCATCCTGCCCGTCTCGCCGAACTCGACGTGGGTGCCCTGGCTGCGCGACGATGCGACGACGGCGATCTCGTCGATCGGAAACTCGCGCTCTGCCAGGATGTTCAGCATCTCGCGGCCGACATTTCCGGTCGCGCCTGCAACGACTACCCGATAACCCATCTCGTCCTACTCCGAACAAGCAAACGGCCGGTCTCCCTTGGGAGCCGGTCGCCTGCGAGGTTTGATTGAAGAGCCTGAGTGAGGCTTACTTGGCCTCGCGGGCCGGTCGAGTTTCGCGGC
>NZ_JAQGLK010000098.1 GCF_028292925.1 Sphingomonas bacterium
AGGCGGTTCTGATAGGCCGACGCGTCCCACGCGCCGCCCTTGGGCAGCCACGGCGCGCCCGCGGCCGATGCTGCCTGCCCCACACGATCCGCCATCGGCGAGGGGTAGTGTAGCGTGAGAAGCCTTACGCCAGGCTTCGCGATGCCGGCCTTTTCCGCGGCGATATCCTCGATCCGGTCGCCCAGGAATGCCTGATGATCGATGCCGAGCTGGGCGATGCCGCAAACGGCCGGGGAGGGAAGGACGTTCGTCGCGTCCAGCCGCCCGCCCAGGCCGACCTCGATCACGCACGCATCCGCCGGGGTCCGCGCAAAGGCGAGGAACGCCACCGCCGTCGTCACCTCGAAGAAGCTGGCGCCGATATCCTGGCCGACATCCAGAACCTCGCCCAGCAACTCCGCGAGCAGGTCATCCTCGATCAGCGACCCGGCAACGCGGATACGTTCGTTGAACCGCACCAGATGCGGGCTGGTGAAGACGTGAACGACGTGGCCCGCCGCCTCGATCGCCGCGCGCAGATAGGCGCACACCGATCCCTTGCCGTTGGTGCCCGCGACATGGAAGACGGGCGGTAACTGCCGCTCTGGATTGCCCAGCCGACCGAGCAGGGTGGTGATCCGTTCCAGCCCCAGCACATCGGCGCCGGGCGACAGCATCGCCAGCCTGTCGAGCTGGCGCTGCACGCGCGGATCGGACGAGACGGCATGATCGGCCACAAGCGTTCCCCTCGGGCGTTCCGCAGGCGGCGTTAGGCCGCCTCGGCCCGGACCAGATAATCGATCACGGTGGCCAGCGTCTCGCGCAGCTTGTGGCGATGGACGACCATGTCGAGCATGCCGTGGGCGAGCAGATATTCGGAACGCTGGAACCCCTCCGGCAGCTTTTCCCGGATCGTCGATTCGATCACCCGCTGGCCGGCAAAGCCGATCAATGCGTTCGGCTCCGCGATCTGAACGTCGCCCAGCATCGCATAGGATGCGGTGACGCCGCCGGTCGTCGGATCGGTCATCACGACGATGTAGGGCAGGCCCGCCTCGTGCAGCATCTGGATGGCGACGGTGGTGCGCGGCATCTGCATCAGCGACAGGATGCCCTCCTGCATGCGCGCGCCGCCCGCGGCGGTGAAGATGATGTACGGGCAGCGGGCTTCGATCGCCGCCTCCACCCCGATGACGAACGCCGCGCCCACCGCGAGGCCCATCGATCCGCCCATGAAGGCGAAATCCTGTACGCCGACGACGGCCTGCTTGCCCTCGATCGATCCGCGCGCATTCAACAGCGCATCCTGCTCGCCAGTGGCCTGCCGCGCCGCCTTGATGCGATCGCTGTACCGCTTCGAATCGCGGAACTTCAGCGGATCCTCGCGAACCTGGGGCTGGGGCAGCAGCGTGTAGATGCCGCCGTCGAACAATCCGTCGAACCGCGCATCCGGCCCGATCCGGCCGTGATGGCCGCACTTGGGGCAGACCGACTGGTTTTCCTCATATTCCTTGACGAACACCATCTGCCCGCAGCCCGGGCACTTCCGCCAAAGATTGTCGGGAGTCTCCCGCCGGGCGATGAACGGGATGCTCTGGCGGACGCGGTTGAGCCAGCTCATGCCGCCATCTCCCGCCGGGCGGATCGCACCGCGGCGCTGAGCCCGCTGACCAGATCGCGCACGGCCACGGCCGGATCGTCGCCCGCGGCGGCGGCCTTGGCGATGGCATCGATCACCGCCGAGCCGACGACCACGCCGTCCGCCACGCGCGCGACGGCCGCGGCCTGATCGGGGGTGCGGATGCCGAAGCCGACGGCAACCGGCAGATCGGTCGACCCTTTCAGATGGGCGACGGCGTTGGCGATGCTGTCTCCGGCGGCCTGCTGCATGCCGGTGATACCGGCGACGGACACGTAATAAAGAAAGCCGCTCGCCTTATCGAGGACGGCAGGCAGCCGGGCCGCGTCCGTCGTCGGCGTCGCCAGCCGCACCGGATCGATGCCATGTGCCCGCAGCGCCGGCCCGAGCGCGTCATCCTCCTCTGGCGGGATGTCGACGCATATCACGCCGTCGATCCCGGCGGCGGCGGCCGCGTTGGCGAACCAGGCGGGCCCGCGCCGCACCATCGGATTGGCATAGCCCATCAGGACGAGCGGAACATCGGGGTGGCGGGCGCGAAAGTCGCGCGCGATTTCGAACAGCTTGGCCGTGGTTGTCCCGGCGCCCAGCGAGCGCAGGTTGGCCAGCTGGATCGCCGGGCCGTCCGCCATCGGATCGGTGAACGGCATGCCAAGTTCGATCACGTCGGCGCCGCCTGCAACCACCGCATCCAGGATTGCGGGCGTGTTGGCGGGGGAGGGATCGCCGCCGGTGACGAAGATCACCAGCGCCGCACGTCCCGCGTCTGCGCAGGCCGCGAACGTTGTCGCAAGGCGGCTCATATCTCGACCCCCAGCGCAGATGCGACGGTGAAGATATCCTTGTCCCCGCGGCCGCACAGGTTGGCGACGATGATCTGATCCTGCCGCATCTCCCGTGCCTTGCGGGCGACTGCGGAAAGCGCGTGCGAAGGCTCCAGCGCGGGGATGATCCCCTCCGTCCGGCACAGCAGCTGGAACGCATCGAGCGCGTCCTGATCGGTCGCGCTCTCATAGGTGACGCGGCCGATATCGTGCAGCCAGCTATGTTCGGGGCCGATGCCCGGATAGTCGAGCCCGGCGGAGATCGAGTGCGCCTCGGCGATCTGCCCGTCTTCGTCCTGCAGCAGGAAGGTGCGGTTGCCGTGCAGCACGCCCGGCTCACCGCCGGTCAGACTGGCGGCATGCTGGGTGGTGTGGAGCCCGAGCCCGGCCGCCTCGACGCCGAGCATCGCGACCTCCGCATCGTCGAGGAAGGGGTGGAACAGGCCGATCGCGTTCGATCCGCCACCGATCGCGGCCACCAGCAGGTCGGGCAGGCGGCCCTCCGCCTCCAGGATCTGCGCCTTGGCTTCCTTGCCGATCACCGACTGGAAATCGCGGACCAGCTCCGGATAGGGATGGGGGCCGGCCGCGGTGCCGATGATGTAGAAAGTGTCGTGGACGTTGGCGACCCAGTCGCGCAGCGCCTCGTTCATCGCGTCCTTCAGCGTGCGCGCGCCGCTCGCCACCGCGCGAACCTCCGCGCCGAGCAGCTTCATCCGGAACACGTTCGGTGCCTGCCGCTCGATATCCCGCGCGCCCATGAAGACGACGCATGGCAGCCCGAACCGCGCCGCCACCGTGGCGGTGGCGACACCGTGCTGGCCGGCGCCGGTCTCCGCGATGATCCGCGTCTTGCCCATGCGGCGGGCGAGCAGGATCTGGCCGATGCAATTGTTGATCTTGTGCGCGCCGGTGTGGTTCAGCTCGTCGCGCTTCAGGTAGATCTTGGCACCGTGGCCGGGCTCCGCGCTCTGCCGCAGCGCCTCGGTCAGCCGCTCGGCATAGTAAAGCGGGCTCGGGCGGCCGACATAATGCTTGAGCAGGTAATCGAGTTCGTCGGCGAAGGCGGGATCGGCCTGCGCTGCGCGATATTCCCGCTCCAGTTCGAGGATGAGCGGCATCAGCGTCTCGGCGACGTAGCGTCCACCGAATTCACCGAAATGGCCGCGCGCGTCGGGCTGCGACCGGAACGAGTTTGCGAGTGTCATAATGCGTCGACCGATTGGAGGAAGCCGGCGATCTTGTCCACATCCTTGACGCCCGGCGCGCTTTCCACGCCCGACGAAACGTCGACAAGGGTGGCGCCGCTGATCGCCACCGCCTCGGCTAGATTGCCCGCGTCGAGCCCGCCGGAGAGGATCCACGGCAGCGGATGCGCAAAGCCGCGCAGCAACGTCCAGTCGAAGCGCAGCCCCATGCCGCCGGGCAGGTCCGCGCCCTCCGGCGTCTTGGCGTCATAGACGATCCGGTCGGCAGCACCGCGATACGTTCCGGCGGCGGCGAGATCGGCGCGGGTCCGCACCGCCACCGCCTTCCACGTCTCGATGCCGAGCCGTGCCTTCACCGCCGCGACCCGGTCGGGCGTTTCGCGGCCATGCAGCTGGATGGCATCAAGCCGGGCCGCCGACGCGACCCGTTCCAGCAGGGCATCGTCCGGATCGACGAACACGCCGACCCGCATGACGTGGCCGGGCGTGCGCGCCGCCAGCTCCTCCACGCGGGGGATGGTGAGGTTGCGCGGACTCCTGGGGAAGAACACGAACCCGACATGGCTCGCCCCGCCGGCGATAGCCGCATCCAGCGTGGCCGCCGTCGAGAGGCCGCAGATCTTTGCGCGTACCATGATCCCTGTCCGTTGTTTGAAGGCGCCGATCTGGGATCGGCGGCCCCGGAACGCAATTCGGTGCCTGTACCGGGCCCCGCGTTCGTGATCGCGCCTACAGCGTAGCGCCGATCGCCCGCGCCGCCATGTCCGGATCGTCCGCCTGCGTGATCGGGCGGCCCACCACGAGCAGGGATGCGCCATCGTCGAGCGCGCGGCGCGGGGTGATGATCCGCTTCTGATCGCCCCTGTCATGATCGGGCAAGCGCAGGCCGGGCACGACGAAATAGCCGCCGGGCCAGGCGCGGTGCGCCGCGGCGACCTCCTCGCCCGAGCAGACGATGCCGTCCAGCCCGGATGAGCGGGCAAGTTCGGCAAGCCTGGCGACCTGGGCGTGGGGTTCGGCATCGTGGCCCATCGCCCGCAGGTCATCGCCGTCGAGGCTGGTGAGAACCGTCACCGCGACAACCTTGGTGGAGGGCGGCGCGGCCGCCTTGGCATCCTCCATCATCGCCCTCCCCCCGGCGGCGTGAACGGTGAGGACGGCAGGCTCCAGCGGACGCAGCGCCTGGATCGCCTTGGCCACGGTATTCGGGATGTCGTGGAATTTGAGGTCGAGGAAGATCGGCAGACCGATCGCCGCCATCTCGCGCACGCCGTTCCGGCCGTTCGCCACGAAGAATTCGAGGCCCAGCTTGATCCCGCCGACATGATGGCGGACGCGCGTCGCCAGCGCGCGGGCACGCTCCAGATCGGGTGTATCGAGCGCGACGTAGATGTGGCTGCTCATCCGATCACCGCCGGGCCGGCGGTGGGCGGGGGCGCGTAGGCGGTGGGCATCGCCGTCGTCGCAACGGGGTCGCCCGCCAGCACGGGCGTGGCGACCGGCACCGGCGCGGGGGCCGGCGCATCGACAGCGCGCAGTTCCGCCAGCGAACGTTCCGCGCCATCCAGGCGACGGCGCAGGCTCCAGCGGGTGGCGCGGTGAAGGAGGTACATCGGCACCAGCCCGAGCAGGAACGCCGCCAGCAGCAGGACCGGCAGCTTGGCATCGGCCTGCAACCCGCCCCACAGACTGACCGTGACCTGCGTCCAGTTGTTGATCGCAAAGATCACCGCGACGACTGCAAGCACGACCCAGAACAAGGTGCGCAGGAACTGCATAGGCGCTCTCCCCCTTCGCGGGCTTTTCTAGGCGCAACCAGTGCACTTTGCCAGCCGCGCCGCGCATCGGGCCTTCGCGCCCCGTGGCGGGCACGCTACGGACGCCGCAGGCCGGGCGGGCCGGCGGGCAGGGGGATGTGCCGATGATCGATCAGCAGAGTGCCGCCGACGCGGTCGTCGGCATCTACGTCAGCGGCATCTTCATCGATCGGGGCGCATGATCCACCGATGCCGCCGCTTCGCATCCTCCACATCCACTCCACCTTCTCGCTCGGCGGCAAGGAGGCGCGCGCCGTCCGGCTGATGAACGCCTGGCGGGGGGAGGCCGCGCATGTCGTGTTGAGCGGCGTGCCGGGCGCGCTTTCGGCGCGCGATGCGATCGATCCCGGCATCGCGGTGGATTTCCCCTCCGATCACCCACCGCTCACCGGAAGGCCGTCGCTGCTGCGCTACCGGGCGCTTGCCGCCTACATGCGCGGCTTCGATCTGGTGCTGACCTACAATTGGGGGGCGATGGATGCGGTCATGGCGCGGCGCAGCTTCGCGCCCATGCTGTCGCTGCCGCCGCTGATCCACCACGAGGACGGCTTCAACGACGACGAGACGGACGGGCAGAAACCGGGCCGGATCGCCTTCCGGCGGCTGGCATTGCCGGCCGCCGCCGCGCTGGTCGTTCCGTCGGAGCGGCTCGAGGCGATCGCGCTGGGGCCGTGGCGGCAATCGCGGGCGCGGGTGCACCGGATCGCCAACGGCATTCCCGTCGATCGCTTCGGCAAGGATGCGTCGCGTAACGCCATCCCCGGCCTGGTCCGCCATCCGGGCGAGGTGGTGATCGGGACGGTGGCGGGGCTGCGCGCGGTAAAGAACCTGCCCCTGCTGGTGCGGGCATTCGCCGCATCGGCCGCGGTGGGGCGGCTGGTGATCGTGGGCGAGGGGCCGGAGCGCGGGGCGATCCTCGCCGCGGCCGCCAAAGCGAACGTCGCGGATCGGGTGCTGCTGCCGGGATTCCTGCCGGACCCGGCAAATTATCTCGGGTTGTTCGATATCTTCGCGCTGTCCTCCGATAGCGAGCAGTTTCCGATCTCGCTGATCGAGGCGATGGCCGCCGGCCTGCCGGTCGTCGCCACCGCCGTGGGCGACGTTGCAGCGATGGTCGATCCCGCCAACCGCCCGTGGCTGGCGGCTGCGGGGGACGAGGCCGGGCTGGCGGCGTCGTTCCGCCGGCTTGCAGCCGATGGCACATTGCGGCAGACGCTGGGGGCCGCGAATGCGGCCAGGGCCCGCGTCGCTTTTGGCGAAGAACGGATGATCGAAGCCTATCGGGCCTTGTACTGGGGCGCCCTGGGCAGGGCGCGCCCCTGATCTAAATTATGCAGGCAATGCGCGGCGGCCTTTGCTATAGCCGCGCCCGCAATCTTCCGGAGAATGCTGTTGTTCAAGGGTGTTCGGCCAATCGTCTATGGGGGCCGCGAGGTTTGGCCACTGGTCGAGGGCGGTAAGGGCGTCGCTGCCACCAATCACATGAGTTCGGGCGCGTGGGCTGCCGCCGGCGGCATCGGCACGGTGTCGGCCGTGAATGCCGACAGCTACGATCCCGAAGGCAAGATCATTCCCCAGGTCTATCACGCGCTGACCCGGCGGGAACGGCACGAGGAACTCGTCGCCTACGCCATCGACGGCGCGGTCGAGCAGGTGCGCCGCGCCTTCGACATTGCCGGCGGGCAGGGTGCGATCAACATCAACGTGCTCTGGGAAATGGGCGGGGCGCAGCGCGTTCTGGAAGGCGTTCTGGAACGGACCAAGGGCCTGGTCGCGGGCGTCACCTGCGGCGCGGGCATGCCCTACCGTCTGTCCGAGATCGCGGCCAGCCACCAGGTCAGCTACCTGCCGATCATCAGCTCGGCCCGCGCCTTCCGCGCGCTGTGGAAACGGGCTTATTCCAAGGCTTCCGAATGGCTTGCCGCGGTCGTCTACGAAGATCCGTGGAAGGCGGGCGGGCATAACGGCCTGTCCAACGCCGAGGACCCGTTGGTCCCGCAGGATCCCTATCCGCGGGTCAAGGCGCTGCGCGATACGATGCGCGAAGGCGGCATTTCGGATGACGTGCCGATCGTGATGGCCGGCAACGTCTGGTATCTGCGGGACTGGGCCGACTGGATCGACAATCCCGAGCTCGGCACGATCGCCTTCCAGTTCGGCACCCGGCCGCTGCTGACCGTCGAGAGCCCGATTCCCGACGAGTGGAAGATGAAGCTGACGCAGCTGAACGAAGGCGATGTCCTGCTGCACCGCTTTTCGCCGACCGGGTTCTATTCGAGTGCGGTGCGCAACGATTTCCTGCGCAACCTGGAGGCGCGATCCGAACGGCAGATCGCATTTTCCAGCGAGGCGGCGGGCGATCACCAGTATCAGCTCGATGTCGGCGTCAAGGGCAAGAGCTTCTGGGTGACGCGCGGCGATCTGCTGCGCGCGCGCGAATGGCACGGGCTGGGCTTCGCCACCGCGCTGAAGACGCCGGACAATACCCTGGTGTTCGTGACGCCCGAGGAGATGAAGGTGATCCGCAAGGATCAGGCGGATTGCATGGGCTGCCTCAGCCAGTGCGCCTTTTCCTCCTGGGCGGATATGGAGGGCAACTCGACCGGGCGGCTCGCCGATCCGCGCAGCTTCTGCATCCAGAAGACCCTGCAGGACATCGCCCATGGCGGCCCGATCGACCAGAACCTCATGTTCGCGGGACAAACGGCTTACCGGTTCAAGCAGGATCCGTTCTATTCGAACGGCTTCGTGCCGACCGTGAAGCAATTGGTGGACCGCATCCTGACCGGCGACTGATCGGAGGTACCGGGCGCGCGGGGCGGCGGCGGATCAGTCCAGCCGGTCGCCCCGCAGCGCGCGGCCGAACAGGGCGAAGAAGCCCTGCGACGCGGCATCCGCATCGACCTGCCACTCCGGGTGCCATTGCACGCCGAGGACCGGCGCGCCGTTGATGCAGGCGGAGATCGCCTCGATCACTCCATCCGGCGCGGTGGCCTCTATCGCCAGATCCTCGCCGAGCCGGTCGACACCCTGAAAGTGCACCGAACGCACCGCTAGGCTCTCCCGCCCGAGGTTGCGGGCGAGCAGCCCGCCGGGCACGAGCGCGACATCGTGGATGTGATCGAACACCTCGGCGATCGGCAGCCCGCTTGCCGCGTGGTGGACCAGCGACCGATCGGCGTCGCCCAGATCGCGCGCCAGCGTGCCGCCGAACGCGACGTTGATCTCCTGAAATCCACGACAGATGCCGAATACCGGCCGGCCCAGGCCTATCATCTCTTCGATCAGCGCCAGCGTCATCGCATCGCGGCCGGGATCGAACGGGCCGTTGCCGACGATATCGGGCCGGCCGTAGCGCCGCGGCTCGACGTTGGAGGGGCTGCCGGTCAGCAGCAGCCCGTCGAGCCGGGCGGCAACCTCGCGGGCGGTCATCAGATCGGGGCGGGCCGGCACGATCAGCGCGGCGGCATCGGCGTGCAGCGCGGCGGCGGCCATGTAGCGATCGATCAGCACCTGCGCCGCCTGATCGTCGACCACCCGGCAATCGGCGGGAACGCCGAACAACGGGCGTGCGGTCACCGGGAGACCACTCCGCCTACAGGGTAACGAATCCGGATCATCTCGAAATCTCCCGCTCCCATCGTCAGGCGCGCGCCGGCTCGGGCGGCGCGGGCAGGCGGGGGGCGAGATCGCGCTGCCAGATGCCGATATCGTGCCAGCCGCCAAATTTGTAGCCGACGCCGGCCTGCGTACCGGCATGGGTGAAGCCCAGCGCCTCGTGCAGTGCGACGCTCGGCGCGTTGGGCAACGCGATCACGCCGAGCGCGGTGACGAAGCCGCGGCGTGCCAGCTCCTCCAGCAGCGCCGCGTACAACGCCCGGCCGATGCCCTGCCGGGCACACGCCATATCGACGTACACGGTCGTCTCCACCGTCCAGCGATAGGCCGCGCGCTCGCGGTAGAGCCCGCCATAGGCATAGCCTGCCACGCGCCCGCCGCTCATCGCCACGATCCACGGATAGGCGGCGGTGACCTTTTCGATCCGGCCGCGGATCGTCTGCGCGTCCGGCGCCTCAAGCTCGAAGCTGATGACGCTGTCGGTGACATAGGGCGCATAGATCGCCGCGATCGCCGCTGCGTCATCCCCGCGTACCGGGCGGATCGCCACCTCGCTCATCGGGCGATCAGGCGCTCCAGCAGGAGCTTGGCAAGCCCGATGTCCACCGCCTGCGGTGCCGCCGGCATCGGGCATTCCAGGCAGCGCACCTGCACCGCCGGGCCCTCCGCCAGCGTCCGCGCATCGGCGAGCGCCGCGGCCAGCTGCCGCTGCGGGCGTCGGGCGACCTGGCTGAACGCGTCCACCGCGCCCACTTCGTTGTCGCTGCCGCCGCCGCGCAGCAGCCGATCGAACGCCTTTCCGGCAAAGCTCGGCTGCTTTTCGATGAACAGCGGCCGGACCTTGGCGGGATCGAGCTTGGCGCGGCGCGCCGCCTCGGCCACCGCCGCCTCCAGCCCGCCGAACTGGTCCACCAGCCCGATGCGCTGCGCCGTCGCGCCGTCCCACACCCGGCCCTGGCCGATCTGGTCGACCCGGCCGATCGGCAGGTGGCGGGATTGCGCGACGAGGCCGGTAAAGCGCCGATAGACGCCGTTGATGCTGGTCTGGATCAGCGCGTCGAACTCGGGCGAGGTGCCGCGGAAGATATCCGGCTGGCCGGAAAGCGGGGTCGTGCGGATGCCGTCCGCGCTAAGCCCGAGCTTGGCGAGCGCGCCCTGGAAGGTCGGCAGGATGCCGAACACTCCGATGGAGCCGGTGATCGTGGAAGGTTCGGCAAAGATCGTGTCCCCCGCCGTCGCCACCCAGTAGCCGCCCGACGCGGCCACCGTGCCCATCGACACCACCACCGGCAGTCCGCGGCGGCGCGCCTCCAGAATGGCGGTGCGGATCCGCTCGGACGCGGAGGCCGATCCGCCCGGCGAATCGATGCGGACGACAAGCGCCTTCAGCTTGTTCTCGGCCAGCGTATCGAGCAGCAGCTTGGCGATGGTGTCCCCGCCCGCGCTGCCGGCGCCGGCTTTCCCGTCGACGATGTTGCCGGCGACGGTGAGGATGCCGATGGCATCGCCGCTGCTCTTTTCGGGATGCGCCGCGCTCCAGCTGTCAAAGCGGATCTCGCTGAAGTCGCCGGGTGCCTTGCTTTCGCCTTGCCCGGCGATCTGGGCGACGCGGCGGCCGAAGGCGATCCGGTCTCCCACGCGGTCGACCAGGCCGGCGCGGCGGGCGGCCTGCGCCATGTCTCCGCCGGCAGCGTCCATCGCCGCCTGCGGCGCCGTCAGATAGCTGGCGAGCTGGGCGGCGGGGCGGGCGCGGCCGACCTCCTGCTGCCAGCCGCTCCACAGCGCATCGCCGACGAGCTGGTTGGCGGCGCGCGCCTCCGGCGACATGTCGGTGCGGGTATAGGGTTCCACCGCCGACTTGAATTCACCGACCCGGTACACCTTGGGGGTGATCCCCACCCGGTCGAGCAGGCCCTTGTAATAAAGCAGCGACCGTCCCGGCCCGGTCACCAGCACCGCGCCCATCGGGTTGAGCCAGATCTCGCTGGCATGGGAGGCGAGCTGATAGCTGTCGTCGGTATAGCCGAGCGCGTAGGCAAGCACGGGCTTGCCGGTGCGGCGCACCCGGTCCACCGCAGCGCCGGCCGCGGCGATCGTCGCCTGCCCGCCGCCGACGAAGCCGCTGACATCGAGCACCACCGCCTTCACCGACGTGTCGCCGGCTGCCGCGTCCAGCGCGCGGATCACGTCGCGCAGACGATGCTCGCGGGTGACGGATGCCCCGCCCGACAGCAGGGCGAGCGGATCCGACTGGCTCGGCTGTTCGACGAGGCTGCCGGTGAGATCGATCACCAGCGCACCGCTGCCCGGCACCCGCGGGTTCGGCGACAGGCTGAGTGCGGCGAAGATCAACCCGAAGAACATAAGCAGCAGGAGCAGGACGAGCGCGTCCTTCACCCCGACCAGCACCCGCCAGACCCCGCGAACGATCCGCATCACCGCACTCCGGCCGCGCGCGGAAGGCGGCGGCGTTCTTGCGCTGTAATGCGGATCGTGGTTGCAGAGAAAGCCATTCGGCAGACCGGCCTCGCGTTTCTCGCCACACCCGTGCCCGGTGCCTTGGCGCACGGAAGTCAAGGAAGGGCGCTCCCCTTGAAGCACGTCGCCGGCCTCCTTCCGCTGCTGATCCTCGGCAGCGCATGTACGGCGCCGCAGGACCGGCTATATGCAGGCGCGCACGGGCGACACATGCCCGGCGGGGGAGGGGGCGGCATGGCGAGGACGGAGGCCGAAGCGCGCAACCTGTCGCTGGTGCTGGCGATGTTCGATGCCGTGCTCAAGCCGATGGACTCCGCTGCCGTCGATCGCTTCATCGCGCCCGATTACATCCAGCACAGCCCAATGGCGCCGCCCGGTCGCGATGCGCTGAAGGCATTCCTGGACATGATCCGGCGCGAGACCCCGCTTGCGGTGCACGACATCAAGCGCAGCTTCGTCGATGGCGATCACGTGATCGTCCACTACCATGTTCGGCGAACCCCCGAAGATCCGGGATTTGCCGTGATCGATATCTTCCGCGTGGCGAACGGCATGATCGCGGAACATTGGGACGTAACGCAGGACGTGAGGACCGGCGGCCCGAACCCCAATCCCATGTTCTAGGAAAGGAATGCCCGCGTGCGGTTCAATAACAAGATCATACTCGTCGTCGGCGGCAACAGTGGCATCGGGCTGGCATCGGCCAAGGGCTTTGCCGCCGAGGGAGGGCGGGTGATCCTCACCGGCCGCAACCGCGAGACGCTGAATGCGGCGGCGGCGGAGATCGGACACGGCGCCACCGCCTTTCAGGCCGACATCGCGGATATCGAGAGCCTGGCGCCGGTGATCGATGCGATCCGGGTGGCGCACGGCCGCATCGACGTGCTGTTCGTCAATGCGGGGATCGGCGGGTTTGCAGGGGTGCGCGATGTCACCCCGGCGCAGTGGGACGAGGTTCACGGGGTCAATCTGCGCGGCTGCTTCTTCGCCGTGCAGCAGGCGCTGCCGCTGATGGGCCGGGGCGGATCGATCGTGCTGACCGGATCGATCGGCGCGGTGCTGGGCGTGCCCGGCAACGTCACCTACGCCGCTGCCAAGGCGGGCCTGCGTGCCGCCGCCCGCATCCTGGCGACGGAGCTGGTGACGGAGGGGATGCGCGTCAACGTCGTCAGCCCCGGACCGACCGAGACGCCGATCATCAACCGCAACCCCGGCATGAGCGCCGACGACGTAGCCGGCCTGCGCGCGGCAATGATCGAGGCGGTGCCGATGAAGCGCATGGGCGAGGCGGACGAGATCGCGCGGGCGGTGCTGTTTCTGGCGTCGGACGAAGCCAGCTTCATCACCGGCATCGACCTGTTCGTGGACGGCGGCTGTGTCGAGCTCTGAACGGTTCCGCGCGGTCCCGCGCGGTCCCGTGCGGTTCAGCGCAGTGATCGGACGACGCGGCTGACCGGGATCACCATCAGCGCGCATACCAGCGCCGGCACCGCGAGCAGCGCCATGATGTCCCGCGGTGCCACGCCCGCTGCCAGCGCCCACCCGCCGACCAGCGGGCCGAGGACCGCGCCGATCCGGGCCACCGCGGCCGCCCAGCCGTAGCCCGTCGCCCGCAGCTCGGCGGGGTAAAAGCCCGCCGTCAGCGCGAAGATCGCGAACATCGCGCCCGAAATTCCGGCACCGACCAGCGCGAACAGGATCGTCCATGCCCAGAAACCGGGGGCGACGACGCTGAACAGCAAGGCCGCCCCACCGCTCACCGCGTAACCGCCGGCCAGTGCGAGAACGATCCGGCCGCGATCGACCAGCAGCGCCAGCACGATCGAACCGAGGATGCCGCCGATCTGGAACGACACGATCCCGCGCAGCGCATCCGGCCCGGCCCAGCCGGCCGCGGCCAGCAATGTCGGCAGCCAGCTGAGCACCAGGTACAGCAGGAAGGTGCTGGCACTGTAGATCAGCCACAGCACCAGCGTCCGCGTGCGAAGCGGCGCGCGAAGCAGATCGAAAATCGATGCGCCCTTTGCCCGCGGCCGGCTGGATGGCGCAGGCGGCGGGGGCATCGTCTCGCCCGGAAACAGTCGGCCGAAGATATGCGCGATCCTCGGATCGCCAGGGCGGCGGGCGAGGAGGAAATGGATCGACTCCGGCAAGCCCAGCAGCAGCACCGCCGCCAGCAGCAGCGGCAGGATTCCGCCAACGTAGAACAGCCCGCGCCAGCCGAACGACGCCACCACCCACGGCGCGGTCAACCCGGCGA
>NZ_JAQGLK010000150.1 GCF_028292925.1 Sphingomonas bacterium
GATGACGTGTCGGCAGTTCCGTGGGGGCAGCCGTCAGGCCGGGGAGTAGACGTTCAGGTCGGCATGCCGGCCGGAGGCGCGGAAAGAATGCAGCCCGGCCGGTGGCACCGGCCGGGCTGCATCCGTCAACTCTATCGGTGCTTAGTCGAGCCGGTCGGACCTGTGGCTTACACCGCCCGGCCGGCCTCAGGGCGCGGGATCGGGTCAGTCGATCTGGCCGACGCCCTCGCAGCTGAGATCGAAGGCGGTCAGCCCCGCGTCCAGGTAAGCGGCCAGCATCGGCATCTCCATCAACTGGTCGGTCGCGTCCTCACCGTCGGGGTCGTTCGCCTCCTCGATCGCCTCGTCCCACTCGCTCGCGTCGTAGGTGCCACGCCCGACCCAGGCGAGCGCCAGGATCTCTGCGATCTGATCGTCGCCCAGATCGTCCAGCAGCGCGACGATCTCGGCCTCGACGGCCTCGTTCGCGTCATCCTCGATCACCGACAGGGCATCGTCGGTGTCCTGCGGATCCTCGTCCTCATCCGTCTCGATCGCCGGGACCTGCGCCTCCAGTGCGCGGGCGCGAACGATCAGGCGGCAGATGATATCTAGCGAAACCGTGAGTTCCATCGCCCAAACTCCCATGCGATACACAATCGTCGGCCGAACGAGACGGCTGACGCTGGGTTCCGCAGCAATCGACGCGCGGTCGCTTAAACCAGCGTCTTCAGCGGCACGGCGGGATCGGCGAGCAGCGCGGCATCCGGCGACGCGCCCGCCAGCACCAGCGCACGGCCCTGCACGTAATCCTTCACGCTGTTCACGCAATCGAGTGCGATCACCCGGCCCTGCTTGCGATAGACCAGCGAGAAACTGCGCAGCGCCGGATCGCCGCGCAGCACCGCCTCGTCATGGCCGGTCGACAGCCCCACGGTCTGCAGCCGCAGATCGTACTGGTTCGACCAGAACCACGGCACCGCATGGTAGGGGGCAGGATCGCCCAGGATCGCGCGGACGGCGGTGTTCGCCTGGTCGTTCGCGTTCTGGACGGATTCGAGCCGGATGCGGGCACCGCCGGCAAAGTCGTTGGCATGCGCGGCGCAGTCGCCGATCGCATAGACATCGGGCAGGGTGGTGCGGCAATGTTCGTCGATATCGACGCCGTTGCCCCCCGCCGCGCCCGCGGCGAGCAGCGGTTCCACCGCGGGGATGATGCCGATGCCGACGATCACCATGTCGGCCGGGATCACCTCGCCATCGTGCATGCGGACGCCACAGGCGCGCCCTTCGCTTTCGACGATACAGTCGACCTTCGCCTCCAGCCGGATCTCGACACCGCGGCCACGATGCTCCGCCTCGTAGAAGCGCGACAGGGGTTCGCCGGCAACACGGGCAAGCACCCGGTCCGCCGCCTCCAGTACGCACACCGGCTTGCCAAGCTTGGTGAGGACGGCGGCCGCCTCCAGCCCGATATAGCCCCCGCCGATGACGACGACACGCCGGGTGGCGGCCAGTTCGGCCATCATCGCATCGACATCGGCGCGCGTCCGCACCGAGTGCACGCCGGCAAGCGCGTGCCCGGCGCAGGAGAGCCGCCGCGGCGCGCCGCCCGTCGCCCAGATCAGCGTGCCGTATCCGACCATGCTGCCATCGGCCAGCTCGACACGATGCGCCACCGCATCCACCGCCACGACCTGTTCGCCCAGCAGCAGCGCGATTTCGCGCTCGGTCCAGAAGGCGGCGGGGCGGATCAGGATGCGCTCGAACGGCTTCTCGCCGGACAGGTAATCCTTGGAAAGCGGCGGGCGTTCGTAGGGCGGCTCCGGCTCGTTCCCCAGCAGCGCGATCGATCCGGTGAACTTGTGCTGGCGCAGCGCCAGTGCCGCCTGAGCGCCGCCATGCCCCGCTCCGACGATCAGTATATCGTATCCGCGCAAATCTTCTTCTCCGGATGATCGTTGCCCGTGGGTGTGGATAGCGCAGATGCCGGAACGCCGCCAGTTGACCCCCCGGCCGCCGCTCGCCTATAGGGCCGCGGCGCGACGGTCGCATGCACCGGGGCGGAGTAGCTCAGCTGGTTAGAGCAGCGGAATCATAATCCGCGTGTCGGGGGTTCAAGTCCCTCCTCCGCTACCACCGTCGGGATCGGCGTGTTCGCCGATCCTGCAGGCGGATGGACGCCAATCCCGGGGGCGGCCTACGTGCCGACGACCTCGATGGGGCAGCCGCGGCTCCCCCGCAGCCGCAGCACCGATCCGATCCGCCGGGACCCGCCGCGCGATTTCGTGGTCCGGTCTGGCGGAAGGCCGAGGCGGATGCTGCCCGGGCGCGATGTTCAACGCGGCTGCAATGCCCGTTTCTGTTCGCCCGTCGAATC
Source organism: Sphingomonas bacterium (assembly GCF_028292925.1). Lineage (GTDB taxonomy): Bacteria > Pseudomonadota > Alphaproteobacteria > Sphingomonadales > Sphingomonadaceae > JAQGLK01. The sequence goes on from NZ_JAQGLK010000150.1 coordinate 2,360, forward strand.
GAAGATGGTGGATCCGGTCAGGCCGCCCGATGCATCCAGGGTCAGCCGCACAGGCTCGAACGAGCGATTTTGCCAGTACCAGCCATGGATGCCGGTGAACTGGGCGACGTAGGTGCCCTGCAACCTGGATGCGTCCGCCACACCGTAGCTCTCGGTCAGGGCGGTGCCGCCATCGAAAGGGTGGGCATGCATGTCGTAGCGGACCGGCCCGGTGGCCGACCAGGCGAACCCCATCCGCGCGCCCTCCGGCAGCGTGTACTTGAACTCGATCGATTCGAAGGGGCCAAGTTCCCATTCCCAGTGATCGCTGCGGCCGGCAACCACCGGGGCTACGTCGCTGACGGTCAGGACGCCCGATCGTCTGGCGCCGCGTTCCAGCTCGGGGCTGGTCGCCACGGGGGCGGAGATGCGCGTCAGGCCGGCGACTTTGCCGAAGCCGGTGGGATCGATGCCATATTCGGACGGGAGCACAAACAGCACCACCACGCCTGCCGCGACGGCCAGGAAGGAGAGGGTGGCTGCGATCAGCTTGGCCTGGCGTGTCATGCGCGTGCGAACTTCCCGATCTGCAAAGCTGTAAGCACCAGGCCGGCGATCACCAGCGCGATGTTGGCCACGCGAGCGCCGACCGCGAAGCCGGGTGCCCGGCGAAGCAGATTGAGCAGCGTGACGACGAACGTCAGGACGAGAACCTGGCCGATTTCCACGCCGACATTGAAGCCGACGAGATTGGCAACCAGCCCGTTGGCTGCCGGATGAAGTTGGAGCAGCTTGGTGGCAAGCCCCATTCCGTGCGCCAGCCCGAAGGCGAACACGGCAGCGCGGCTGTCGATCGCCACTCCGATCTTCTTCAGCAGGCCAAGATTCTCCGCGGCCTTGTACACCACGGACATGCCGATGATCGCATCCACGATGTGCGCGTTCGCTTCCACGCCGAGCAGAACGCCGCCCATGAGCGTCACGGTATGGCCGATCGCGAACATCGAGACGTAGAGCAGCACGTCCCGCAGCCGGAAGAGGTAGAACACCACTCCGACAAGGAACAGGACATGGTCGATCCCGGTCACCATGTGCTTGGCGCCGAGATAGGCGAACGGGATAAACGCCGGCCCATCCGTCGCCCGGACGAACGCGGCATCTGCCTCCGCTACGTCATGGGCCAATGCCAGGCCGGAAAAGCCGAGCCCCCAGAGAAACAGCGCGAGGCGGCCCAGCGCCCGCAATCGTGGAAGCGTCACGGCGCGGCGGCGGATGCGCCGGCGTTGGCAGCAGCCTTCGGCGGATAGGCCTGGTGGCAGGCCGAACAGACATTGTACATCGTGCCGCCGACTTCGAAGATGGCGTCGCTGTTGCGATCGACGGCGGCTAGTTCCGCCTTGCGGCCGATCTCGACCAGGGCTTTGGAGAACTGGATCCAGTCGTCCCCCCGCCCTTCGGCGTAGAGCGGCGTCATGAGGAGGTTGCCCATCTCGGCCACGGTCGCCGCGGCACTCCGCGTCGCCAGCCAGCCCT
>NZ_JAQGLK010000154.1 GCF_028292925.1 Sphingomonas bacterium
TATTCGGATCTCGATTTCCAAGGCGACAGCGACCGCAAATTCTACACCATGACGATCGGTGCCCGGCTGGCACTGTGACGCGCGAGACGGCCGGATCGATGCCGGGCGGCTGAGAGCGGGCCTCGCAAGATGGGGCCGCTTGCGGCTCCCGGCGCCTCTTCGGCCCGGCCGCGGCCTCGTCGTTAACTTACGACCTTGAAATAATAAGAGTATTGCACCTTTTCTCCACCGACCATGACATTGCCGATGGCCACATCGTACATCAGGTTCGGCTGAAGGCCCGCCACGAAGAACTGGAGATTGTTCGGCAGCCCGTAGCCTTCGCTGTCGTACTTGATCTGAGAGATCGGCAGTGCAGCACTGGCGCGCTGGCGCACCTCTATCGTCGCTTTCGAGTAATCTACAGATGCGTTTCTGGACTTTACAGTCGGATCAACGATCGCGGCGAAGGAAAGAAGCGACTTCGTATCGAAGAGCTTTGCAGGATAATTCTCGAACGGATAGGCCACGAACTTCGGGAAGCTTTCCGGGGCGGGCGCAGGGCCTGAGTTCCCGATGAGCTTGAGCGCGACCGCATCTCCCCCGCTGGTGCCGTTGAAGTGTCCGGCGACACGGCCATAGGCGATCGCGTTGAGAAACGGGTCGAGCATCCAGCGGCGATGCCCCACATTATCGGCGATGCCGTTATTCACCTCCGTGAGGAAATCGATCAGGTGATCGTCGTTGCTCCTGAAGGTAAGGAAAGGCGAGTTGCTCCCGCCGGCCAGGTTGCTTGTGCGAGCACCCAGTGCGCCAAGCTCGGAAAAGCAGAGCCAGGTCGCTGGAGGCATATGGTCGAGCTTGGTATTCGCTACCATCATGAGTGCGGCGGACAAGGCCGCCGGCTCGTCGGCCACCGAGTAAGAGACAGGTGGTAGACGGTGTAGCGCGCGGATATCGTTCAGCGACTTCAAAACCTGGTTCTCGACCTCCTGGGTATGCTGCCCTGGCCTGCAACCCGGTATGTCCGGCTGGACGACATACATCCCGCTTGCACGGGCAAAGAAGTCGGCACCCGTCGGGGCAGGCGTCAGGTTTGATGTTGGCGCAGGAGTTGCCGTAGCGGCGGGGGCCGGCGCGGAAATATTGCTCGTTGCAGGCGCGGCAGGCGTTGCCTCCGTTCCACCGTCGCCACCGCCGCAGGACGCGGCGAGCGGCAGCAGCAGCAACGCAAGCACCCTTCGTACATTCATTCCCCGCTGCCCCAGCCAGTGCGTCACACGATCCGTATCGGTCGGCAGGGATACACCGAATACGTTATGCGAAGCTTATGACGGCTACTCGGCGGCGATGGTCATCGGCTCGGCGGTCGTCATCGGAACGAGCCCGAGCTTGGCGAACAGGGCGGCATCCGCGCTGTCGCCTGCGCTGGCGGTCGTCAGGAGCCTGTCGCCGGTGAAGATGGAGTTCGCGCCCGCCAGGAAGCAAAGGGCCTGGGTCGCATCGGACATGCTTTCGCGGCCGGCCGAAAGACGGACCATCGATCGCGGCATGGTGATCCGCGCGGCGGCGACGGTACGGACGAATTCGATGTCGTCGATCTTCGCAAGCGGCGTATCGGCCAGCATGTCACCGAGAACCGTGCCCCTTACCGGGACCAGGGCGTTCACCGGAACGCTCTCCGGATGCCGCGGCAGGGTAGCAAGGGCATGCACGAAGCCGACGCGATCTTCCCGCGTCTCCCCCATGCCGACGATCCCGCCACAACAGACGTTGATTCCCGCGTCCCGCACATGTGCCAGCGTCTCGAGCCGATCGCCGAACGTGCGTGTGCTGATCACGCTGGGATAATTTTCGGGCGATGTATCGATGTTGTGGTTGTAATAATCCAGCCCGGCCTCGGCGAGTTGCTCCGCCTGTTGCTTGTCCAGCATGCCGAGCGTCATGCAGGTTTCCAGCCCAAGCGCCCGCACGCTGCGGACCATCGCCACGACTGCGTCCATGTCGCGTGCTTTCGGGGCGCGCCATGCCGCGCCCATGCAGAAGCGCTGCGATCCTGCCGCCTTTGCCGCCGATGCCGCGGCGAGAACCTCGGAAAGGTCCATCAGCTTGCCCGCGGCCAGGCCGCTCTTCGCGTGGGCCGACTGTGAGCAATAGCCGCAATCCTCGGGGCAGCCGCCCGTCTTGACCGAAAGGAGCGTGCAAAGCTGCACGGCTCCGGGTGCGTGATGCTCGCGGTGGACGGTGGCCGCCTGCATCACCAGATCGGTGAAGGGCATATCGAAGATCGTTGCGATTTCCGCGCGGGTCCAGTCGGTGCGAAGCACGAGGTTCCTTCCTTGCCGGCTCGTCCGGGAGCCGGCGGCGCCATAAACCGGAAGGCGGCCCACTGTCACCGCGAACATTCCGTTGACGCGGCGCCGGCCGCTTGTGTCGTGCCACGGACGAGCACCGCAGCCGCGGCTTATCGGGGGGCTCTACCCAGGCAGAGCTGGGCAGTCCCCCCGAGCCGTTCATGCCAGGCCCGAGCCTGTGCAGCGGGCGATTTCGTCGCGGTAGCGCCGGGCCATCTCTTCCTGATCGCGTTCCGGCAGCTCGGACGCGAGTTCGAGGAACCAGTCGCTTTCTTCCTGGTACATGTGGTGCGTTACAGCGCCGCGGATATGCTCGAACTTGTCGAGATAGTCCTGGCTCATCGGGTCTATCTTGTCGAGAAGTGCGAACTGCACCTTGGTCATCTGCTGTTCTTCATAGGCCATGCTGGCCTCGGTCTTGTGGTTCTGCGCAAGCTCGGGATAGAGCATCGCCTCCTCGGCATTGGAATGATCGAGGAACATCAGCCAGAGCCGCTGCTGCGCCTGACGGCGGCTGGCCGCATCGCCAGCCTGCTTCACCTCGGCGAAGGCCTGCTCGAGCTGCTCGTGATGGTCGATGATCGTCGTCAGCCAGTGGCCGGGCGGTCGTTCGACACGGGCGCGATCGCGGGCTTTCAGGCGCGTTTCCTCGCTCTCGGGCGGGGTGACTGCACCGATGACCTTGTCCAGAAACGACATGAGCAAGTCTCCTGATGCGGCATGGAGCGGGCCGCTGAGGGAAAAACGCGGGAGGCGCCGGGGCGGTCCAATCGTTGCGGAGACGCATCGCAATGCGGCCGGCCACAGCCTGCGCCCTGCCAGGCAGATGGCGGAATGGTGCTCCCGTCGCCGCGTGCCGCCGGAACAGGCCGGAGCCTTTCGCCTCCTGTGCCGTTTCGGACGGAGGGCCTGCTCGGCAGCATGGCCACGGTCGGTGCGCCACTCGATAGCCCCAATTGCAGCCGGAGCCGCCCACGGCGCGGCATCCACGATGACGGAGGCTCGACGAGCATGAGGTTCGACACGCCGGCGGGCACCAATCCGATCGATCAGGGAAAGGTCGTCGGGCGGCCGCATCCCCGGATCGAGGGTCCGTTGAAGACCACCGGAACCGCGCCTTATTCCTATGAGCGTCACGATGTCGCGCCCGATGCGGCTTATGGCTACATCCTTGGGGCTGGCATCGCGAAGGGGCGCATCGTCTCGATCGACGTAAGCGTCGCCAATGCTGCGCCGGGCGTTCTCGCGGTCGTGACCGCCGACAATGCCGGGCCGCTCAGGGCCGAAGGCTTCTACATCGCCAGGCCGCTCGCGGGGCCCGAGATCGAGCACTACCATCAGGCCGTCGCGCTGGTTGTCGCCGATACTTTCGAGCAGGCCCGCGCCGCGGCCGCGCTCATCGGCGTCGAGTATGAGCGCGAGAAGGGGGCCTTCGATCTGGCGTCCGCGCGCCCCGGTGCCCAGCCCCACCAGCGTCAGCCGGACGTGCGCATCGGCGATTTCGATGGGGCGTTCGCCTCGGCCGCGGTCAAGGTGGATCAGATCTACACCACGCCCGACCAGAGCCACATGATGATGGAGCCGCACGCCACCATGGCACAGTGGGACGGCGACGAGCTCACGATCTGGTCGGCCCAACAGATCGTCGGCTGGGCGGCACGCGATCTCGCGAAGAAGATCGGCATCCCCCGGGAAAAGGTCCGCATCGTCGCCAGTTACATCGGTGGCGGCTTTGGGGGGAAGGGCAGCGTCTGTTCGGATGCGGTGCTTGCCGCGCTCGGTGCCCGCGCCGTCGGCCGTCCGGTCAAGGTGGCGCTGCCGCGGCCGCTCATGCCCAACAACACGACCCATCGCCCGGCGACGATCCAGCGGGTTCGGCTTGGTGCCGGCCGCGACGGGCGGCTGGTCGCAGTCGGGCACGAGACGCTGTCCGGCAATCTGCCGGGCGGCGGCCCGGAGATCGCGGCGGCGCAGACCGAATTGCTCTATGCAGGTGCCAACCGGCTGAACGTGACGCGGCTGGCCACGCTCGATCTGCCCGAGGGCAACGCGATGCGGGCGCCCGGCGAAGCGCCCGGCATGATGGCGCTCGAGGTGGCGATGGACGAGCTGGCCGAAAAGCTCGGCATGGATCCCGTGGAGCTCAGGGTGCTCAACGACACGCAGACGGTGCCCGCCGATTCCGGCCGGGGCGCATCGACCGACCCGCAGTCGGCGAGCGGCAACCAGGCGCCGAAGAAAACTTCCGGTCGCCCATTCTCCATTCGCCAGTTGGTGCAATGCCTGCGCACCGGCGCGGAACGGTTCGGCTGGGCAGAACGCAGCGCCGCGCCCGGCGCCCGTCGGGAAGGGCGCTGGCTGATCGGCATGGGCATGGCATCCGCGATACGCGGCGCGCCGATCATCCCGGCCGGCGCCCGCGTGACGCTGGACGCGGCGGGTGTCGTCACGGTCGAGAGCAACATGACGGACATGGGAACGGGCAGCTACACCATAATCGGCCAGACGGCGGCCGAGATGATGGGCGTGCCGCTCGACCGCGTCGTCGTGAAGCTGGCGGATACCCGCTTCCCCGAGGCGTTCGGCGGCGGCGGACAGGGCGGCGCCGCTTCGGCGACAGCCGGCGTCTATGCAGCCTGCGTGAAGCTGCGCGAGGCGGTGGCGACCCGACTGGGCTTCAACTCCGCCGACGCGGAGTTTGCAGACGGTGAGGTTCGCACCGGCAATCGCCGCGCCTCCCTTGCCGGTGCGGCGCAAGCTGGCCCGATCACCGCCGAGGACAGGATCGAATATGGCGACCTTTCGCAGCGTTTCGAGCAGCAGACCTTCGGCGCCCACTTCTGCGAGGTCGCCGTCGACGGCCATACCGGTGAGGTTCGGGTCCGCCGCATGCTGGCCGTGTGTGCGGCTGGCCGTATCCTCAATCCCATCACGGCGCGCAGTCAGATCATCGGCGGCATGACGATGGGGGTCGGTGCGGCGCTGATGGAGGAACTCGCGGTGGACAAGCGTTTCGGCTTCTTCGTGAACCACGATCTCGCCGGCTACGAAGTGCCGGTTCACGCGGACATCCCCCACCAGGAGGTGATCTTCCTCGACGAACTCGATCCGACCATCTCGCCCCTGAAAGCCAAGGGGGTCGGTGAACTCGGAATATCCGGTGTTGCGCCGGCAATCGCAAACGCCGTCTACAACGCCACGGGCGTCCGGGTGCGAGAGTATCCGGTCACGCTGGACAAGCACTTGCACAAGCTGCCGCAAGTCACCTGATCGATCGGGGCCAGTCCACCCGGCGAGGTCCGGTCGCGGGCGGCGCGCGCATGATGAATGCCGTAAATCCCCGGGTCCGGGGCGTTAACGAAGTGCATCTCAGCTGTGCCATCAAGGTACGGGCCGCTGTTAAGGGCCTTTGAGCGTTCCGCCGAAAAGCTGCCGATGATAGCAGTTAATCATGCATTTACCTCTCCTGCACATGGCGGCTCGGTCCTTCGCTCGGGCGTTGGCGCGCGTCGGCACCGCTGCCTCGCTGCTCCTCGCCAGTGCCGGGGTTTCGGCGGCCGCTCCTGCGATGCCGGCGACGCCGCCGCCGAGTCGGTGGGTCGAGCTACGGCGGGACGATCTGCGCGTTGCCACGGTGATGTACCACCTGGCGATCGCCAATCGCCTGGGTTGCCCCGACGCACTTGCACCCCAGCCGGGCTTCGCACTTCACGGCATCACGCAATATGGGCCGGCCGACCGCGCGGAGGCGGCGCTCAGCTTCGGCCTTGGCTCGCACGTGGGTGTGATGGCGGTCGTGGCGGGCAGCCCGGCGGCGCGGGCCGGGCTGCGCGCCGATGACCAGCTGATCTCCGTGAACGGGCGGGAACTGGGATCCTTCGATTCCGCCGGGGCCGCGCCGACCAACGCGCCGATGGAGGCGGCTCGGCAGGTACTCCTAGACGAGATGCGGAAGGGCGAGGTCACGCTTCGCGTCGCCGACGCGGAAGGCGACCGAGCCGTGCGGTTCACTGCCGAGCCGGGTTGCCGATCGATCGTGGAGCTTGTGCCGGGCAACGTCGTGAATGCCTCGGCCGATGGGAAGAGAATCATGGTCAGCGCCGGTCTTCTGGCGCGATGCGACACCGATGACGATCTCGCTCTCGTGATCGCCCACGAACTGGCCCACAATCTTCTGCATCATGCCGCGCGGCTGGCCCGGCTGGGCATCACCGGCAATGGGTTCCTCGTCGCGGCCGGAT
>NZ_JAQGLK010000184.1 GCF_028292925.1 Sphingomonas bacterium
CGACGCGGACACGGACATTGGAAATCACCAACCTGCCGCCGAATGGTGGCCGAACGGCGCAAGACAGCGGTAAGGACAATCGTCCGCGGAAAAGGCGATCTTTGTGAAGCTTCTGGTGCTGGAGGACGATGCCGAAACGCGGGGACATCTCGTCCGGATGCTGCACGCCGCCGGGCACGTCGTCGATGCCGTCGGTGCGGGGCCGGACGCGATCTTCCTCGGAACGACCGAGAAATATGCGGTCCTCGTCCTGGACCGCATGGTGCCGACGATCGACGGCCTGGGCGTTCTGCGTGCCCTGCGCGCCGCCGGAGTCCGGACGCCGGCGCTGTTCCTTACCGCTGTCGGCGAGGTCCAGGACCGGGTCGAGGGATTGAAGGCCGGCGCGGACGACTATCTGGTCAAGCCGTTCGCCGGGTCCGAGCTGCTGGCGCGGGTGGAGGCGCTCGCCCGTCGGCCGCCGATACCGATAGTCGAAACAGAGATGCTGGTCGGGGACCTTCGGATCGATCTGCTCAAGCGGATCGTCACGCGCGCCGGCAGGCGGATCGATCTTCAGCCGCAGGAATATAAGCTGCTGGAATATCTCGTCCGGCACGAAGGCCAGATCGTCACGCGCACGATGCTGCTCGAGAATGTCTGGAGCTTCCACTTCGATCCCGGCACGAACATGATCGAAAGCCACATGAGCCGGCTGCGGGCCAAGATCGACCGCGGCTTCGAAGGTGAGATGATTCACACCGTACGGGGCGCCGGCTATCGGCTCGATGCGCCGGGCTAGCCTGCTCAGCAGCGGCGCGTTCCGCTTCGCGCTGCTGATCGCGACCGTTTTCGCGATCGGCGCGGCGGCGCTGCTGCTGGTGGTCGAACAGTCGGTCGCCCGCTACACCGTCGAGGCGGCCGAGGACAGCGTCAACGCCGAGGCCGACATCCTCGCGGCAGAGGACGCCGGGCTGGGCCGGGCCGAGCTGATCCGCGCGATCGACCGGCATGCCCGCGCCGTGCGCGAGCGGCAGTTGCGCTACCTCCTGATCGACCCGAGCGGGCGCCGCGTGACAGGTACGTTGCCGGCCGCCGCGGCTGCTTCCGGCTGGCAGCGGATCGCGATCCGGGATCCGGGCGATCCAGAGCAGAGCGGCCGGTCGATCCCGCTGCTGGCGCTCAGCGTCCGGCTGAGCGACGGGGCGGTGCTCGTGGTCGCGAGCGACCTGTCGGATCTGGTCGATCTTCGCCACCGCCTGCGATTGTTCACGATTGCTTTCGGTGGTCTCATCAGCCTTCTCGCGCTCGTCGGCGGGCTTATCGTTGGTTCGCTGTTCCTGCGCCGGCTGGAGAGCGTCAACCGCGCGATCGCGCAGATCAACGGTGGCCGTTTTGCCGAGCGCCTGCCGCCGATCGGCATGGGGCCGGAATTCGATCGCCTGTCCGCCAACCTCAATTCCATGCTCGATCGGATCGAGGCGTTGCTGGACAGTCTTCGCCAGGTCTCGACCGACATCGCGCATGATCTCCGCACGCCGCTGACCCGGCTGCGCCAGCGGCTCGAGTGCATCCGGGATGTCGGGGAGGATTTGTCGCTCCCGGAACAGCTGGACGCCGCGCTTTCGCAGATCGACGAGATACTCGCGCTATTCGGCGCTCTGCTCCGGATCGGCTCGCTCGAAGGAGGCACGCGCATTCTGGACGGCGTTGCCGACCTCAGCGAGCTGGTCGATCGCATCGGCCAGGCATATGCGCCGGTCGCCGAGGACAGCGGACACGAACTGGAGGTCGCCGTCGCGCCCGGCGTGACGGTAACCGGCGATGCCGAGCTCCTCGCCCAGGCTGTCACTAACCTTGTCGAGAATGCCCTGACCCACACGCCGCCGGGCAGTCGCGTGTCGCTGGTGCTGACCCTTGGGAAAGGCGGGGCGCAATTGATGGTTGCCGACGACGGCCCCGGCGTGCCCGAGCACGAGCGGGACAAGGTGATCCGCCGCTTCTACCGCATGGACCGCAGCCGTCACACGCCGGGCGCAGGCCTGGGGCTGGCACTGGTATCGGCGATAGCCGTGCTGCACGGTTCGGCAGTGATCTTGGAGGATAATCGTCCGGGGCTCAGGGTGGTGCTGAGATTCTCCCGACTGGCTGCGGGATCGGGAGAGTAAGCGCACGGCATCGTTCGACGGTGGCATCGGCTGCCGGCTGAACGTGGCGCCATCGACGTTCCCCGCGGCGGGATTCACCAAGTTCGCGCGACCGACAGCGTGAAGGTTCTCGGGCGTAGTGGGGTGAACTGCTGGCCGTCCATGATCGAGAAAGGATTGCCGAAGGCGAAACTGTCGCCCCGTATATCAACGAGATTGTCAATTCGGGCACTGAACGTGACTCGATCCCTTGCCAACTGCGCCGTGGAGGACAACGTCGCGTAACCACCCATCGTACGGTCCAAGTCTGGATCGAACGTCAATCGGGCCCGGCCGATATAGTTCGCTTGCACGGAAACCGCCGTCGACCAGGATCCGATCGTGGTCCGATGCTGGAGCACGGCTCGCGCGGTCAGGTCAGGAGTGATCGGCAGGCGACGGTCGTCCAGTTCGAGCCCGGCTTCGGTTTCTACGAGGTGGGCGTCGACATAGCTGGCACCGACGGAGACGAGTACTTTATCAAGTGGCCGCCATTCGCCATTTGCTTCGGCACCGTAGATGCGGCCGCGCCCGGCGTTACGCGTGGAAACGAGCCCGTTCGGCAGGAGGTAGTCGGACTGAATGTGACTCCAGCTCGTATGGAACAGGCTTGCGCTCAGCGACATCCTGCCGCTCGAATTCCTGTGGCGGAAGCCGAGGTCCGTCGTTCCGAGCTCGTCAGAGTCGAAGCGTCTGGACGTTGACTGCCCGGACGGCGCCAGACCTCCGGGCCGGAGGGCGCGGGCGTAACGCAAATACACGACACTGCGCGGGGACGGGGTCCAGGAAAGCGTCAGGCTGGGTGAAAGGACGGTCTTCGAGATATGCTCTGAGGCGCCGCCGTTCTGCTCGCCGGCCTCATCCTCGGCGACGGTGCGAAACAGCCGGGCGCCGACGCTGGTACTCAGTCCGGCCGTCAAAGGCTGAATCGCCTCGCCGAAGACGGCGATCTCGGTCACGCGGCGATGAAGGCGCTCGGCGATCAGGTTGCGCTGTCCGTCGGCGATGGTTGCGACATTGCGGCTGGCGGCGAGGAGGTATGAGACCCCCGCCAGCCAGCGCGAAGACGCAACCGGCGAGATCCGCAGCTCGTGGTTGACGATCGTATACTTTCGCTCGTCGACGAAACGTGACGTACCGGACAGGCCGAAGAGACCGGACACGTTCGTCGAATCGAGCGTGCTGTCGAGCCGATGATCGACGTAGCTCGTCGTGCCAAGAACATCGAAGTCGCCAATCCTGCCCTGGATGGTGGCCGCTACCGACCTGAAATCGTTGTCGGTCGGTTCCGCGATCGTGGAGATCCGCTTTACCGTCTCGTCCGAAGACGTGACGTACTGGCTGTCGCGGGTGTTCACATCCTGAAGCACGCCCGAAAGGTCGACGGTCCAGTCGATGTCGGGATGCCACCGCGCCGCGAGCCTCGCTCCCGTCACCTTCGTCGCATTGGCGTTTTGGCTCCGACCGATATTGTCGATCCATCCGCCTTCGCGGGAAACGTAGCCAACCCCTCGAATTGCGAGCCGATCGTCAACGAGAGGCACATTGAGGATCGCCTCGAAGCCGCCACCGGGGCCACCATGCTCGACCGCCTCGGCAACGGCGCGGACGGTGGCGGCGGGTGCGGCGGAGTCCGGCTTGCGGGTGACAATGTGGTATATTCCGCCCAGCGCGCCTGATCCGTACAATGGGCCTTGAGGTCCCTTGAGGATCTCGATCTGCTCTATGTCGACCAATCGGATATCGGGATCCGGCGCGTCGAACGTGACGCGCGTGTCGTCAAGCTGCACCGCAACCGTCGACTGGCTGGCGCCGTTGAATGGGCTGTCGGCCACGCCGCGAATGAACTGCCGGTTACGGCCGGGGCCGAGATTGGTCAGCGCGAGTCCCTCGATCGACAGCGCCACATCGCGGCTGCCGGTCGAGATGTGGCCCGTCGTGGAACCGGCAAGATCGACGATCGCCACCGAGGCGGGCAGCTGCTGCAGCAACTGGGGCCGCTTCTGCCCCGTTACAACGATATCGCCGGCGGTAACGTTGGCTGGCGGGGCAAGGTGAGCAGGCCCCCGTGGAGGGGAAGCCGTGACGCCGGGCGGTCTTCGCCGCGCCGTGGGGACGATCCTGTACGCTGTCGCGCCGACGCGCAAGGCCCTGAGTCCGCTTCCGGCGAGGAGCCGTTGCAGAGCCGCCTCGGGGCCCATCCGTCCGCGAACCCGCGCCGTGCGGAGCGACGGCAGCTCGCCCGACCATCCCACGCCGATGCCGGTTACTTCCGAGAAGGCGGAGAGGGACGCGCTAGCGGGGCCGGCCGGTATGTCGAACCGATATTGTCGTTCCTGCGCGGCCGCGGATGTGGGTGAGGCGATCGCCTCAGCGAGCGGGAGAAGCAACGAGGCGAACGTGACTGCCCTCGCTCTCATAGGTGATCGACATAAGGTCCGAGAGGTTGTCGAATAGTCTCGAACCATCACCAACGGTCAGCACCCCCGAAAACTGCAGGTCGCGGATACCGGGATTCACCGTCACCGTCTTGCCCGAATAGCGTTCGAGATCAGCCGCGACGGCGCTCAGCGGAACCTGATTGTAAACCAGTCGGCCGCGACGCCAACTTCCCACATCCGCCGCCGCCACTTTCAAGATCCGTTCATCGGCAGAATTGCGCCGGGCCAGCAACTGCTGGCCCGCAGCGACCCGCGTCGAGCCGCCAACGTCAGGCTTCACCGAAACGTGGCCTTCCGCCACCGTTACCGTGACGAATTCCGGGGCCAGGTTGATCCCGAACTTCGTGCCGATATCGGTGACCGAATAATTCCCCGCCTGCACGAGAAGGGTGCGGGCAGGATCGTGCGTCACATCGAAATAAGCTTCACCCCGCGCGAGCTGCAGCCTGGTCGTATCCCCGGCCGACGCGACCAACCGCGAAGATGGCGCGAGATCGACCGAAGCGCCGTTACCAAGGGCGATCTGACGGGTTACGCCCGGCCCGGTCGAATAGATCGTGTCCGCCGGAGCAGGCCACAAGGCGGGCACTCCAACCGCGATAGCCGCCGCTGCCGCCGCCAGCGACCCGATCCGCCAGCGGCGCCGATCCACTCGCGCGGGCGGATCCGCCGCGGCCGACGGCAAGGCGATAGTTCGCAGATCATCGGCGCGCTCGTCGATGATGCGGCCAAGCAGCGCTATCTCGTCGAACGCCTCGCGGTGGCGCGGATCGGCCTCGAGCCAGGCAACGTAGCCGGCCCAGTCCGCATCGTCTCTCTCGAGCGCCTGCTGCCATGCGACCGCCTCGTCGACCAGCCGCTCATCCATGTCCGACCGCGCGCTCATGGCGACCGCGTCCCTTGAACTGTCATAATCCTGACAGGGACGATACGGATCATCGTTCACCTCAGCCCAGCATCGCGCGACGAAGATATTTCATCGCTACGGCCATATGCTTCTCGACCCCGCTTTTGGAAATGCCGAGCTGTCGGGCAACGTCGGAATGACTGAGCCCCTGGATCTTGTGCAGCTCGAACACGCGGCGGGCGCCCTCCGGCACCGTCGTCAGCGCGG
>NZ_JAQGLK010000194.1 GCF_028292925.1 Sphingomonas bacterium
TCGACGGCGAGGCGCTGCTCTGGGCGCATAACCGGATCGTCTCGCGCAGCGAGGATCGCCGGATCCTGATGGTGATCTCGGATGGTGCGCCGGTCGATGATTCCACGCTGTCGGTCAATTCCGGCAGCTATCTGGAAAAGCATCTGCGCCAGGTGATCGGCTGGATCGAGACGAAGTCGCCCGTACAGCTCGTCGCGATCGGCATCGGGCATGACGTGACGCGTTATTATTCGCGCGCGGTCACGATCATGGATGCCGAACAGCTCGGCGGCACGATGGTCGAACAGCTCGCGTCGCTGTTCGAGGATGCGCCTCGATGAGCACGTGAAAAGGGCCGGGTCTCCACTGGGGAGACCCGGCCCTTCCACCCCCGGATAAGCAACGCGGGGGTGAACCTTGCAGACGGCTGCCGATCAGCAGTTGCGGTCGATCGCCCGGCCGGCGAGCGCACCGGCGCCTGCGCCGATGATCGCACCCATCGTGCCGTCACCGCGGTTGTAGCGGCCCTGGCCTACCTCGTTGCCGAGCAGGCCACCGGCGATCGCGCCGATGATCGTGCCGCCGGTGCCCTTGTCACGGCAACCGCCGCGATAATTGCTCCCGGCGTAATAGCCGCCGCGATTGCCGCGCGAGTAGCCGCGGTCTCCCCGGCCGCCGCGGCCGTCGCGGTAGCCGCGACCGTCACGATATCCACGGCCGTCACGGTAGCCGCGATCGTCACGGTAGTCGCGATCGCCACGAACTTCCTGGTAATAGCCGCGATCGCCGCCGTCATAATAGTTGGAGGCGTAGCGATCGCCGCTGTAATAGGGGCGCGCCTCGGCGGCGGCGGGGACAACGGCCACGGCGGTCAGCGCAGCGACCGCGGCGAACTTGAGCGTCTTGGCGAACATGCGAATTACTCCTCGCGTAAATCTTGAACCAGGCCGGCGCCGCCTTCGGGAAGGAACCCGCCGCAGGCCTCGTCGACACCATGCACTTATGCGGCGAGTCGCGTGAGCCGACCCTGAACGCGCACGTTAGCGCGCGTTCATATTGCCCGGCCCGTTTGCGGCACCGTCCGGCGGCAGCTATGCGGCCGGCCCATGCGTACCGTAACCGCCCTCACCCTTGTTGCCGCCGCCGCGCTTGCCGCCGGTCTGGCCGCCGCCCCGCGCGGCGTCAGTACGGCGCCCGCGATCCGGGCGCAGGCCGTCCCGCTCGATGCCACCAATCCCGCCCGCACCCGCATCGGGTCGCTGCGCTATCTGGGCGGGTGGGCGCTGACGAGCGGGAACGAACGCTTCGGCGGCATCTCGGCGATGGCAGTGCGACGCGGCGAAGTCGTGGCATTGAGCGATGCCGGCACGGTGATCGCGTTCCGCATCGCCGCCGATGGCGCCGTTTCCGGTACGCGCATCGCGCCGCTGCCGGGCGGGCCGGGGAAAATCGCCTCCAAGCTCAACCGCGACAGCGAGTCGCTTCAGCGGGATTCCTCCGGGCGATTTTGGATAGGGTTCGAGGGGGCGAACGCGATCTGGCGCTACGCCGCCGATTTCGCCCGCGCCGAGCGGCACGCCGCCCCGGTCGCGATGCGGCGCTGGCCCGAAAACGGCGGGCCGGAGGCGATGGTCCGGCTGGCGGACGGCCGCTTCCTGGTCTTCTCCGAGGAAAGGCCCGGCCCGCCGGGATCCACCGAAGCGTTGCTGTTCGGCGGCGATCCGACAGCGCCCGGCGCCGCCGCGATGCGCCTCGGCTACCGCGCGCCGACCGGATACCGCGTCACCGACGGGGCCGAGCTGCCCGATGGCCGCGTCGTCCTGCTCAACCGGCGGTTCACGTTGCTGGAGGGGGTGTCGGCGATCGTGACGATCGTCGACCCGCGCGGGATCGTCGCGGATCAGGTGCTGATGCCGCGCATCGTCGCCCGGCTCGCTGCGCCGATGACCGTCGACAACATGGAGGCACTGAGCGTGGAGCGCGAGGCCGGCCGGACGATCCTGTGGATCGCGTCGGACGATAATTTCAGCGGGCTCCAGCGCACGTTGCTCATGAAATTCGCGCTGGAACTCCCGGGAGTTCCAGCGCGAAGCACGCACATGCGGCAGGGTGCCGGACGGGGCATCCCCGCCGGCACCTCCTGAGAATTCAGGCCGCTTCGGCTTCCGCCGGGGCGACGACCGACTTCTTCGCGATTTCGCGCTTCAGGCGGCGTGCACGCAGCGACAGCTGGTCGTCGCGGGTCTTCAGCAGCCAATTGTCCAGGCCGCCGACATGCTCCACCGATCGCAGGCCGTGCGTGGAAACGCGCAGCTTCACGCCGGTGCCGAGGGTGTCGGACAGCAGGGTCACGTTCTGCAGGTTGGGCAGAAACGTGCGCTTCGTCTTGTTGTTCGCGTGGGAAACGTTGTGGCCAACCTGTCGGCCCTTGCCGGTCAGCTCGCAGATGCGCGACATCGTGAATTCCTGATCTTCGGTGGCGTCGGAAAGGTGGGGCGGATAGCTGCGGATGCCGCTTCGGTCAAGACTTCGCGGTGGGCAACGATCCGTGCAACCGTTACGGCAGTAGTACGTTTAGCCGCCATCGAGAACAGGAAAGGGTATTCTATGCGCACCGGACTAATCGCACTGGCAGTCATCGTTCTTTTGGCGATCGTCGCCGTCGCCACGGGCTTCGTGAACCTGAGCGGAAATTCCGGCGAACTGCCGAAGGTTGCGGTGGAGGGCGGTGCGCTGCCGTCGGTCGACGCGGATGTCGGCAAGGTCGTCGTCGGCACGAGGGAGGCCTCGGTCGACGTGCCGAAGGTCGAAGTCGGCACCACCAAGACGGAGATCGACGTTCCCGTCGTCGGCGTCCAGAAGGCCGATGGCAAGTAAGCCAGCCAACACCGGAAGGAGCGCGGCGGCGATTGTCGCCGCGCTTTTTCTGCCGCCGCTCGGCGTATTTCTCGATTCCGGGATCACGCGGGCATTCTGGATCACGACAATCCTGACCCTGCTGTTTTTCGTGCCGGGGCTGATCTTCGCCCTCTTCACGATCCTCCGGCCCGCGCAAGGCTGAACCGCCCGCACCGCGGGCCGCCCCCTAGGGCATTTCCCTCCGCGCCGCAGAGCCTCTAAGGCCCGCGCGATGGGCTTCCCGCTTCCCGCCCCGATGCGCCAGGCGCTCGATCTCGCACGTGCCGCCGCGGCCGCGGGCGAAGTGCCGGTCGGCGCGGTCATCGTCCGTGCCGGCGCAGTCGTCGCCACGTCGGCCAATGCGATGCGCGGCGATCACGATCCCACCGCCCATGCCGAGATCGTCGCGATCCGGCGCGCGGCCGCCGTGCTGGCGGATTCCCGGCTGGATGGATGCGAGCTGTGGGTGACCTTGGAGCCGTGTGCGATGTGCGCCGGCGCTATCGCCCTCGCCCGAATCGCCCGCCTCTATTACGCCGCGCCCGATCCCAAGGGCGGCGCGGTGGCGCACGGGCCGCTCCTCTTCGCCCAGCCGACCTGCCATCACCGGCCGGATGTCTATTCCGGCATCGGCGAGGAAGAAGCCGCAGCGATGCTCCGCGGCTTCTTCCTGGCGCGACGCTGAGCCGCTGCCGGGCACACCCGGCAGCGGCTCGATCGATCAGCCCCGCGTATCGGTAACCGGCACGATCTTGATCTCGACGCGGCGATTCTCCTGCCGCCCCTGATCGGTGTCGTTCGATGCGATCGGCCGGCTGGAGCCGAAGCCCTGCGTGCCGACCCGCGCCTGCGCGACGCCGCGGCTGGACAGATAGTCGGCCACCGCCCGCGCCCGGTTCTCCGAAAGCGGCACGTTGATCGCATCGTTCCCGGTCGAATCGGTGTGGCCATACACGTCGATGAACGTCTGGTTGTAGTTGGCCAGCGTGCGCGCCACGTCGTCCAGCGTCTTCTGGAATTGCGGCTGGATCGAATAGCTGTTGGTGGCAAAGGTGATGCCGCTCGGCATGTTCAGCACGATGTCGTCGCCCTGCCGCACCACCTGCACGTCGGTGCCCGCGGTCCGCTCACGCAGTTCGCGCTCCTGCCGGTCCATGTACCCGCCGACGGCGCCGCCGGCGATCGCGCCGATGCCGGCGCCCACGATCGTCTCGGTCCGGTTGCGGCGCCCGCCGACCAGCGCGCCGCTGCCCGCGCCCAGCGCGCCGCCGATCGCCGCGCCGATGGCGGCCTTGGAAAGCTTCTGCTCCCCGGTCACCGGATCGGTGGTGCATGCGCCCAGCGCCAGCAGGGCGACGGCGGTGGTGGCGGTGGTCAGGCGGCGTGAAAAGATCATGGGAAGTCCCTCGTTGATGGTTTGTCGGCGGTCAGGGGTGAAACCCCCGCCTTCCGATGCGTGCTTGTTTGCCGGCTTCGGTGAACGTTTGCTGATCGGCCGGTTGTCGGGCTGACAGTTTGGCCCGATAGGCGCTACATGCCGCTCATGCCTGTTTCCCCTGCCATCGCTCCGTTTCCCTGGTTCGATCTGGTGATCATCCTCGCGCTGATCGCGCTCAACGGTGTCTTCGCCATGTCGGAACTGGCGATCGTTTCCGCGCGCAGGCAGCGGCTCGAATCGATGGCCCGCGCCGGGCGCCACGGTGCGCGCCTCGCGATCGAACTCTCCAACGATCCTGGCAAGTTCCTGTCGACGGTGCAGATCGGCATCACCCTGATCGGCATCCTGGCGGGCGCCTATTCGGGCGCCAGCATGGGCGCGCCCGTCGGCGATCGGCTGCAACTGCTCGGGGTGCCCGCCGCCGCTGCGGGCGAGGCGGGGTTCGCGCTCGTCATCGGCGTCACCACCTATCTGTCGCTGATCATCGGCGAGCTTGTTCCCAAGCAGTTCGCCCTGCGCGCGCCGGAACCGATCGCCGCCGTCATGGCGCTGCCGATGCTGTGGCTGTCGTGGATCACGCTGCCGCTCGTCTGGCTGCTCGATCGCACCAGCGCCCTGATCTTCCGTATCCTGCGCCTCAACCGCGAATCCGAATCCCACGTCACGGCCGAGGAACTCCACATGATCGTGGCCGAGGCGAGCAGCGCCGGCGTGATCGAGGAGAGCGAGCGTGCGATCATCTCCGGCGTGGTCCGCCTCGCCGATCGTCCGGTGCGCGAGGTCATGACTCCGCGCACCGAGATCGAATGGATCGACGTCGGTGCCGAGCCGGAGGAGATACTGGAGCAGCTCCTGGCCTTGCCGCACAGCCGGATGCCGGTGGCAGAGGGCTCGGTGGACGAGATCATCGGCGTCATCCAGGCGCGCGACATCGTCGCCGTGCTCCTCGCGGGCAAGCCGCTCGATCTGCGCGGCCTCATGCATCCGCTCACCGCCATCCCCGATCAGATGGATGCGATGGACGCGCTCGGCGTGCTGCGCGCCTCGGAGGTGCCGATGGTCCTCGTCCGCGACGAATATGGCCATGTCGAAGGTATCGTCGCCCCCGCCGATCTGCTCGCCGCCATCGCCGGCGAATTCGCTTCGGATCAGGAGCCGGATACCGATCCGCCGCTGGTCGAGCGCGAGGATGGGGGCTGGCTGGTCTCGGGCTCGCTTTCGGCGGACGTGCTGGCCGATCGGCTCGGCATCCCGATGCCCGAAGATCGCGATTATGCCACCGCGGCGGGCTTTGCGCTGTCGGTGCTGCGCCGCCTGCCTACCGTCGGCGAGACGTTCCGGCTGGGCAGCTGGCATTTCGAGGTCGTCGATATGGATGGCCGCCGTATCGACAAGCTGATGGCGATCCAGCGGCCCGACGAGGGCTGAGGCGCGGGCGCATGGCAGGCGCCGCGCCCCTGCGCATCACCTGGATGCGTCGCAGGCGTTGATCGTCATCATCGGCGCGTCCGGCCGCTGATCCACCGTGTAGCGCACCGCCCGGCAGCCATTGGCCTGCACGGTCGTGCCGGGAACGGCATATCCGCTCAGCCCGCCATCTTCCCACCGCTGGTTCTCGCCCGTCTTCAGCGCGCGGTGGATCGCCTCCTGCACCGCGGCGCGGCCGAGCAGCGGATTGCTGGACGTGGCGGCAACCATCGGCCGGGTGGCGGCCGGTGCGGCGGGCTGGACCGGGGCCGGCGCACTCTCCCGCCCGGCGGCGTCCCGATCCCCGCACCCGCCGGCCAGGAGCAGGGCAGCGGCCGCCAGCGATAGCGCCACCCGGTCCATGCCCCGGCTGCCTACTTGGCCTTGCCCTTGCCGATCACGCTCTCCGGCAGGTCCTTGCCGAACACGCGCTGATAATATTCGGCCACCAGCGACCGCTCCGCCTCGTCGCACTTGTTGAGGAACGACACGCGGAACGCGAAGCCGACATCGCCGAAGATCAGCGCATTCTGTGCCCAGCTGATCACCGTGCGCGGGCTCATCACCGTCGATATGTCCCCGGCGATGAAGCCCTGGCGGGTGAAGTCCGCCACCTTGACCATGTTGTCGACGACCTTCTTGCCGTCCGGCTTGTCATACTCGCCGGATTTGGCGAGCACGATCTGCGCCTCCACCGCCGCGGGCAGGTAGTTCAGCGTCACCACCACGTTCCAGCGGTCCATCTGGCCCTGGTTGATCTGCTGCGTGCCGTGGTACAGCCCGGTCGTATCGCCGAGGCCCACGGTGTTCGACGTCGCGAACAGCCGGAACCACGGGTTCGGGCGTATCACCCGGTTCTGGTCCAGCAGGGTCAGCTTGCCCTCGGTCTCCAGCACGCGCTGGATCACGAACATCACGTCCGGCCGCCCGGCATCATATTCGTCGAAGACGAGCGCGGTCGGGGTCTGCAGCGCCCAGGGCAGCAGGCCCTCGCGGAACTCCGTCACCTGCTGGCCGTCGCGCAGCACGATGGCGTCGCGGCCGACCAGATCGATCCGGCTGATATGCGCATCCAGGTTGATGCGGATGCACGGCCAGTTCAGCCGCGCCGCCACCTGCTCGATGTGGGTCGACTTGCCGGTGCCGTGATAGCCCTGCACCATCACCCGGCGATTGTGGGCAAAGCCCGCGCAGATCGCCAGCGTGGTATCGGCATCGAACACGTAGGCCGGGTCGAGATCCGGAACGCGGTCGTCCTTCTGGCTGAAGGCCGGCACCTCGATATCGCTGTCGATGCCGAACAGCTCGCGCACCTTCACCATCTTGTCCGGCGCATCCATGATCGTCACGTCACGGGATTCGGGCGGCAGGTTGCCAATTTCGGCCATGAAGAAGCTTTCTGAAGGATGGATCTAGGCGAAGGCGGGGCGGGATTTGAGCTGCGTATAAGCCGCAATCACCTCCTGCAAGGCCTTCTCGTGGGAACGATCGCCGCCGTTGCGATCGGGGTGAAAGCGGCGGACCAGATCGGCATAACTCTGCCTGAGCGCCCGGCGATCCGCATCGATCTCCAGCCCGAGCACCTTGAACGCGCGGCGATCGCCATCGGATAATTGCCGGCCGTCCGCACGCTCCTGCCGCGCCGCCGCACGTTCGGCGAACCGCGCGCCGATCGCATCCAGCGGATCGGCGAAGTCCGCCCATTTCGGCGGCGGTGACGGGTTGGCGGAAAATGCGCGCGTCTCCCGCTCCCACCCGGCATAGGGCTTTTGCTGGTCGGCGATCTCCTCGCTCGTCATCCCGGCGAAGAAATTATAGCCGCCGTTGAACGCGCGGACATGATCCAGGCAGAACCAGCGCCAGTCGCCCGGCCCGTCGAAGCCGGAGCGGCGGCCACCTTCCGGCGGCGCGCGAAACTCGCCCGCTTCCTCGCACCCGGCGGCATCGCACGTGCGCGCCGTGCCGCCTACCCGGCCGTGAAACCGGGGGGAGCCTCTCCGTGCCGCAGAACCTTCACTGGCCAACTGTCATCCCTTTGTGCTTTCGGGCTATATAGGGTTCATGCCCGACAAACTTACAGGCCCCGTGGCCGCCGAAATCGAACACCGGCTCCAGTCCGCCCTGGCCCCCGAACGACTCGCCGTGATCGACGACAGCGCGAAACATCACGGCCATTCCGGCCACGATCCGCGCGGGGAGAGCCACTTCACGGTGGAGATCGTGTCCGCCGCCTTTGCCGGCAAGAGCCGCGTCGAACGGCAGCGCGCGGTGAATGCGGCACTGGCCGATCTGCTGGCGGAACGCGTCCATGCTTTGGCGATCAAGGCGATCGCCCCCGGCGAAGCGGGATGAGCGACGACGGCCTCATCATCCACGCGCTGCGGCCGGTGAGCCACGATCTCGGCGGGTTCAAGGTCCACCGCACGCTGCCGCACAAGCAGCGCACGATGGTCGGCCCGTTCGTCTTCTTCGATCAGATGGGCCCGGCGCACCTGCCGCCCGGCGACGGCATCGATGTACGGCCCCACCCGCACATCAATCTCTCCACCGTCACCTATCTGTTTGCCGGGGCGATCGATCACCGCGATTCGCTCGGCACGTTCCGCACGATCGAGCCGGGTGCCGTGAACCTGATGACGGCGGGCACCGGGATCGTCCATTCGGAGCGCAGCCCTGCCGCCGCGCGCGCGCCCGGCCCCGAACTGTCCGGCATCCAGACCTGGCTGGCCCTGCCCGACGGCAAGGAGGAGATCGCCCCCGCTTTCGAGCATGTCCCGGCCGCCGACATGCCCGTCATCACCGGCGGCGGTGCCAGCGCGCGGGTGATCATGGGCAGCCTGTGGGGCGCCACCTCGCCGGTCACCGCCCATGCCGATACGATCTATGCCGATGTCGGCCTCGATCCCGGCGCGTCGATCCCGATCGACGCCGCTGCCGACGAACGCGCGGTCTACCTCGCCGCGGGCGACGCCGCGCTGGATGGGCTGCCGCTGGAACCGATGGTCCTCTACGTCCTGCGCCCCGGCACCGCCGCCACCCTGCGATCCGCCGGGGGTGCGCGGGTGATGCTGTGCGGCGGCGGCGCCTTTGCCACGCCGCGTCACGTCTGGTGGAACTTCGTCTCGTCGTCGCGCGATCGCATCCGCGCCGCGCGGGAGGATTGGAAGGCGGGCCGCTTCCCCACGGTGCCGGGCGACGACATGGAATCGATCCCGATCCCGCAGGTGCCGAACACCGTCAGCTATCCCTGATCCGGCCTTACCGCGGCGACGTGCTCAGCCACTCGATCCAGCTCCCATGCGGATGGGCGTAGGCCAGCAGGCGGCTGATCCCCAGCCCCGGCCAGCTGCGCAGCCGCAGCTCGTGCGGCTCGCGCTGCGGCCCCCACTCATAGGATAGCCACGCCAG
>NZ_JAQGLK010000197.1 GCF_028292925.1 Sphingomonas bacterium
GTATCGATATAGCCCTGCGTGCCGGCGAAGATCGACACGACCTGCTCCTCGAACGGGAGCGGGCTGAACTGCGGCTGCTTGAGCAGCTCGGTCAGCCGCGCGCCGCGATTGAGGAGGCGCTGCGTGGAGGCATCGAGATCGGAGCCGAACTGCGCAAACGCCGCCATCTCGCGATACTGGGCCAGCTCCAGCTTGATCGAGCCGGCGACCTTCTTCATCGCCTTGGTCTGCGCGGCCGAACCGACGCGGCTGACCGAGAGGCCGACGTTGATGGCCGGGCGGACGCCCTGGTAGAACAGATCGGTTTCCAGGAAGATCTGGCCATCGGTGATCGAGATCACGTTGGTCGGGATGTACGCGGAAACGTCGCCGGCCTGCGTCTCGATGATCGGCAGCGCCGTCAGCGATCCGTTGCCGTTGGCATCGTTCATCTTGGCCGCACGCTCGAGCAGGCGGCTGTGCAGATAGAACACGTCGCCCGGATAGGCCTCGCGGCCCGGCGGACGGCGCAGCAGCAGCGACATCTGACGGTAGGCGACGGCCTGCTTGGACAGATCGTCGTACACGATCACGGCATGCATGCCGTTGTCGCGGAAATACTCGCCCATCGCGCAGCCGGTGTACGGCGCGAGGAACTGGAGCGGGGCCGGCTCGGACGCGGTGGCGGCGACGATGATGGAATATTCCATCGCGCCATTTTCTTCCAGGGTGCGGACGAGCTGCGCGACGGTGGACCGCTTCTGGCCGATCGCGACGTAGATGCAGTAAAGCTTCTTCGACTCGTCGTCGCCGGCGTTCGCCGCCTTCTGGTTGATGAAGGTATCGATCGCGACGGCCGACTTGCCGGTCTGGCGATCGCCGATGATCAGCTCGCGCTGGCCGCGGCCGACGGGAACGAGCGCGTCGAGCGCCTTGAGGCCGGTCTGCACCGGCTCGTGCACCGACTTGCGCGGGATGATGCCCGGCGCCTTTACCTCGACGCGGCTGCGCTGCGTCGTGAGGATCGGGCCCTTGCCGTCGATCGGGTTGCCGAGACCGTCGACCACGCGGCCGAGCAGTTCCTTGCCGACCGGCACATCGACGATCGTGCCGGTGCGCTTGACGACATCGCCTTCCTTGATCTCGGCATCGCTGCCGAAGATCACGACGCCGACGTTGTCGGCCTCCAGGTTGAGGGCCATGCCCTTGATGCCGTTGGAGAATTCGACCATTTCGCCGGCCTGGACGTTGTCCAGCCCGTGAATGCGGGCGATACCGTCCCCGACGGACAGCACCTGGCCGACCTCCGACACCTGCGCTTCGGTGCCGAAGCTGGCGATCTGGTCACGAATGACCTTGGAGATTTCTGCGGCGCGGATTTCCATATTCAGCCTTTCATCGCGTGCGCGAGGGTGTTGAGCTTCGTGCGGATCGAACCGTCGATCTGGCGCGAGCCGAGCTTGACGATGAGCCCGCCGAGGATCGCGGGATCGACGCGCGCCTGGATGGCGACATCCTGCCCGGTCTGGGCCTTCAGCCGCGCCTTTAGGGCATCGACCTGCTCGCCGCTGAGCTCATGCGCGGAGACAACCTCCGCGGTGGTTTCGCCGCGGTAACGCGCGGCAAGCGTGTTGAAGGCGAAGATCACCGCACCGAGCTGCGCCAGGCGCCGGTTCGATGCGAGGACGCCCAGGAACTTGGCGGTGACCGGATCCAGCTGCATCGTCGCGGCGAGGCTGCCGACCGCAGCCGTCGCCTCTTCGCGGCTGACCAGCGGGCTGGCGATCAGCCGGCGCAGGTCGTCCGAGTCGCGCAAGGCGCTCTTGAGGTTCGCGAGACTGGCCGAAACCGCATCGAGCGCCTTCTCGTCCCGCGCAAGCTCGAACAATGCCATGGCATAGCGCCCTGGCAGGCTTGCCTGAATACCGCCGGATGTCTCCACGCGCGTGTCGTTCCCCAGTTTGAATGCGCATGCGGAAAGGGGGTCGCCAAGGCGGCCCCCGCATGGGTCGCCGGCCGGTTAGCAGCGGGGGTGCCGATATGCAAGACAAGCTGCTTTGGCCGCAAGCGGCGGGATGCATCCGCGGGGCGGAGGCGCCATTCTTCCGGGCATGACACATGCCGATTCGCCCGTCGCCGATTCGTCGGCCATTTCCGCCCCCGATGGCGATGCGGCGTGGGCGGCGGTGCTGCGGCGGGATCGCGCGGCGGACGGGCGATTCGTGACGGGTGTGCTCAGCACCGGCATCTACTGCCGCCCGTCGTGCGCGGCGCGCCACCCCCATCGGCGCAACGTGCGGTTCTTTCCCGATGGGGCGGCCGCCGCCGCGGCGGGGCTGCGGCCCTGCCGCCGCTGCCGCCCGGACGAGGCGGCGCGCGATATCGCCGGGCTGGCGGAGGCGATCCGCTTTATCGAGGCGAGTGCCGGCCCGCCGCCGCTGGCCGATCTGGCGGCGGCGGCGGGCTATGCGCCGCATCATTTCCACCGCCTGTTCAAGCGCGCCACGGGGGTGACCCCGGCCGCTTACGCCCGCGGCGTACGGGCGCGCCGCGCCGCTGCCGCCCTGGAGGAGGAGATGCCGGTGACCGACGCGCTCTACGATGCCGGCTATGCCGCGCCGAGCCGCTTCTATGCCGATGCCGACGATCGGCTGGGAATGACCCCGTCCGCCTGGCGGGACGGCGGGCGCGGCGCGGCGATCCGCTGGGCGACGGCCGAGACGAGCCTCGGCCGGGTGCTGGTGGCGGCAACGGGGCGGGGGATCTGCCGGCTGTCGTTCGGCGAGGACGCGGCGGCGCTGGCCGCGCGCTTCCCCCATGCGCGAATCGAGGCGGGCGGAGACGGGCTGGCCGATCTGGTGACGCGCGCGGTGGCGGCGGTGGAGGCGCCGGGCCAGGCGCACGATCTGCCCCTCGATATTCGCGGCACCGCCTTTCAGGAGGCGGTGTGGGCCGAACTCGCCCGCATCCCGCCCGGGGAGACGGCGAGTTATGCCGCGCTGGCGGCGCGCGCCGGCAAGCCCGGCGCGGCGCGTGCGGCCGGGTCCGCGTGCGGGGCGAACCCGGTGGCGGTGCTGGTGCCGTGCCACCGGGCGAAGCGCGGCGATGGCTCCCTGGGCGGCTTTGCCTATGGGCTGACGATGAAGACCGAACTGCTGCGGCGGGAGGGCGACGGCGCGCCGGCCGAAGACCTTCTTATCTGACCATGGACCGTCCGGCACGGGGCCCGCACGGCCACATGGCCCAGGATGGAATGCGGCGCCCGCCACGGCGGCCACCTAAGCCGCGGATGAACGGCCTGTTTTCGCCGCGTTCAGCCGACTCGTGCGATGTGCACGCTTATGCCGTCATGGGTTGGGCCGAGACGGGGATGGATACGGAAGGACGTTCGATATGCAGAAAGTTCTGACCAAGCTGGTGGCCGGTCTGGCGTTGACCAGCGCGGCAGTCGTCGCAGTCCCGGCCGAGGCGCGTCCGCGCTACGATGGCGGGCCGGGCTATGGCCGCGGCTACGGCAACGGATATGGCGGCGGCTATGATCGCGGCCGCGGCTACGGGCGCGGTTATTATGCGCCGCGCGGCCGGGGCTATTACGCGCCGCCTCGCGCTTACGGCTACGGCTACGGCTACGACCGGCCCTATCGCGGCTATGGCGGCGGCTATTATGGCTATCCGCGCTACGGCTACCGCGACAACGGTGCCGGGCTGGCGATCGGCGCGGGCGTACTGGGCCTCGCACTCGGCGCGGCAATCGCCTCGGATCGGGGCGACTATTACGGCTACTGACGCCGCTTTGGCCTAAAGGAAGCTGTAGGGGTCCACGTCCACCGCGACGCGGACCCCGCGTGGCCATTCGAGCTTGCCCAGCCATTCGCGGATCACGTCCTGCACGTCGAGCGCGCGGCGGGCGTGGACCAGCAGCCTCTGCCGATGCCGGCCGCGCAGCATGGCGAGCGGGGCGGGGGCGGGCCCGTAGACGTGCATCCCCTCTACCTCCGGCGCGGTGCGGCCGATGGTGCGGGCGGTATCCACCGCCTCGTCGAGTTTCTCCGACGAGACGATGATCGCCGCATAGCGCCCGAACGGCGGCGCCCCGGCGTGCCGCCGCGCGTCGGTCTCCGCCTCGTAGAAGCTTTCCGAATCGCCGCTGACCAGCGCCTGGATGACGGGCGCCTTCGGCTCGCGCGTCTGGACCAGGACCCGGCCGGGCTTGGCGCCCCGCCCGGCGCGCCCCGCCACCTGCGCGATCTGCTGGAAGCTGCGCTCCGCCGCGCGCAGATCGCCGCCGGACAGCCCGAGATCGGCATCGACCACGCCAACCAGGGTCAGATTCGGAAAATGGTAGCCCTTGGTGACGAGCTGGGTGCCGACAACCACGTCGATGTCGTGCATTTCCATCCGCTCCACGAACTCGGCCGCCTTGGCCGGGGACCAGATCGTGTCGGACGTGACGATGGCGGTGCGCGCTTCCGGAAACAGCGCCGCCACCTCGTCGGCGATGCGCTCCACCCCCGGCCCACAGGCGACCAGGCTGTCCTCCTCGCCGCATTCGGGGCAGAGCCGCGGCGGCGGCATGACGTGCCCGCAATGGTGGCAGGCGAGCCGGGCCAGCAGGCGATGTTCGACCATCCACGCCGTGCAATTGGGGCATTGGAAGCGGTGCCCGCACGTCCGGCACAGGGTCAGCGGGGCATAGCCGCGGCGATTGAGGAACAAGAGCACCTGCTCGCGCCGCTCCAGCGTCTCGGCCATCGCCGCGACCAGGGTGGGCGCCAGCCAGCGGCCGCGCGGCGGCGGATCAAGCGTGAGATCGAGCGCGGCGATGTCCGGAAGTTCGGCGGCGCCGTAGCGGCCGGGCAGCTTCAGTTCGCCGTAGCGCCCGGCGGCGACCTGCTGGCGCGTCTCGATCGCCGGCGTGGCGGAGGCAAGGATCACCGGAACGCCCTCGAACCGGCCGCGCATCACCGCCACGTCGCGGGCGTGATACGTCACACCCTCCTCCTGCTTGAAGCTCGTCTCGTGCGCCTCGTCGACCACGATCAGCCCGAGATCGCGATAGGGCAGGAACAGCGCCGACCGTGCGCCGACCGTCACCAGCGCCTCGCCGGAGGCGATCGCCCGCCACGCGCGGCGGCGCTGCGTCTGCCGCAGGTCCGAATGCCAGGCGACGGGCGCGCAGCCGAATCGTTCGGCGAATCGCTTCAGGAACGGTTCGGTCAGCGCGATCTCGGGCAGCAGGACGAGCGTCTGGCGCCCGGCGCGGATCGCCGCCGCGACCGCCTCGAAATAGACCTCCGTCTTGCCGGAGCCGGTTACCCCGTCGAGCAGGACGGGGGAGAAAGCGCGCGCCGCGACCGACGCGACAAGGCTTTCCGCCGCATCGGCCTGTGCGGGCGAAAGCGTGGGCGGGGCGTGTTCGGGATCGGGCACGGGAAAGGGATCGTCGACCCGGACATCGACCGCCTCGATCGCGCCGACCTTCACCAGCCCGCGGATCACCGCGTCGGACACGTCCGCCGCCGCCGCCAGTTCGCGCACCAGCCCTTGCCGCCCCGCAATCCGCTCCAGCGCCTGGGCGCGCTGCGGCGTCAGCCGATCGGGCACGCGCCCGGTCGGGCGATATTCGGTGGCGGTGCGCGATCCGTCGAGCGCGCTGGCCGAGGCGAGCGCCATGCGCAGCACCGATGCCGGCGCGGCCAGATAATAATCCGCGGTCCATTCGATCAGCCGGCGCAAGGGGGCGGCGATCGGCGGCAGATCGTAGGCGGAAGCGAGCGGGCGCAGGCGGTTGTCGCCAACCTCGGCGTCCGACGGCATCCGCTCCTCCTCCCACACCACCCCGGCCAGCTGGCGGGGGCCGAGCGGCGCGAGCACGATGCTGCCCGGCGCGACACGCATGCCGTGCGGCACGCTGTAATCGAGCGGACCGAGCGCGGCGTTGAGGAGCAGGACACGGGCACGGGGGTTCATGATGTGCTAGGTAGGCACGCAGGCCACGGAAGGAAATCGGCATGACCCAGTCGGATCTGACGGACGACGCCAAGGCGCCGCGACCGGCGCCGATCCTGACGACGGAGCGGCTGACGATCCGCCGGATCGTGGCGGAAGACGCACCGTTCGTGCGCGCGCTGGCCAACGATCCGGGCTTCCTCGAGAATATCGGGGATCGCGGGGTGCACAGCGATGCGGATGCGGCGCGCTACATCGCAGAACGCTACACCGCGCATTATGCCGAGCATGGCTACGGCATATATCTGGTCGAGGCCGGCGGCGTGCCGATCGGCACCTGCGGGTTCGTCCGCCGCGAAGGGCTGCCCGCGCCCGATCTCGGTTATGCCTATCTCGCCGCGCATACCCGCCAGGGCTATGGCCGCGAGGCGGCGGAGGCGATGCTGCGGCATGGCCGCGAGACGCTGGGGCTGGGCGCGATCGTCGCGTTCGTGGGGCGCGGCAACGCGGCATCGGCGGCGCTCCTGCGGCGGCTGGGCTTCGTGGAGGACGGCGAAGCGGTCGTGCCGGGCTATCCGGGCGGCAACCTGCTGTTCCGCCATGCTTCCCCCGAACCGCCGGATCGGCTAGGCGCCGCGTAGCCCTCTCCCCCTCCCGGAGCCACGAAATCATGAAGTTCTTCGTCGATACCGCCGACACCAAGGACATTGCCGAACTGTACGAGACCGGCCTGCTCGACGGTGTCACGACCAACCCTTCGCTGATCGCCAAATCCGGCCGCAGCTTCCTCGAGGTCGTCGCCGAAATCTGCAAGCTCGTCCCCGGCCCGGTCTCGGCCGAGGTGGTGGCGCTGGATCATGCGACGATGATGCGCGAGGCCGAAGTGCTCCGGAAGATCGCCGACAACGTCGCGGTGAAGGTGCCGCTGACCATCGACGGGCTGAAAACCTGCAAGGCGCTGTCCGACGACGGCACCAAGGTGAACGTCACGCTCTGCTTCTCGGCCAATCAGGCGCTGCTCGCCGCCAAGGCGGGCGCGGCGTTCATTTCGCCCTTCGTCGGGCGTCACGACGATAACGGCTTCGACGGGATGGAGCTGATCGCCGACATTCGCCTGATCTACGACAATTACGCCTTCGACACCGAGATCCTGGTGGCGAGCGTGCGTCACCCCGTCCACGTGCTGGAAAGCGCCAAGATCGGCGCCGACGTGATGACCGCGCCGCCCGCCGTCATCAAGTCGCTGTTCAACCATGTCCTGACCGAAAAGGGCATCGCCGGGTTCATGGCGGATTGGGCCAAGACCGGCCAGTCGATCCTCTAGACCCTGGATCCCGCGCCGCTGCCGCCTGACGGCGGCGGCGGCGCCTTTCCCGATCGCGCGGTTTCGCGCATGGTCGCCCGGTGGCCGATCCGGAAACCGATGCGGGCGCAGACGCGCTCGTCCACCATCCCGCGGCTGCGGACGCGGCCGCGTGGGGCGATCATCTGCGCCGCGATCGGCGGCGATCCGATCATACCGTCCGCGCCTATGTCGCGACCGCGCACCGGCTGATCGGCTTCCTCGGGCAGCATCGCGGGGCGGCGGTGGATGCGGCTTCCCTCAGGGAACTGGAGGTGGCGGATCTGCGCGCCTTCCTGGCCGCCCGCCGGGCGCAGGGGATCGGCAACGCCTCGGCCGCGCGCGAACTTTCCGCGGTGCGCGGTTTCCTCGGCTTCGTCGGGGTGGGCGAAGGCAGTACGCCGCCGCGGCTGCGCGGGCCGCGGGTGAAGCGCGGCGTGCCGCGCCCCATCTCCCCCGACGACGCGGTATCGCTGGCGCAGGATGCCGCCGATGCCGCCGCCGAGCCGTGGATCGCCGCGCGCGACCTGGCGGTGCTGCTGCTGCTGTACGGCGGCGGCCTGCGGGTGGGCGAAGCGATGGGACTGACCGGCAGCGCCCTGCCGCTGGGGCCCACCCTTTCCGTCACCGGCAAGCGTGCCAAGACGCGGATCGTGCCGCTGCTGCCCAAGGTGCGCGCCGCGATCGAGGACTATGTGCGGCTGTGCCCCTATCCGATCGGCCGGGATCTGCCGCTGTTCCGCGGCGCACGGGGCGGGCCGCTCTCGGCCGATATCGTGCGCCGGGCGGTGCGCGGGGCGCGGGGGCGGCTCGGCCTGTCCGATCGCACGACGCCGCATGCGCTGCGCCACAGCTTCGCCACCCACCTGCTCGGCCGGGGCGTGGACCTGCGGTCGTTGCAGGAACTGCTCGGCCACTCCAGCCTGTCGTCGACGCAGATCTACACCGCGGTAGACGCCGCCTACCTGCTGGATGTGTACCGCAACGCCCACCCGCGGGCGTGAAACCGGCGGGCGCCCCGGCGCATTCTACCACCTCGGATCAGCAGCGGGAGACAGGCGGTGGCCGAGGAAAAAGACCTGAACAAGGGCGACAAGGTCACGTGGAAGAGCCACGGCGGCGCGGCGCACGGCACCGTCGAGAAGAAACAGACCACGCCCACCGATATCAAGGGCCACCACGTCGCCGCATCGGCCGACAATCCCGAGTTCATCGTCAAGACCGGGAAGGGCACCATCGCCGCACACAAGCCGGGCGCGCTGACGAAGGAGTGAGCGGGACGTGAGCCGACGTCAGCCGCCGCGCGGCTTCCACGTGAACACCCGGTAGAGATACCACAGGACGAGGACGACGATGATCCCCGTCGATGCCGGGCCGAGATAGCGATCGACATCGTCCACGTTGCGGCCGAGCACATAGCCGGCGGTGGCGAGCGCGCCGGTCCACCCCGCGGTGCCGAGCGTCGACCACAGCAGGAACGGCCCCCAGCGCATGCCGAACAGCCCGGCCGGCACCGATACCAGCGAACGGATCGTCGGCATCATCCGACCGACGAACACGAACCACTTGTCCCACCGATCGAAGAAATGATCGGCGCGTTCCACCTCGGCCCAGTCGAGCGTCAGGATCCGGCCGAAGCGATCGACGATGGGGCGCAGCCGATCGATCCCGAGCGCACGGGCAAAGACGAACCAGGCGACATTCCCGGCCATCGCCCCGAACGTGCCGCAGGCGATCGCCAGTGGCAGCGAGAACGCGCCCTTGGCGGCATTGACCCCGGCCAGCGACATGATCACCTCCGAAGGGATCGGCGGGAACACCGTTTCCAGGAACATCAGGAAGGCGATGCCGGCATAGCCGCCCTGCTCGATCAGGCGAACGACCCAGTCAGTCATTGCGGGTGGCCACCTTGGCCTCGATCGCGTCCCAGATCAGGGCGGGTGTGTCGGTGCCGTTGAACCTGTCGATGGCGACGATGCCCGTGGGGGAGGTGACGTTGATCTCGGTCAGATGGCCGGCGATCACGTCGATCCCGACGAAGATCAGCCCGCGCGCGGCAAGCTCCGGGCCGATCGCCTCGCAAATCTCGATCTCGCGCGCGGTCAACTCGGTCGCGGCGCCCGATCCGCCGACCGCCAGGTTGGATCGGATCTCGCCGGGCTTGGGCAGGCGATTGACGCCGCCGGTCGGCTTGCCATCGATCAGCACGATGCGTTTATCGCCCTTGGCGACGTCCGGCAGGAACGCCTGGACCATGAACGGCTCGCGCCAGACCTGGCCGAACAATTCGGTCAGCGCGGCCAGATTGGCGTCGTTGCGGGCGACGTGGAACACCGCCGACCCGGCATTGCCGTAGAGCGGCTTGATGACGACCTCGCCATGTTCGGCGTGAAAGGCGCGGGCATCCTCCAGCCGCCGGGTGATCAGCGTCGGCGGCATGAACTGCGCATAATCCAGCACGAACAGCTTTTCGGGCGCGTTGCGCACGGCAGCCGGATCGTTGACCACCAGCGTCCGGTGCGCGATCCGCTCCAGCAGGTGGGTGGCGGTGATGTAGGCCAGGTCGAACGGCGGATCCTGCCGCATCAGAACGACATCGATGTCGTCCGCCAGATCGATCGTCTGCCAGTCGCCGAAGCGATGATGACCGCCGGCGACGTTCTGCACGGTGACGGGGCGGGCCGGCGCGGTGACGCGGCCGTCGCGGTAGCTGAGATCCCCCGCGCTGTAGTGCCACAGCCGGTGGCCGCGCGCCTGCGCCGAGAGCATCACCGCAAACGTCGAATCGCCGGCAACGTTGATCGATTCGAGTGGGTCCATCTGGACCGCGACCTTCAGGCCCAAGGCATCCTCCATCCCTATCCCGCGCGTCAGGCTCTAGGCGCGCCGCCGCCGCCTGTCACCCGGACTGCGTCACCCGATCCACGCATTCTCGATATGCCGCAGCCGCCGCCCGCGCGCGATCAGGATCACGTCGATGCGGATATCATCGCCCGGCCCGGCATAATGCGACATCAGATAGTCGGCCGCCGCCGCCACCCGCGCCAGCCGCCGCATGTCGATCGCGTGATCGAGATCGGCATCGGTGGCGCGGTGCTTCACCTCGACAAAGGCGATCAGCGCCCCTTTCCGGGCGACCAGATCGACCTCGCCGACGGGGGTGCGCACCCTGCGGTCGAGGATGCGCCAGCCCTTCAGCCGCAGCCACCAGGCCGCGGCCGTTTCTCCGATCCGGCCACGGCGTTCTGCACGGGCGCGATCCCGCGCCGGTTTCACGGGGCGTCGCCCTTCATGGCCATGGCACGGGCGTAGAGATCGCGGCGCGGCAGCCCGGTCGCCTTGGCCACCTCGCTCGCTGCCTGCCCCGTGGAGAGCCGGCCGATCGCGTCGGCGAGGAGCGCGTCGACATCGTCCTCCGCCGGCGGCGGGGCCTCCCCCGGCGGGGCGACGATCACGACGATCTCGCCGCGCGGCGGCGCATCGGCATAGCGGGCGGCAAGGGAGGAAAGCGTGCCGGTGACGCATTCCTCATAGGTCTTGCTGATCTCCCGCGCGACGGCGGCCTCGCGGTCCCCCAACCCGTTCGCCAGCGTCGCCAGCGTGGCCGCCAGCCGCGGGCCGGATTCGTAGAGGATCAGCGTCGCGCGCACCGCCGCCACCTCGGCAATGGCATCGGCGCGGGCTTTCTCCTTGGGCGGCAGGAAGCCCAGGAAGAAGAAGCGGTCGGTCGGCAATCCGGCCAGCGTCAGCGCGGCGATCGCGGCGCAGGGGCCGGGGATCGTGGTGACGGTGTGCCCCGCGGCGCGGGCATCGCGGACCAGCTTGAAGCCGGGATCGGAGATGAGCGGCGTACCCGCATCCGAGACGAGCGCGATCGCCTCCCGCCCCATCCGCTCGATCAAGCCGGGGCGGACGCGATCGGCATTGTGATCGTGATAGGCGATCATCGGCCGTTTCGTGCCGACGTGGCGTAGCAGCACCGCCGTCACCCGGCTGTCCTCGACCGCGATCAGATCCGCCTGCGCCAGGATCGATGCGGCGCGCGGGCTCAGATCGGACAAGTTGCCGATGGGGGTGGCGACGATATACAGGCCGGGCACTAGTCCCGCGTTCGGAGAGGCGTTCATACCATGACGGCCATGACAGAGGCGGCATACCGCCGGCAACCGGCGCGACAGGCGTTGCGCGCAATCGCTGTCGGGCTGGCGCTGTTCCTGGCCGGTTGCCAGAGCGTCGTTCCGCGCGCCGCCCCGCCGACCGCCGCCCCGCCGCCGCCGCCGCGTCCTTCCGCCGCGCCCACCTCCGGCTTGCCGCAGGACGAGGCGCGGCACCGCATCGCCCTGCTCGTGCCGGAGACCGGCCCCAACGCCGCGGTCGGCCAGTCGATCGCCAACGCCGCCAATCTGGCGCTGCTGGATACCGGCGGCAAGACGCTGCGGATCACCACCTACGATACCGGCCCTGGCGCCGCCGCCGCCGCCGCTCGCGCCATCGCCGAGGGCAACCGGCTGATCCTGGGGCCGCTGCTGGCCGAGGATGCCCGCGCCGTCGCCCCCGCCGCGCGGGCCGCCGGCGTGCCGGTGCTGAGTTTCTCCAACGATCTGAGCGTGGCGGGGGACGGCACCTTCCTGCTCGGCTTCAATCCGGCGCAGTCGATCGAACGGGTGGTCCGCTATGCCCGGTCGAAGGGGATGACGCGGTTCGCCGCGCTCGTTCCCTCCGGCCTGTACGGGCGCAGCGCGGCCAACGCGCTGATCAAGGCTGCCGAGGCGGGCGGCGGCAGCGTGGTCGCGATGCAGAGCTACGAACGCAGCCCCAAGGCGCTGGCCGCAGCGGTGCAGAAGATGGGCCGGGACCAGGCGTTCGACGCGATCCTGATCGCCGATTCGGCGCGCATCGCCATCCAGGCGGCGCCCCTGATCCGCAAGAGCGGATCGCCTGCCGCGCGTCTGCTCGGCACCGAGCTGTGGAATACCGAGCCGTCGCTGAGCGCGCAGCCGGCGATGCGCGGCGCATGGTTCGCCAGCGTGCCCGATTCGACATACCGGCAGCTGACCACCCGGTATCGCGCGCGATTCGGCACCGGGCCGTACCGGCTGGCGAGCCTCGGCTACGATGCGGTGCTGCTGGCGACGCGTATCGCCAACGAGTGGAAGGTGGGCGATGCCTTTCCCGTCCGCCGCCTGACCGATCCGGACGGCTTCGCCGGGGTGGACGGCGCGTTCCGCTTCGGCAGCGACGGCATCGCCGATCGGGCACTGGCAGTGCACCAGATCGACGCGGCCGGCTTCACCGTCATATCGCCGGCGCCGCGCGGCTTTTCCGGGCAGTGACCGCCGCCGCCGCCTAGACTGCGACCACTTCGGGCAGGATCGCATCGAGCAGCAGCATGCCGCGTTCGGGCACGTGGAGCCGGGTGCCGGTCTGCTCGATCAGCCCCATGCGCGCCAACCGGGCGACGGCGTCGGCGCGGACCAGCCGATCGACGGACACCCCGCTTTCGGCGGCGATGCGGGCGAGATCGACACCTTCGGCCAATCGCAGCCCCATCAGCAGAGCCTCCATCGCGCGCGTTTCCGGGGCAAGCGGTTCCTCCGGCTCCATGCCGTGGCCGGACGAGGCGACCGCCGCCAGCCAGTTTTCGGGCTTCTTGCGGCGGAGCGTTGCGGTGCGCCCGCGCCGGCCATGCGCGCCGGGGCCGACCCCCAGATAGTCTCCGTAGCGCCAGTAGGTCAGGTTGTGGCGGCTCTCCTCGCCGGGGCGGGCGTGGTTGGAAATTTCGTAGGCCGGGATTCCGGCGGCGGCCGTGGCCGCGCGGGTATGATCGAACAGGTCGGCGGCGTGATCCGGATCGGCGGGCACGATCTCGCCCCTGGCCGCCAGCGTGGCAAAGCGCGTGCCGGGCTCGATCGTCAGCTGGTAGAGCGAGAGGTGGCCGGTGCCGAACGAGAGGGCGCGGCCCAGCTCCGCCTGCCACGCCGCCGCGGTCTGCCCCGGCAGCGCGTAGATCAGATCGAAGCTGACGCGGCCGAACACGGACTGTGCGACCTCCAGCGCCGCCAGCCCCTCGCTCACCCCGTGGGCGCGACCGAGGAAGCGCAGCGCCGCATCGTCGAGCGACTGTAGCCCGAGCGAAACGCGGTTGACGCCGGCGCGGGCAAGATCGGCGAATCGCGCCGCTTCGACCGAGGAGGGGTTCGCCTCCAGCGTGATCTCGATATCGGGGGCGACGTCCCAATAGCCAGCGGCCGCCTCGATCAGCGCCGCGACGGTAGCCGGCGGCATCAACGAGGGCGTGCCGCCGCCGAAGAAGATCGAGGTGAGCCGCCGGCCCGGCGTCAGCGATGCCTCGTAGGCGAGATCGGCGAGCAGGGCACTGTGCCAAGCGGCCTCATCCACCTCGGCGCGGACGTGGCTGTTGAAGTCGCAATAGGGGCATTTCGACACGCAGAACGGCCAGTGCACGTAGAGCGCGACCGGCGCCGTGGCCGGATTGGTTTTGGTGTTATTCATCTTCGTCCGCTATGGGCGCAGATATGGGGATACGAAAGATGCGGGGTGCGCCGGGGGGCGCGTTCGTGGTGGCAGCCGCGCTGGCGGCGACGGGATGCGTCGCGCCGACACGCCATGCGCAGAAGGTGGCGCCGACTGCGCCCTCTGCCCGACTAACTTCCCCCCAACGTGCCGCATCGGCTGCGGTTCCATCCGCTGAACGCCCGCTGCGACAAATGGGGCCGGTGCGCGGCGAGTTGCCGCTTCGGATCGCCATGCTCTCCGCCCACAACGCCACGCGGGTGCCGCTGGGCATCGCACCCTTGACGTGGGATCCCGGCCTGGCGCGGGAGGCGACTGCCTATGCCGCCCAGATGGCGCGGAGCAACAGCTTCGGCCACGCCCGGCAGATCGGTTACGAGCCGAAGGGCGAAAATCTGTGGATGGGGACACGCGGCGCGTTCCGGTTCGAGGAGATGGCGAATTACTGGCGCGACGAGCGGCGGCTCTTCACGCGCGCGGCGATTCCCTATGCATCGCGCACCGGCCGGTTCGAGGATGTCGGCCATTACACGCAGATGATCTGGCGGGGGACGACGCATCTCGGCTGCGGCATCGCCGGCAACGGGCAGGACGAGTATCTCGTCTGCCGTTACTGGCCGGCGGGCAACGTCTTCGGGCGCGATCCCTTCACGCGCTGATCCGCACCGTTCCGCGCGGCGATCAGAAGATCGCGGCGACCAGTTTGCGGAACGCGGCGGCGCGGTGGCTGATCGCGTGCTTGGCGTCCGGCGCCATTTCGCCGAAGGTCTGCTCGCTTCCCAGCGGCAGGAACATCGCATCGTAGCCGAAGCCCTGCGAACCCCGGGGCGGCCAGACGAGCGTGCCGTCGACCCGGCCCTCGAACGTCTCGACATGACCGTCCGGCCAGCAGAGCGAGAGCGCGCAGACGAAATGCGCGTCGCGTCCCGCTTCCGGGCCGGCCGCCTGGAGGTTCTGCTCGACCAGCCGCATCGCCAGATCGAAGTCCTTGGCCTCGCCCGCCCAGCGCGCGGAGAAGATGCCGGGATCGCCCTTCAGCGCCTCGACGCTCAGCCCCGAATCGTCGGCGAGCGCCGGCAGGCCGGAGAGGTCGGCCGCAGCGCGCGCCTTCAGTTCGGCGTTGGCCGCGAAGCTGGTGCCGGTCTCGTCCGGCTCGGGCAGCCCGAGCGACCCCGCGGAGACGGGTTCGACGCCGTAGGGAGCGAGCAGGGCGCGGATCTCCCGCACCTTGCCCTCATTGTGGCTCGCGATGACGAGCTTGCCGGGGGCCAGCTTGCGGTGGGGCAGCGCGTCCGCCGTCTCGATCCCGCTCGCCCCGGTCACCGGCCGGTAGCCCGGTGCTGCGCGGCGAAGATCTCGCCGCAGCCGATCCGCGCCAGCCGCAACAGGCGGAGCAGTTCCTCCTCGTCGAACGTCGCGCCCTCGGCCGTGGCCTGGGCCTCGATGATGCGGTTGTCGGCGGTC
Source organism: Sphingomonas bacterium (assembly GCF_028292925.1). Lineage (GTDB taxonomy): Bacteria > Pseudomonadota > Alphaproteobacteria > Sphingomonadales > Sphingomonadaceae > JAQGLK01. Next base: position 15,269 of record NZ_JAQGLK010000197.1, read on the forward strand.
AGCACGAAGTTGGCGTCGCTGTGCGCGGCCGAATCCTCGATATAGTCGAGGTCGAGCACCGGCGTGCCGTCATGCACGCCGCAGGAGACGGCGGCGATCTGCCGGACGATCGGATCGGCGGTGAGCAGCCCGTCGGCAAGCAGCTTGTCGACGCAGATGCGCAGCGCGACCCACGCGCCGGAGATGGATGCGGTGCGGGTGCCGCCATCGGCCTGCAGGACATCGCAGTCGAAGGTGATCTGCCGCTCGCCAAGCAGCGTCATGTCCACCGCGGCACGAAGAGACCGGCCGATCAGCCGCTGGATTTCCTGCGTGCGGCCGGATTGCTTGCCCTTGGCCGCCTCCCGGTTGCCGCGGGTATGGGTGGCGCGGGGCAGCATGCCATATTCGGCGGTGATCCACCCCTTGCCCTTGCCGCGCAGCCACGGCGGCAGCCTTTCCTCGATCGAGGCGGTGACGAGCACGCGGGTATCGCCGAACGACACCAGGCACGACCCTTCGGCGTGCGCGCTGAAGCCGGTTTCCATGGTGATCGTTCGCATCTGATCGGCGGCACGTCCGGATGGGCGCATTGGAGCTTGTCCTGGGCAGTTGAAGCGGCGCATCTAGCTGCCTCGACTGGCGTTCGCCAGCGAATAGGAGGATGCGCGCGATGCGGACGGTGCTGATGATAGTCGGCGTGGTGTTCCTGTTGATGGGCATCCTCTGGATGGCCCAGGGCAGCGGGATCTTTCCCTACCCGCGTTCCAGCTTCATGATCGATCAGCGGCCGTGGATCACGCGCGGGCTGATGCTGGCAATTGCGGGGGCGGCCATCGTGCTGATCTCGCGCCGCGTCGGCCGCCGCCGCCGTTGAACTGGTAATCGCCGCCGGCGGCGCTACATCGGGCACCATGTCCGGGAGCGTCCTCGATCTGTCGACACGCGCGCGCGACGTATTCCGCGCGGTCGTGGAAAGCTATCTGGGCTCCGGCGCGCCGATCGGTTCGCGCACCGTTTCCAAGCTGGCCGGGCTCAACCTGTCGCCCGCATCGATCCGCAACGTCATGCAGGATCTGGAAGAGCTCGGCCTGCTGGCGGCGCCGCACACCTCGGCGGGGCGGATGCCGACGGAGAGCGGGCTGCGGCTGTTCGTCGACGGCATGATGCAGGCAGCCGAACCTTCGCCGGAGGAGCGCGCCGCGATCGAGCAGCGCCTCTCCGGCATCGGGCCAATCGAGGAGGCGCTGGCGGCGACCACCGCGGCGCTCTCGGGCCTGTCGGCGTGCGCGGGGATCGTTCTGGTCCCCAAGCTGGAGCCGGTACTGCGCCAGTTCGCTTTCGTGCCGCTCTCCGACAAGCAGGCGCTCGCGGTGCTGGTGGGGGCGGACGGCACCGTCGAGAACAGGGTGGTCGATCTGCCGCCGGGTCTGCCGCCTTCGGCGCTGAGCGACGCCGCCAATTACATGAGCCAGCGGCTGTGCGGGCTGACGCTGCGTCAGGCGCAGACGCGGCTGCGGGTGGAGATCGGCGAGGGGCGCGCGGCGCTGGACGCGGCATCGGGTGAGCTTGTCGCGCGGGGGCTGGCGATCTGGTCGCAGGATGGCAGCGAACGGCCCGTGCTGATCGTGCGGGGCCAGGCCAATCTGATCGACGCCGCCGCCGCCGCCGATCTGGAACGCGTTCGCCAGCTGCTCGACGAGCTCGAATCCAAGGAAGAGATCGCCCGCCTGCTGGACGGCGCGCGGGCCGGGCAGGGCATGAAGATCTTCATCGGATCGGAGAACAAGCTGTTCTCGCTGTCCGGATCCTCGGTGATCGCCGCGCCGTACCACGATGCCGCAGGGCAGGTCGTCGGTGTCGTGGGGGTGATCGGGCCGACGCGGTTGAACTATGCCCGCGTCGTGCCCATGGTGGATTTCACTGCTCAGGCCCTGACGAGATTGATGCAATGAACGAAGACGTGAACAACGAAAACGAGATCTACGAGGCGGTTGCGGGCGAGGCGCCGGCGAGCGGCGGCGACGCGGCGAATTCGGCGCGCAACGATGCCGAGCTGGAAAAGCTGCGCAACGAGGTGCTGTATGCACAGGCGGAGACGCAGAACGTGCGCCGCCGGCTGGAGCGCGAAAAGGCCGACGCGACCGCTTATGCGACCACCAGTTTCGCGCGCGACATGCTCTCCGTCGCGGACAATCTGGCGCGCGCGCTGGCCGCGATCCCCGCCGATCTCCGCGAGGACGAGCGGCTGAAGCCCCTCGTCACCGGCATCGAGATGACCGGGCGGGAGCTGAACAACGTTTTTCAGCGGCACAGCATCTCGAAGATCGAGGCGATGGGCGCGAAGCTCGATCCGAACCGCCACCAGGCCATGATCGAGATCGAGCACGAGGCCGAACCCGGCACGATCGTGCACGAGATGCAGGGCGGCTACATGATCCGCGACCGGCTGTTGCGACCGGCGCTCGTCGGCGTGGCCAAATCGGGCGGCTAGCCTCGGCGGCCCGCCCGCGCCCGGAGGCGCAGGCGGGCCATGCTGCTTTCAGCCGTGCTGCTTGCCGTTGAGCGGCTCGTGCAGCGCCTCGGGCAGGCGATCCTCGGGCACGATGCCGACATCGCGGCGCTTCCACACGAACAGGAAGACGGCCGCGACCACCAGCGTGATGAAGACGACGAGCAATTCGTTATAGGTCATGCTTGGATCCTCGCTTGGGGATTTCCCCAAGGCCGATCGTAGGCGCCGATCGTTAACATCCCGCCGTCCGCATCCGGAACCCCGCCGCCCTACGGTGGCCTCTCAGCGGCCGCCCCGGCCGGCCTCTCAGTGGCCCCCGGCGGGCCTCTCAGCGGAACGTGCTGAGGATGCTTTCATACTGCGCCGGCCCGGCCGCGCCTGGCACCGGATATCCCTCCCGCAGCAGGTAGGCGTGGCGGACGATCTCCGCCTGTTGTTCCAGCCCGTAGCGTTCCAGCCGCCA
>NZ_JAQGLK010000115.1 GCF_028292925.1 Sphingomonas bacterium
TTCCTGCGCCATCAGATGAGTCAGCACGCGCAGTTCCGCGGTCGCCGCCTCGAGATCCGGTTCGCCGGCGAACCACAGCGCGAAGCAATCGCGATCGACCTGCGCGACGACGTGCTGGCGGTGTGCCGCTGCCGTGAGGCGTTCGGCAAGGCTGGCGAGCGCGGCGTGCGCGCCCTCCTGGTCGAAGGCGGCGATACGATCCAGATCGACGAACTGGATCGTCGCCAGCATCCGCGGGCCTCCGCTCGCTTCGAGATGTGCCTCGATTGCGGCGAACAGCTGCTCGCGGGTGGGCAGGCCGGAGACAGGATGGGTCGGCGCGGCGCGGTGGGCGATTGCCTCCAGCCGGTCCGCGACGTGCGCCAGGCTCGCATCCAGCGGCGCTATGTCCGTGCCGGATCCCGCCAGGGAGTGCGCCTTGCGTTCGGCCGTACGGTATTCCAGCAACGTCGAAAGCTGGATCGCCGTTGTCATCGCCAGCAGGAGAACCGCGAGCATGGCCGGCACCATTCCGCTCGCCCACAGCGTCGCCACGACCGGCGCGAGCAGCACCGCCGCAATTTGCACGCAGCCGCGGATGCGCCGCGTCATCCGATGCTCTCGGCAAAGGCGTGCCAGATCACGCATCCAGGCCCGGTCCCACTTCATGGAACAAGTCACTGCACCAAATTGGTTAAGCTTCTCTGGAAGCCGTCGCACCAAGATCATTCGGTAGCGCGTCCGGATCCAGGGCGCGCAATCCCCGCCATTCCGGCCGACATGCTGCGGAACGTGATGGACCAGCGCCGCACCTCCATTGCCGCGATGCTGTGCTCCCACTGGTGCCGGGCAGCGCCGCTCAGGTGGTAGATCGAGCGCGGTGCGACCGGCAGGGACACGCGCTCGAACCTCGATCCCGACCGGCGCCGCAAGCGCAGCGTCGCCGGGGCGCCAAGTGACACGCCGACGACATGCTCGAACACCGGACGGTCGCGATGCCAGCCGATGCCGGCGCCAGGATCGTAGCGGGTGACCAGAACCTGGACGAGATCGGCCGCGGGCAGGGCGGCGAAGGCGGCGGCTCTGTCACGCAGGGTGAGGAGGAATTCGGGAATTGGCGTGGTGGGTGCGAAGCTCGCGTCCGCGAAGTCATAGTGCCAGCCGAACGATGCCGTCTGCCGCTTGCCCTCCCATCCCTGGAAGCGGAACGGCGACACGGGCACTTCGGCGATCCGGTCGATCAGGTCCTGCTCCTCCGCGGCCGTGATCACATCGTCGCGGTAGTCCAGGCCTGGGACGAGAGGTGCGTCGAACAGGTCGTCCTGGTGTATCAAGCAAGCACCTTCATCGAATACACGCTAGGCCGATATGGGGGCGCCGCCGCCGCCGCCACAGGGCCGCTTTCCTGCCCGCTCCAGCCGCACGGCAAGGCGGCGCCCACGGTGTCGCTCGCGATATGCCTGCCCTGCGGAATCAGCGGTTCGCCTCATCGATCAGCAACGACATCGGTTTCACCCGCGCCGTGCACGCGAGCGTATCGTGACTCGATTTCGGTAGCCGGCATCTCCTTTCCGAAAAGGAATCCCTGCCCGACATCGCATCCTGCATTCTTCAGAAACGAAAGCTGCGCTTCATACTCGATGCCTTCGGCCACCACCTCGATCGACATACTCTTGCCGAGATCGATCATGGTTCGTACGATTGCGCGGTCTTCATGACTTACCGTCACGCTACGCACGAAACTGCGATCGATCTTGATGACGTGCACCGGAAACTGCTTCAGATGCGATAGCGAGGCATAGCCGGTGCCGAAATCATCGAGGGCGATCCGAACGCCCGCGTCGCTCAGCTTCCGCAGCACCCGCGCCACGTGGGCCGCACCATCGCCGAGGACCACGCCTTCGGTAACTTCAAGTTCGATCAGGGACGGAGGCACGTCCCCTTGCGCCAGCTGACCGAGGAGGCGCTCGGCAAAGTCGTCGATCAGGAAATCGGCGGCCGATACATTGATCGCGACGGGGGTGGCGCAGCCCTTCCGCCGCCAGCGGTTGAGATCCGAAACGACCTGCCGGATCATCGTGTCGGTGATCTTCGTTGCCAGGCACTTGTCGTTGAACGCGGCCGCGATCGTGTGGGGAGATTGCCACTCCCCGCCCGGCTGTTTCCACCGCAATAGCGCCTCCAGCCCGCACAAGTCGCCGGTGGCAAGATCGAACTTCGGCTGATAATGCGGCTCGATCCAGCCGTTCGCGACTGCTGCGGCGGCGACTTCAAGCGACGATGCCTTGCGCTGCAGTTCCTGTCGCATGTCTCCACTGAACATGATCGCCCGGCCTGGATCCTGCGCCTTGCCGGCGAGAAGCGCGATATCGGCGTTCATGTACAACTCGTCCGCCGTGCGCCCCGCGACGGGGAAGATCGCGATTCCGGCGCTGGCAGTGCACTCGATCGTGCGCCCGTCATAAGGGTAGGCGCATTTCAGTCGGTCCAGCATCGATTCGACAAGGGTGCGGGCGTCGTCCTCACCGGGGCCGACCTCCGTCAGCAATACGAATTCATCGCCACCGAACCGGGCCGCCATGCCACCGGCAGGAACAAGATTGGCGAGTCGCGCCCCGAAACCACGAAGCAGGGCATCGCCGCCGGCATGGCCGAGGCGTTCGTTGATCTGCTTGAAACGATCGAGGTCGAACGCGACCAGCGCACAGGTGCCGCCCGTGACCTCGGCGCGCTCGAGCCTTCGATCCAGGGTGTCGTAGAAGAGAGCGCGGTTGGGCAGTCCGGTGAGGCCATCATGTGTCGCTGCCCACTCGAGCTTTTCGAGCGCCGACTTGCGCTCGCTGACGTCCTTGATGAAGGCGGTGAGGGTAGGCCGATCCGCGATCGGCGGGCCATCCGGGGTGATGATCACCTCCCACACCGCCCCCGGCTTCGTGGACGTCGGATAAGCCGCGGAGAACCGGGCGGGGACGCCCCGCCGGGCCGACTTCAGCGCCGCCAGCGCGTTGGCGCGCTCCCCCGACGGCCAGGATTTCAGCCAGTCTCTCCCGGTTTCCGGCGGGGTAGTATCAACCTCGGTAAGACGCCGGGCCTCGGCGTTCATCCACAGCGGATGACCCCTGCGATCCGTCAGGACGATACCCTGTTCGCTCGCGTTCAGCAGCCCGAGCCGCGACCAGTCGGTTGGAGCGATGCCGGTCCGATCATCGACGTGGCTAGCCAGAGGAGGGGGTGTCCCGGGAGCAAATCGACGCATATTTCTCTCGGTGCTCCTACCGAATCAGAGTGACTGGAGGATCGCCGCTGTCTGCGGCTACAAAGTTAAAAGATTGAATACTCATGGTAAGCAGGTCTCGATCGATGCGCCGCGCCGCCTGCGACAGACGGGAACAGGCCTCCCGCCTGGGCTACCTGGGTGCCGGTTGCCTCAGCATGTCCGCCACCTTCTGTGACAGCGCTTCGATCGTGAAGGGCTTGGTCAGCAATTCCATGCCGCGTTCCAGGTGGCCGTTTCCCACGGCGGCGTTCTCCGCATAGCCCGTGATGAACAGCACTTTCAGCCCCGGCCGGAGCGTTCGCGCCGCATCGGCTACTTGCCGGCCGTTCATTCCATTGGGCAAGCCGACATCCGTTATAAGCAAGTCGATCCTGGCACCCGACTGCAAGACCTTGATCCCCGCCGCGCCGTCCCCTGCGCCGATGACCGTGTAACCCTGCTCGTCCAGAACCTCGTCGATCAGATGCCTGATGGTCGCCTCGTCATCGACTACCAGCACGGTCTCGCCGCTGCCCTTGATCTGCTCCGGGGACGTTTCGTCGGCCGCATCGTCTACCGCATCGCCATCGTATCGGGGCAGGTAGATGCAGATGGTCGTACCCATCCCCACTTCGGAATAGATGCGCACCTGACCGCCCGACTGGCGTGCGAAGCCGTACACCATCGATAGGCCCAGCCCTGTGCCCTGTCCGATCGGCTTGGTGGTGAAGAACGGCTCGAACGCCCGTTCGATCACCTGCGGCTCCATCCCGGTGCCGGCGTCGGTGACGCAGATCGACAGGTATTCGCCGGGGCGCATATCGTGGTGGAGGGCGGCACGTTGATCCAGATGCTTGTTGCTCGCCTCGATCGTGATGCGCCCTCCGTCCGGCATGGCGTCGCGCGCATTGATGCACAGGTTGAGCAACGCGCTTTCCAGCTGCGTGCCGTCGATCATCGCCGGCCAGAGGCCCGGAGCATCGACCACGTCGATCAGGGTTGTCGGCCCGACGGTACGCCGAAGCAGATCCTCCATGCCGCGGATGAGCCGCGGTACGTCCGTCGGCTTGGGATCGAGCGTCTGGCGTCGGGAGAAGGCCAGCAGACGCTGCGTCAGCGAGGCCGCACGTCGGCCCGCGCCCTGCGCGGCCGAGATGAAGCGGTCGAGATCATCCATGCGTCCGCGCGCCAGGCGCATCTGGAGAAGTTCCAGATTGCCCATCATCCCGGTCAACAGGTTGTTGAAGTCGTGAGCCAGGCCGCCGGTGAGCTGGCCGACCGCCTCCATCTTCTGGCTCTGCCGAAGCATCTCCTCGCGCTTCTGCTCTTCCGTGATGTCCCGTCCGACCGTGTAGAAGATATCACTGCCCGCGACGGCATCGGGCACGGCCGACCATGCAAAAGCGATCGGGGTGCCATCCGCCTTGAGCAGGCGCACATGAAATTGATGGACCGGTTCGCCCCGGATCAAGGTCTTCACGACCCCGGCGGTGGTGGC
>NZ_JAQGLK010000127.1 GCF_028292925.1 Sphingomonas bacterium
CAGGATCGCGATATCCGCCGCGGCATGCCGCGCTTCCAGCCCGGCAATATCGAGGGCAACCTGACCCTCCTGGCCGAGTTTCGCGATCTTGCCGCGCAGGTCGGCTGCACCCCGGCCCAGCTGGCCCTGGCCTGGGTGATCGCCCGCGACGTCCACGTGATCGCGATTCCCGGCACCACCCGCGTCGATCACCTCGCCGAGAACCTCGATGCACTGAAGATCACGCTGGACGAGAAGACGATCGCCGCCATCGATACCCTGTTCACGCCGTCCGCCCCCCGCGGCGCGCGCTACAACACGGCGACCCAGGCGGAGATCGACACCGAGGAATTCGCCTGACCGAACCCGCTGCGGGCTGCCTGGGCCGCGCCTAGAGCAGCCCGAGCGCCAGCAGGCTGGACCAGCGATCGGGGGCGAAGATGAGGTGATCGTACAGCCGGATGTTCAGCCGGTCGGCCAGCTCGGAAAGGGCGCGGGTGCCGATGATATCGGATCGGCTGGGCGTCGGATCGCCGCTGGGGTGGTTATGGGCGATCAGGATACCGTGGCTCTGCAGCACCAGCGCCTCGCGCGCGATCTCCTGTAGCGGCAGTTCCAGATGGCAGACGCTGCCGCCGACATGATTGCACATCGCGATCAACCGACGATCGCTGTCGACATGGGCGATGTACAGCTCCTCCACGCCGCTGTGTTGAAACGTCAGCGCGAACAGGTCGGCCGCCTCCCTGCTGTTACCGATCTTGCGGGTTCCCGCACGCGCCAAAAGCCACCCCCTATAACCCTCGTCGAATGTGGCCGATTCGGGTGGTCGTGGCGTCGTCAAGATCATCCATTGTAAATCTAAATGTCCGATACGGCGCCACAGCTTGCTCCGAAATGGCGGCCCCTGGGCGGGACAGATGGGTTGCACCCAGCGCCAGCGGTTCTATGGCGCCTGCATGCAGGCTTACCTCGATCTCGTCCGCCGCATCCTCGATGAGGGTGTCGCGCAGGAGGACCGCACCGGCACCGGCACGCTTTCCGTGTTCGGCCATCAGATGCGGTTCGATCTCGCCAGGGGCTTCCCGCTCCTGACCACCAAGAAGCTGCACCTGCGATCGATCGTGATCGAACTCCTGTGGTTCCTGCGTGGCGACACCAACGTCGCCTGGCTGCGTGAGAACCGGGTGACGATCTGGGACGAGTGGGCGGATGCAGCGGGCGATCTCGGCCCCGTCTACGGCAAGCAGTGGCGGGACTGGGAGGGTGCGGGCGGCGTCCACGTCGATCAGATCGCGGCGCTGATCGATCGCATCAACCGCGATCCCGCCTCCCGCCGGCAGATCGTGTCGGCGTGGAACCCGGCGGAGATCGATCGCATGGCGCTCGCCCCCTGCCACTGCCTGTTCCAGACCCATGTCGCGAACGGGCGCCTGAGCCTTCAGCTGTACCAGAGATCGTGCGACGTCTTTCTGGGGGTGCCGTTCAACATCGCCAGCTATGCGCTGCTCACCCACCTTCTGGCCGATCAATGCGGCCTGGAAGTCGGCGATTTCGTCTGGACCGGCGGCGACTGCCACCTCTACCGCAACCATCTCGATCAGGCGCGCACCCTGCTGGAGCGGGAGCCGCGCGAACTGCCCCGGCTGACGATCCGCCGCCGCGCCCCCTCGATCGACGCCTACGCCTATGAGGATTTCGCGATCGAGGGCTACGATCCGCACCCCCACATTTCCGCCCCGGTGGCGATATGAACCGATCCGGGATCGCGGTGCCCGAGATCGTCTTCTACGTCGCCCGTGCCGACAACAAGACGATCGGCGCGGACGGCGACATTCCCTGGCGCCTGCCGGGCGATCTGAAGCGGTTCAAGGCGATGACGATGGGCAAGCCGATGGTGATGGGCCGCAAGACCTTCGACAGCCTGCCCGGCCTCCTTCCCGGCCGACGCCACCTCGTTCTGACCCGCGACGAAAGCTGGCGCGCCGACGGGGCCGAGCCGATCGGATCGGTGGAGCAGGCCCTCGCCGCGGCCGGCGACGTGGCGGAGATCGCCGTCATCGGGGGCGCACAGGTTTTCGCGATGTTCATGGACTTGGCGAGCCGCATCGAACTGACCGAACTGCACCGCACCGTGCCCGGCGACACGAAGATGCCGCCGCTCGGCCAGGGGTGGCGCGTCGCGCACCGCGAGATGGGCGGCCCGGATTTCGACTATGTCACGCTGGTCCGCCACCGCTGATTGCCGCGGGGTCCCGCCCTACCTATAGCCGCCCGCGATGGAGCGGCTGACGAGCGCGCGACCGCTGCCCACCCGCTTGCGCGGTGGCGTTGTCGCGCTGGGCAATTTCGATGGTTTCCACCGCGGCCACCAGGCGGTGGTCGCGCAGGCCGGCGCGCGCGCGCGCGCCGGGGGCCGGCCGCTGATCGTCGCCACCTTCGATCCGCACCCGGTGCGCTTCTTCCGCCCCGATGCCGCGCCGTTCCGGCTTACCACCCTGGATCAGCGCGCGGAGTTGTTCGCCGGCGCAGGGGCGGATGCGATGCTGGTGTTCCGGTTCGACGGCGAACTCGCCTCCGTGGGGCCCGAGGCGTTCGTGGCCGACTGGCTGGTCGGGCGGGCGGGCGCGGCGGCGGTGGTGACGGGGCAGGATTTTACCTTCGCCAAGGGCCGTGCCGGCACGACGGCGGTGCTGGCCGAACTGGCGGCGCGCAGCGGCATCGTTGCCGAGGCGGTCGCCCCGGTGTGCGATGCGGAGGGTGCGATCTCCTCCAGCCGGATTCGCGCCGCGCTGCTGGCAGGGGATTGCGCCGGCGCCACCCGCCTGCTGACCCGGCCGTTCGCGATCCAGGGAACGGTGCAGCATGGCGACAAGATCGGCCGCACGCTCGGCTACCCCACTGCCAACCTCGACATGCGCGATTATCTGCGCCCGGCCTACGGCATCTATGCGGTGCGCGGCCGGCTGGCGGACGGGCGCATCGTCGGTGGGGCGGCGAACCTGGGCGTCCGGCCGAGCTTCGATCCGCCCAAGGACCTGCTGGAGCCCCATTTCTTCGACTTCTCCGGCGATCTCTACGGCACGACGATCGAGGTGGAACTGGTCTCCTTCCTCCGCGCCGAGCGGAAGTTCGATGGGCTGGAGGCGCTGAAGGCGCAGATGGCAGCCGATTGCGAGACGGCGCGCAGCCTGCTGGACTGATCGGCCGAGCGCATCCGCTCGACACGAACCCGGATTGGGGGCAATAGCCGCCCCGCAATGACCGACGCCCCAGACGCCCCCGCGGCCGCCGCCGCCCCCGATTATCGCAGCACCGTCTTCCTGCCGAAGACCGGCTTTCCGATGAAGGCCGGGCTCGCTGCCAAGGAACCGGCGATCCTCGCCCGCTGGGCCGCCGACGATCTGTACGGCAAGCTGCGCGCCGAGCGCGCCGGTGCGGAGCGTTTCATCCTCCACGATGGCCCGCCTTACGCCAACGGCGATCTGCACATGGGCCACGCGATGAACAAGGTGCTGAAGGACTTCATCGTCCGCAGCCAGTCGCTGCTCGGCAAGGATGCGCCCTACGTTCCCGGCTGGGACTGCCACGGCCTGCCGATCGAATGGAAGGTCGAGGAAGCGTATCGCGCGAAAAAGCTGAACAAGGACGAGGTCGATCCCCTCGCCTTTCGTGCCGAGTGCCGCGCCTATGCCGAGAAGTGGGTCGCGGTGCAGCGCGGGCAGTTCGAGCGGCTGGGCGTGCTCGGCGACTGGGCCGATCCCTATCTGACGATGAAGTACGAGGCGGAGGCGTCGATCGCCGCCGAATTGCTCAAGTTCGCCGAATCCGGCCAGCTCTACCGCGGCGCCAAGCCGGTGATGTGGTCCCCGGTCGAAAAGACCGCGCTGGCCGAGGCCGAGGTCGAATATGAAGACATCGTCTCCACCCAGATCGACGTCGCGTTCGAGATCACGGACTCACCGATCGAGGAGTTGATCGGCGCGCATGCGGTGATCTGGACGACCACGCCGTGGACGATCCCGGTCAACCAGGCGATCGCCTACGGGCCGGAGGTGGAGTATATCCTCGCCCGCTTCGACGACATGGTCGATGGCCCCCGCACTTTGCTGGTGGCCAAGGATCTGCTCGACCCGTTCGGCGCTCGGATCGGCCATCCGGTCGTCATCAAGCTGGGTGACGCGCCGGGCACGGTGACGCCGCTCAAGACGTTGATGGGCTCGGCACTGGCCGGCACGGTCGCCCGCCACCCGATGCACGGGATCGGCGGCTTCTTCGCGAAGCCGCGCCCGTTCCTGCCGGGCGATTTCGTCACCACCGATGCCGGCACCGGGCTGGTCCACATGGCGCCCGATCATGGCGAGGACGATTTCCTGCTGTGCAAGGCCAACGGCCTCGATCCCGTGTTCGCGGTGGAGGGTGACGGCAAGTACCGCGCCGACTGGGCATGGCTGGGCGGCCAGGGTTCGGTGATCTCGCCGAAGCTGAACGCGCCGGACGGCCCGATCTGTTCGGACCTGCGCGAAGTGGGCGCGCTGCTCGCTGCATCGGCCGATTACAAGCACAGCTATCCGCACAGCTGGCGCTCCAAGGCCAAGGTGGTGTTCCGCGCGACGCCGCAATGGTTCATCCCGATGGACCGGCCGGTCGCCGCGGAAGGCGATGCACCCGGCGGCGCCACCCTGCGGGAAACCGCGCTGGACGCGATCGAGCAGACCCGCTGGGTGCCCGAACGCGCGCGCAACCGCATCCACGCCATGGTCGAGGGGCGGCCCGACTGGGTGATCAGCCGCCAGCGCGCCTGGGGCGTGCCGATCGCGCTCTACGTGAACCGCGCCACCGGCGATTACCTGCGCGATTCGGCGGTCAACGCCCGCATCATCGATGCCTTCGCGGCGGGCGGCGCCGATGCGTGGCTGACCGCGAATCATCAGGCGCTGCTCGGCCCGGATCATGATGCGACCGACTATGAACCCGTCCGCGACATCCTCGACGTCTGGTTCGACAGCGGATCGACCCACGCCTTCGTGATCGAGGCGCGTTATGGTGCGGGCACCCGCGCGAACCTCTATGTCGAAGGGTCGGATCAGCATCGCGGCTGGTTCCAGTCGTCGCTGCTGGAAAGCTGCGGCACGCGCGGCCGCGCGCCCTACGATGCGGTTCTGACGCACGGCTTCGCGCTCGACGGGCAGGGCCGCAAGATGTCCAAGTCGGTCGGCAACGTCGTCGATCCGCTCAAGATCATCGGTGAAAGCGGCGCGGACATATTGCGCCTGTGGGTCGCCTCGACCGACTATTTCGACGACGTGAAGATCGGCAAGGAGGTGCTGGCGGGCACGTCGGACGCGTATCGCAAGCTGCGCAACACCTTCCGCTACCTGCTGGGCGCGCTCGACGGCTTCGACGAAAGCGAGCGCGTCGCCCCCGCCGACATGCCCGAGCTGGAACGCTACGTCCTCCACCTCCTCGCCCGGCTCGACGGCGAACTGCGCGAGGCGACGGAGGCGTTCGAGTTCAACCGCTACGTCACCGCGCTGCTGTCGTTCGCCAACAACGACCTTTCGGCCTTCTTCTTCGATGTCCGCAAGGACAGCCTGTACTGCGATGCCGGCGACGATCCCAAGCGCCGCGCCTACCGCACGGTGCTCGATCTGTTGTTCGAGGCGCTGGTTCGCTGGGCTGCGCCGATCCTGTGCTTCACCGCCGAAGAGGTATGGGGCACGCGCTATCCTGACGCGGGATCGATCCACCTCCAAACATGGCCCGCGATCGATCCGGCGTGGAGCGACGAGGCGCTGTGGGCGAAGTGGCAGCGGCTGCGGACCGTGCGCGGCGCCGTCACCGCCGCCATCGAGCCGCTGCGCCGTGACAAGTATATCGGTTCCAGCCTGGAAACCGAGGTGACGCTGACCTGCTACGATCCCGCGGACATGGCGTTGCTCGACTCGGTCGACTTTGCCGAGGTGGCGATCGTCGCCGCCGCCTGCCCGGTTGCGGGCGATCCGCAGGCGCGCGCGGAACTGGGCGAGGTTTCCGCCATCAGCATCGCCGATGTCGCGGTCGAACCGATCAAGACGAGTTTCGAGAAGTGCGGGCGGTGCTGGCGGCATCTGCCCGAAGTGACCGAGGAAGGCGCACTGTGCGCCCGCTGCGAGGATGTCGTCCGTGGCTGATCTGCCGACGCGGGAAACCTGGGCGCACCGCCGCACCTGGCGGCTGCTGGGCCTGATCGTGGCGGCCGTGGTGCTGGTCGCCGATCAGCTTGCCAAGTGGTTCGTCGCCGGTCCGTTGCGGCTGCGGGAGCGCGGCACGATCGAATTGCTGTCCTTCTTCGATCTGCGCTGGGTCGAGAATTACGGCGTGTCGATGGGCTTCCTGACCGCGAACGGCCCGCTCGGCCGCTGGCTGCTCGTCGGGCTGACTGCGGCGATCGCCACCGGCGTCGTCATCTGGCTGTGGCGGGAGCGGCAGCGGGCCGACGTCGTCGCGCTCGGGATGGTACTGGGCGGCGCGGTGGGCAACATTCTCGATCGCATGCGCTTCGGCCACGTCGTCGATTATGCCGATCTCCATTTCGGCACCTGGCACCCCTTTTTGGTCTTCAATGTCGCCGATGCGGCCATTACGGTCGGCGTCCTGCTTCTGGTCCTCCGCGCGCTGATTACGCGCGAGGGGCGCGATCCTGCGGAGGATGTTCATGCGTAAACTCATTCTGGCCACGGCGACGCTCGCCTCGGCACTGGCATTGGCCGGTTGCGGCGGCAAAAGCGGCGCCGGCGGCGTCTTCGCGCGCCAGCGGCCCGACGAGTTCGCCGTCTCCCGCCAGGCACCGCTCGTCATCCCGCCCGATTTCGCGCTGACCCCGCCCAAGCCCGGCGCGCCCCGCCCGCAGGAGGCCGATTCCAGCACGCAGGCGCTGCAGGCGCTGTTCGGCGGCCGCGCCCAGCGCAGCGCCGCGGAGACGGCGGTGATCGGCCAGGCCGGCGGCAACAACGCCCCCGCCGGGGTCCGTTCGCAAACCGGCGATCCCGACACCAACGTCGTCGACAAGGGCGCCGTGACGCGCGACATCATCGCCGCCCCGTCGGGCGCCGGGCAGGACGCCACCGTCACCACGCCGCAATAAGCCTGATCGCGCCCGCCGCTTGCCTCCCGTTCCCGGCCGCCGCACAATCGGCTTCGGGGCGGATCGGCTTCGGGGCGGATCGGGGCGGGCGCGGTTGAAACATCGATCTGGAACATGCCGGCGGATGCAGGCGCGCCGCTGATGCGCGCGCTGCTCCTGCGCCGGCTATTCACCGCCGTGCCGACGTTGCTGGCGGTGGTCATCCTGTCCTTCGTGCTCATGCGGCTCGCCCCCGGCGGGCCGTTCGATGGCGAACGGGCGCTCGATCCCGTGACGCAGGCGGCACTGGAGCAGGCCTATGGGCTCGATAGGCCGCTTCCGGTTCAGATCGGGCGCTATCTGGCACGGGTCGCGCACGGCGATTTCGGCCCGTCGCTGGTCTACCGCGATTTCACCGTCACCGATCTCGTCGCGCAGGGGTTGCCAGTGTCGCTGATGCTGGGCGGGCTTGCGCTGCTGCTGGCGCTCGCCATCGGGCTTGCCGCCGGGCTGTTCGCGGCCGCCCATGCCGGTTCGCTGCCCGACCGGGCCCTCATGCTCGCCTGCACGCTGATGACCGCGCTGCCCAGCTTCGTCACCGGGCCGCTGCTGGTGCTGGTGTTCGGGCTGTGGGCGGGGTGGCTGCCCGTGTCGGGGCTGGGTTCGCCGGCCAATCTCGTTTTGCCCGTCACCGCCCTGGCGCTGCCGGTGGCGGGCGCGATCGGCAAGCTGGCCCGCGCCGGGCTCGCCACCGCACTGGCACAGGATCATGTCCGCACCGCCCGCGCCCGCGGCCTGGCGCCTGTCACGGTGCTGCTGCGCCATGCGCTGCGCCCGGCGCTGCTGCCGGTCGCCAGCTATCTCGGCCCCGCCGCCGCCGGGCTGCTGACCGGGGCGGTGGTGATCGAGACGGTATTCGCACTGCCCGGGCTTGGCCGGTCGTTCGTGCAGGGTGCACTCAACCGCGACTACCCGCTCGTGCTCGGGGTGGTGACGCTCTACGCCGGGCTGATCGTGCTGTTCAATCTGGCCGCCGATCTCGCCTACGGCTGGCTCGATCCGCGGATCCGGGGATGAAGGCGGCGCGGTTGCCGCTGCTGGTGCTCGCCGCGATCCTGCTGGCGGCAATGCTCGGCCCGGCGCTGCTGCCGTGGCGCTATGACGCGATCGACTGGTCGACGGTGCGAGGGGGCCCTCTGGTCGACGGCCACCTGCTCGGCACCGACTCCGTCGGCCGCGATCTTCTCGCCCGCACGCTGGTCGGCACCCGCATCACGCTGGCGGTAGCGATCGCCGCGGCGGCGGTGGCGCTGGTGATCGGCGTGGCATGGGGCGCGATCGCCGGCTGGTGCGGCGGGCGGATCGACGAGGCGATGATGCGGATCGTCGATGCGCTCTACGCCCTGCCCTTCATGTTCGTCGTCATCCTGCTGATGGTGCTGTTCGGGCGATCGATCCTGCTCGTCTTCCTGGGCATCGGCGCGGTCGAATGGCTGACGATGGCGCGGGTGGTGCGCGCCGAGGTGCTGACGCTGAAGGCCCGGCCCTTCGTTCTCGCCGCCGAGGCCGCCGGCGCCGGCCCGGCGACGATCGTGCGCGGCCACATCCTGCCCAACCTTGCCGGGGTCGCCATCGCCTATCTGCTGCTGACGATCCCGCAGGTAGTGATGGTGGAAAGCTTCCTCTCCTTCCTCGGCCTGGGGGTGCAGGAACCGCTCACCTCGCTCGGCATCCTGGTGAAGGACGGCGCCGACGACATGGATATCGCGCCCCATGCGCTGCTGCTGCCGGGCGGCATACTCGTCCTGATCCTCGTCTGCCTGACCGCAGCGGGCGAGCGGCTGCGCGACGCGCTCGCCCGATGACGGTGCCTCCTGCGACTGTCTATGTCGCCGATCGTCTGGGCGTGACGATCGCCGGGGCGCGGGTGGTTCGTGACGTGTCGTTCGAGCTTGCCGCGGGGCGCTGCATCGCCCTGGTCGGCGCGTCGGGATCCGGCAAGAGCCAGACCTGCCTCGCCCCGTTCGGGCTGTCCGCAGGCGCGGCGCAGGGTTCGGCGCGGCTGATCGGGCAGGAACTTGTCGGGCTCCGCGAGCCGGCGCTTCGCCGGCTGCGGGGGCGGGATGCCGGCTTCGTCTTCCAGCAGCCCCTCACCGCGCTTGCCCCCCACCTGACGATCGGCCGCACGCTGGCCGAGGCGTGGCGACAGGCGGGCGCCGCGCGGCCCACACGCAGCGAGCTTGCCGGCATGCTCGATAGGGTCGGGCTCGATCGGGCCGACGAGCGGCTCGATACCTACCCT
>NZ_JAQGLK010000032.1 GCF_028292925.1 Sphingomonas bacterium
CGGATCGCCCTGACCGATCTCGGCGATCTGGAAGGGCCGCCGTGCTGGCGCACCGCGGTCGGCCCGCGGGCAGGGCTTGAAGAGGATGATGCCGCCGAGCCAGGCGGCGTGGTGCCGGACGGCGTAGTTCCGGACGGCGAGATCCGGGAGGAGGAAGCACCCGCCGCGGAAGCGCCCGAGCTGGATCCTGTCACGGCGCCACGGCCCATCCGGCTGGTCACCCTGACCCCGCGGCAGCGGCAGGCATGGCGCCGCCACTGGCAGGCGCAGGCCAAGCTGCTGGACCGCGCCATCGAACACTGGTTTGCCAGCTGCGCCGCCAATCCGAAACGGCGGTTCGATGCAGACGCCCTCTCCGCCCTGTCGGCTATTCCGACGCGTTGGGTGCGGCGCCTGATGTTGAACGATCATGCGCCGGGCACCGATCGTGGCGCCCCGCCGAACCGCTTCAACCCGATGAAGCCGATCCCCGCTTTGCGTCCGCTCGTGCTCCGCTGCCGTCAGGGCGAGACGGTGGAGATCCTCGTCGACAACTGCCTCAGCGAACGAACGATCGGCTTTCACCTCCAGGGAGCGGGTCTGTCCGCTGGCGGCGGCGAGGGGGTGCGATATGCCGACGGCAGCTGGCTCGGCAGCAACGAGCGCAGCACCATCGCGCCGGGCGAACAGTGGACGCTGCGCTGCCATGCCGAACATCAGGGCGTGTGGCCGATCAACGACCTGGCCGACGTGCGCGGGAGCGAGCAGGGCACCAATGTCCACGGCCTGTTCGGCGTCCTCACCGTCGAGCCCCAGGCATGCCGCTGGCGGGATCCCGAAACCGGAGAGGATCTGACGGACGAGCCCTGGGCGGTGTTTCTGGATCTCGACATCATCCCGGACGACGAAAATATCGCCGATCCCCGCCACAGGCCGTTCATCGACTTCCATAGCGACGACGTGCCGAGGAGCTTCCGCGAGTTTACCGTTTTCATCCATGACGAGCCCGAGGTGCATTCGGGCCTCCACACGGTCGGCGAGCATAGCATCATGCCGCTGTCGTATCGTGCCGAGCCCATGCACAACCGCTTGCCCCACCGGATGCGCCGCCGGGTCGAGGAATCACGGCAGAGGCCGTTCCCGCCGGGGCCTGGCGGCACCGATCGCAACGCCTTCGGCTGGCGGCTGGGCGACGAACTCGAGGAACAGTTCCTGACCGCGCGGAATTCGGGGGGCGAGTGGCTGGAATATGTCGCCGGGGAGGAGCAGCACCATAGTTCGTGGCTGTTCGGCGATCCGGTGACGCATGTGCAGCGCGCTTATCGCGGCGATCCGTGCCGGGTGCGGCTGATCCACGCGGGGGTCAAGGAAACCCACGTCTTCCACCTCCACGTCCACCAGTGGCGCGCGGTTGCCAGCGATTTCGCACCACCATCGGTGCACGGCACCGAACCCGACGGCACGCCCAGGCACAAAGGCTCGCAGTTGCTCGATTCGGTCACGATCGGGCCGCAGACGGGCACCACCATCGAGCCGCTTTATGGATCGGGCAGCCGCCAGCACGCCTTCGGCGACGTCATCTGGCACTGCCATCTCTATCCGCACTTCCACCACGGCATGTGGGGGCTGTGGCGGAGCTACGATCGCGAGGTGACGGGCACGCGGCCCTACCCGGACGGCAGCCACTGCGCGCCGCTATGCCCCTTGCCCGGCCGCCCGCCCGAGTCTTCGACATTGCAGCTGCCGGGTTTTCCCTGGTTCATCGATGGACGTTTTCCCACGAAGTCGCCTCCGCCCCCGGTCGGCGATACCATCACGCCCGGTGGCAGGCGCCTGCTGCTGAAGATGCCGCGCGCCTCCGCGCTGGAGCGGGACGCGATGCCGCCTGCGTGCCGCAACGGGTCGCAGCCCGGCGCCGTCTTCGTCGATCTCGATGGAAAGGCGATGCAATGGAACGCCGCCGCAGGCCTGCCGCCGCCGCGCATCGTCAGCTACGATGTCGAAGTGCTGGCCGGGGAGGTGCAATATAACGTGGATGGCTGGCACGATCCGCGCGGCCACCGATACCGGCTGTTGGCGGCCGAGATACGCGAGCAGGATGCCACCGGCGCGTACCGGATCACCTGCCGGCAGCAATTCGCGGCTGGCCCCGATCCGATCCCGCAGCCCCTGTTTCCCCGCGCCAACCACGGCGATATCGTCGAGTTGCGGAACCACAACAGCCTCGACCACTTCGCCGCCGATGCCTTCGATCACGGCCAGCTGCCCGTCGAGTGCGGCCTGCACGTCCACCTCGTGAAGTTCGATCCGCTCGCCGCGGATGGGTCTTCGACGGGTTGGAACTACCTGTCGGGCGCCAGCTGCCGCAGCGTCGTGGGGCACGACGGGCCGGGCGAACAGCGCACCGTCAGCCTCCACCGCTGGATCATCGACGAGGAGTTCGGTCCCTGCTTTTTCCACGATCACCTGCTCGCCAACTTCCGCCAGAAGCATGGGCTGTTCGCGGCACTGATAGCTCAGCCGCACGGCTCGCAGTGGCTGCGCGCCGACGATCAGAGTGCGATCGCATGGAGCGATGCCGAAGCGGTGATCGTTCCGCCGGCCGCCACCGGCCTGCCGCCATACCGTGAGGCGGGGCTCGCGATCGGCGATTTCGTGCCGCTTCTAGATCGCTCCGGCCGGCCTCTCAACCCACCGTCCACCCTGTCCGGCGATGACGATCCCGGCAGCATGGCGGTCAACTACCGCTCTGCCCCGCTCACCTTCCGGGGAAGCGATCCATCCAAATGGTTCAGCACCAGCGCGCGCGCCCGAAGGAGCTTCGCCGGCGAACGGGGCGATCCCGACACGCCGGTGATCCGCACCTATCCGGGCGAGCGTTTGCGCCTGCGGCTGATCCAGGGCTCGCACGAGGAGCAGCACAGCTTCGCGGTCCACGGCCTGCGCTGGCGCCGCGACTGGGGCAATCCGCGATCGCCCCTCGTCAACCAGCAGACCGTCGGCATATCGGAGGCGTTCACGCTCGACGTCGATCCGGCGGCCGGATCACCTTACGGGTCGGGGGACCATCTCTGGCACTTCAGCACCGCTGACGATCTCTGGCTTGGCTGCTGGGGGTTGATCCGTTCGCTGCCGCCGATTCCCAGGAACACCGACGCCTTCGCGCCGCTGCCAGATTATGTGCGCACCCCGAAGGACGCACGGGACCGCCTGCGATCGGCCCGTGCGGCTCCCGCCATCGATCCCGCCCGGGTTCGCACTTTCGTGGTGGTCGCGCAGCGAACCGAGCACGAGTTCGCGGGCAAGGCGCTGACCGATCCCTGGGGCCTGATCTACCGGCCGGTCCCGTTCGACCAGGCGGATCTGGATCAAGCGATCGCGGAGGAGACGTGGCCGCTGAGCGAAGTGCCGCCGATCGACGAACCGCTCGTGCTGCGCGCGCGGTGCAGAGAGTGGGTGCGCGTGATCCTGGTCAACGACCTGATGGAAGAGGATGGCGGTGCCGAAGACGGGGAGGCAGGCGACATCGAGTTCGGCGTCGAACCCTCCCCGCCGAGGCTGCCGCTGGAGCATCTCGACGAACTCTACCGCCCCGATCGCCGCACGGTGAGCTCCCGTGTGTCGTTGCACGCCAGCCTGTTGCGCTACGATGTCGGCAAGTTCGACGGCAGCTATGTCGGGCGCAACCAGGACGGAACGGTTGCACCTCGCCCACGGCGGGGTGCCGGGCATGCCGGGCTGCACACCGCCGATGTCGAGATTCCGGGGGCCGTCGTTCACCGGGGCGATCATCAAGGGCGCAACTGGCGCGAATATTGGTGGTATGCGGACGAGGCGCTGGCACCCGATACGTGCGCCGAAGGGGCAGGGCAGGTCTGTTTCCTTCACGACATGGCCGACATCCGCAACCATCGCCACCACGGCCTCATCGGCGCGCTGATCGTGCTGCCGGGCGACGTGACGCCCTATGTTCCGGGAGACGACATCGAGGCCTGGTCCGGGCTGGAGGCGGAAATGCGGGTGGGCGGCACGCGGGTCGCGCATGAGGCGGTCATGTTCTACCAGGACGGCCTTCGCCAGTTCGTCGGGGGGCATCCCGATCATCCGGTGCCGGATGCCGACCCGACCGACGATCCCGAGGATAGCGGGCAGAAGGCGATCAACTATCGGACCCATCCGGTGCACCGGGGCGTGATATCGCGCGACGGGACAGCGCCGGCGCCTCTGGCGACCCTGGCGTCGCCGGGCACGCTCTGGTTGCGGGTGGTCGGCGCGAACGACAAGCCGCGCCAGCACAGCCTGACGGTCCATGGATGTGCCTGGCAGGATGCGCCGTGGGTGTCCGCTGGTCCGATGGTGGGTGCGATCTCCGGTATCGCGCCGTGTCGCGCCGAAAACGTCGTGCTGCACTTCCCCCATGCGGGGGATTACGCCGCCCGCACCGGAGCATTCCGCTGGGGAACCGAACATGGCGTCTGGGCGACGATCAAGACCTACTGATCGTCGGCCGTTGTGGGCTCGCCCGGATAATGCGCGGCGGCGGGCAGGATGTGAGGCGTTCCGCCGGGATGGGCATGGCCGACGCGGTGCACCGTCGGCATGGCCGAGTTCGCGCTGACGACCTGCCCGGCGCGGTTTGTCCTGCTGCCGCGAAACGGGATGGGATGAGTTTGCCCGCCGAACCCTTCTGCACTAGCAGCGGCGGGATCAATTCGCGTGAGGAACCGACATTTCGACCAAGGCCGAACACCAGCCGCATGCGTGGCATGCCGACCATCTGAGGCTTGCCGTCGAAGCGGCTGGCGTCGCGTTGTGGGCGTGGAACGTCGATGATGATCGCTTCACGATGGACGAACGCGGCTTTGCGTTGTGGGGGCTGCCGTGGCGCAATGCAGTCACGTTCGAGCAGCTTTCGGAGCACATCCATCCTGCCGATCGCGATCGCGTAAGAGCCGCCTTTCAGGCGACGCGCGCAATCCTGGGGCCGTACGAGAGCGACTTCCGGATCATGGTGGGCGAGGAGATCCGCTGGATCGCCGCGCGCGGCGAGGGTGAGGATGTCGGCATCGTGGGCCGAACCATGTTCGGCATCTTCCTCGATGTAACCGGCCGCAAGCAGGCCGAGGAAGGCCACGAGCTGCTGGCGGGCGAGATGAGCCACCGCGTCAAGAACCTGCTCGCCATCGCCGCCGGGCTGACGGAGATCACGTCCCGCACGACGGTGACCAAGACGGATATGGCGCGGGAACTGATCCAGCGGCTGACCGCACTGGGCCGCGCCCATGATCTCGTCAGGCCGCTGCCGCAAAACCAGGGATCTGCGGCGCTGCTGGGCGATCTGATCGCGGTTCTTCTGGCTCCCTATGACGATATGGGCGCATTCAGCGGACGTATCCGGGTGGCTGTCGAGCGGATGGGCGTCGGCGAAGCGGCGGCGACCAGCCTTGCGATGGTGGTGCATGAACTTGCCACGAACTCGCTCAAATACGGGGCGCTCTCGTCCGAAGCGGGCACCCTCGATGTCTCGTCCCGCTCCTGCGGCGAGGAGCTTGCGCTCATCTGGATGGAGCGCGGCGGGCCGGCGGTGGAGGCGCCGACCGGCGCGGGCGGGTTTGGCAGCGAACTGGTCCAGCGCAGCGTGGCGCGTCAGCTTGGCGGAACGATCGACTATAATTGGGCGGAGGGCGGCCTGATCGTCACCCTTCAGCTCGATCGAACGAAGCTCAAGGGTTAACCGCCCGGCGCCCGGCGCGCGCGCATTGCCATGCGGCGCGAACGCGGCGCAGGCGGCCACGACCGGGCCGGACCTCAGCGGCCGACGGCAAGGATATCGAGCGGCGACCAGCCGCCGCCCATCGCCTGGTACAGCGCCACATGGCTGGTGAGCCGGTCCGTCCGGGCCTGGACGAGCGAAAGCTCGGCGGTCAGCAGGCTGCGCTGGGCATCCAGCTGTTCGATGTAGGCCGAATAGCCGGCACGGTAGCGGTTCGACGCATTCTGCAGCGCGCCGCGGGCGGCTTCGGTCTGGCGGAGGAGCTCGGCGGCCTGTTCGCCGGTGCGGCGGACGCCGGCCAGTGAATCGTCGACTTCGCGGAAGGCCACCAGCGCCGCACGGCGATAGGCGAACGCGGCCTGGTTGCGGCGTGCGGCGGCGGCTTTTTGCTGCGCGGCAAGGCGGCCGGCATCGAAGATCGGGGCAAGGATGCTCGCGCCGAGCGAGAACAGCCCGACCGGATCGGACAAGGCGGTCGACAGGACCAGGCCGGCGGAACCCGTCAGCGCCACATTGGGAAGCATCGCCGCGCGCTGGCTGTCGAGCAGGCGATCGGCGGCGACCAGCGTCTGCTCCGCCTGGAAGAGATCGGGCCGGCGGCGCAGCAGATCGGCGGGCAACCCATCCGGTATCGCGGCCGCCGCCAGATCGTCCAGCGGGCGGCCGCGCGGTATCGCGCCGGGTGCCTGACCCGTCAGCAGGGACAGCGCATTTTCCTGGCGGCTGATCGCCAGCTCGGCGGCGGGCACCAGCTGCGCGGTCGCGCTATATTCTCCCTCCGCCTGCCGATATTCCAGCCGTGAGGAATAACCTGCCTCGTAGCGCCGGCGCGCGATCCGCAGCGCATCGGCGCGTGCGGCCAGCGTCGCCCGCGCTATGGCGAGCCGTTGATCGAGCGCGCGCAGCGTTATGTAGCCGGACGCGGCACTCGCCGCCGTCGCCAGCCGCACCGTATCGCGCGCGCCCTCGCTGGCCAGTAACTGCGCGCGGGCGGCGCGGGAGGCGAGCCGGAGGCGACCGAACAGGTCCAGATCGTAGCTTGCGGTCACCGCCGGCTGGGCGACCAGCGCGCGGCTCGGAGTGCCGAGCGGGCTGAGCGACTGCCCCTGCGCCTCGGGGAGCGCGCCGCCGATCTGCGGCGATAGCTGCGCGCGCGACAATGCCTCGGCCGCGCGCGCTTCCTCCACGCGGGCCGCCGCGATCTCGATGTCGATGTTGCTGGCCAGCGCGCGCGAGACGAGCGCGCTGAGTGCCGGATCGCCGAACGCCTGCCACCACCCGGCCCGGATCGCACCGCCCGCGGGCAATTCCGTCCGCCAGGATGGCGGCGGGGCGATGGCCGCGGCGGCGGGCCCCTCCGGCCGTTTGCCCGGCAGCGTGCAGCCCGCCAGAGCGCCAGCGGCAACCAGGGCGGCGTACCTCACCGCAGCGGTGGACCGGGCGAGATGTCGATATGCGCCTGCACCGACATGCCCGGGCGCAGCCGCTGCGCCAGCTTTTGGTTCGGATCGATCCGGATTCTGACCGCGATCCGCTGCGGCACCTTCGTGAAGTTGCCGGTCGCGTTGTCGGGCTTGAGCACGGCGAACTCGCTGCCCGTCGCAGGCGAAATGCGCTCCACCCGGCCGGTTATGCGGGCATTGTGCAGGGCATCCACGGTGAAGCGGGCCCGCTGCCCCACGGCGATGCCTGCGGTCTGCGCTTCCTTGAAGTTGGCGATCACCCAGACGTCTGCCGGCACGAGGAACATCAGCTGCGATCCGGCCGTGACGTACTGCCCCGCGCGCACGCCGACTTCGCTCAGCTCGCCCGCTTCAGGCGCGCGGATCACGGTGTTGGCAAGGTCGATCCGGGCGAGGCGGAGCGCGGCCTCCGCACCCGAGACCCCGGCCTGCTGGCCACCGCGGCCGACCTCGACGGTGCGGATATCCTGCCGGGCGATCTCGCGCGCGGCCCGCGCCTGCGCCACCCCCGCCTGGGCCTGGCGCAGCGCCGCCAGCGTCTGATCCCGTTCCCGCAGCGAGACCGATCCGTCCTGCACCAGATCGTCCACGCGGTTCATGTCGGCCTGCGCGCGCATCAGCTGCGCGGCGGCATTCTGGACGGCCGCATCCTGCGCCTGCAGGCTGGCCGCGCGGCTCGCCGCCGTCTGCCGGCTGTTGGCGAGCGTCGCTTCCTGGCCGGAAAGCGCGGCCTGCGCCTGATCGACACGCTGCGCGTAGATGCGCTGATCGATCACCACCAGTGGCTGACCGGCGCGGACGGTGGCAAAATCGCGCACCAGCACGCGGGCGACGTAGCCGGAAACCTGCGGCGCGATAACGGTCACGCGGCCGCGCACATAGGCATTGTCCGTCGACTCCGCGGCCGTCGTGAATGGCCAGATCCGCCATGCCGCAAGCACCGCGACGATGCCGGCCAGCGCGAGCAAGGCGATGACGAGGAGCGCCGGGGAGGAGAGGGCCGGCGGCGCCCAGCCGGACCCGGTGGGGGCGGGCGGAGCAGCCGGCGCCCTGGCCGCATCCTCCGCGATCTTTTCCTCTGTCCGCGGTGTGGCGGAAACGGCGGAAGGGGCGGGTTCGCGCCTGTCGGTCACGAACGCGCTTCCCGCCGCTCGCGAAGGTGACGGCGCGTGAGCAGGAAGGCGAGGTAGGCGAAGGTCATCGCCGCCAACAACGCGACAAGTCGGAATACGTCGTCATAGGCCAGAATATTTGCCTCCCGCGTTGCCGCCTGGGAGAGTAGCGCGGCGCCCTCGGCCTGCCGGAGTGCGGGATCGGCGATAACGCGGGCCACCCCGCCGGCGCCGGCCTGCAGCCGGGCCTGCACCTGCGGATCGGTCGGGTCGATCGTCTGGACGATGGCCGCGCTGTTCGCCTTCTCGCGCACCGCCTGGTACGTGCCCAGCAGCGCCGATCCGCCGAGGCCTCCGATCGAGTTGACGATCCCGAACAGCGCGATGAAGCTGATGATATGCCCGGTGCCCTGCGCCAGGGCCCGCGTCAGCCCGAACAACAGCGCCGGGCCGAGGAAGAATGCGGCGGAAAAGGCGATCAGCGCCTGCGTGAAGTAAAGCTGCGGCGCGCGCGTCAGGCTGGTCGCGTGCGAGTCGATATACGCAGCGACGGCGACCAGACCGATCACCAGCATCACCGGATGGGTCAGCCGTTTCACGTCGATCGTCGCCGCGCTTGCTGCGACGCCGGTCACGGTAGCGGCGAAGATGATCAGGAAGAAGACGATCAACTGATCGTTGTTCTGCCCGAGCACCGTCAGCAGCCCGACCGCCCCGGATGTCTGTTCGGAAAGCACGATGCGCGCCATCACCGTCACCACCGTGAAGCGCAGGATATCCGCACTCGCCAGCCAGCGGGTATTGAGCAGCGGGTTTGCGCGGCCATGTTCGATGACGAGTGCCGCCGCGAGCATCGGGATCGCGGCGAGCAGCGCCCACCCGATCCAGGCCGATTGCGTCCACCACACGATGCGCCCGAGGCCGAGTACCGCGGCGAACAGCGCCATGGCGCCCGCGAACAGCGGGAAGGTAAGGAAATCCAGCCCCTCGAACGCCTTCTGCCGCGTCGTCGGCGGCAGGCGGAAGGCGAGCACCGCGGCAAGGCTCATCATCGCCAGCCCAAGTTCGAACAGGTACAGCGTGCGCCACTGGCTCATCGCCAGCAATTCCGGCGAGAACAGCCGCGCCAGCGGCGTCGCGCATTGCGGAATGCCGATGCCCACCACTACCGCGCGCAGCCGCCACTCGGCCGGGAAGGACTGCATGAAATAATAAAGCGCGAGGCTGCCGAGCGGCGCCGCGGTCATCCCGCTGACCGCGCGTACCATCACCGCGGACGAGAAATCCTGTACGAACAGGTGGGCAAACGTGAAGACGACGTACAGTGCCAGGAAGATGATCGCGAACGGGCGGAGCCCGAACTGCTGGCGGAACTTGATCATCAGCAGGTTGATGCTGACGTTGGTCATCACATAGACGGTCGGCAGCCACGCGGTCTGCACCGGATCGAGCCCGAGCGCCCCGCCGAGCTGGGTGGCGTTGACGGCGATCAGCGCGTTGCCGAACCCGCCGGTCAGCCCGACGAGGATCGCGACGAGCGCGTAGGCGATGCGCCGCCGCATCGGGTGTGCCGGCGATCCGGGCGATCCCGGCATGGCCGGGGCCTCATGGGGCGCGAACGCCCACTCCTCTTCCGCAAGGAATTGCCGGATCTTGCGGGCAATCGTCATCGCGGCCCCTTAAAACCGGATCGCGCCCGCGTCATGCCATGTTTGCATGGCGCGTGCGCGCGCGCCTGACGGGGCGCGGCCGGTTGCGGCTGCCCTCAGTCCGGCCGGGTGGCCAGCCAGATATAATGGTGCGGATGCTGCTGCCCGCCATCCGCATCCATGCTGAACTCCTCCACGGTGAAGCCCGCGGCGCCCAGCCGGTCGCGAAACACATCGTCGGCATAGGCGGACCAGATCGCCAGCACGCCGCCGGGGCGGAGCGCGGAGTACGCGGCACGCACGCCCCAGTTGCAATAGAGCCGCTCGTTGGCGATGTTGATCAGCCCGTCCGGCCCGTTATCGACATCCAGCAGGATCGCATCGAAACGCCCATTCGCTTCGTCGATCACGTCGTGGACGTCGCGGATCTCGATAGAGACCCGGGGGTCGCTCAGCCGATCGCCGAACAGGTGGGCGAGCGGCCCGCGCGCCCAGGCGACGACTGTCGGCACGAGTTCGGCGACGACGATCGTCGCCGCCGGCGGCATGGCACCCAGCGCCGCGGCGAGGGTGAAGCCCATGCCGAGCCCGCCGATCAGGATGCCGCCATCCGCCGGTATCCGCCCGCACACGAGCGTGGCGAGCGCCTCTTCCGATCCGCTCGCCCAGCTGCCCATCAACTGTTCGTCGCCGAACAATATCTCGAAATCCTGGCCGTAGCTGACGAGGTGGAGCTGCCCGCCACCAGGTATGTCGGCGGTATCGACCAGCGCACCGGAGGCAGGGCGCGCCTCGCCGTCGCTGTGGGCGGCTGTGGTTGCGGTTTCCAAGATCAGACGGTCTCCGCCACGATCTCCGGCTGCGCGGCAGGCTTGCTCGCGGCTACCTTGCGCGCCTGCTCGGCGAGGATCGTGCGGTTGCGCCGCTTGTTGGCTGTTCGCAGCTGGCCCATCGAATTCGTCCTGACATGGTTAGATCGGCCGCGGCGGGGCCAGGTAGGCATCGGTGCGCGGGGATCCCGCCAGCCATGATCACGTTCCGGCTGCGCTGGCAAGGCGCGCGCGTGTTTTAACTTGAGGCTTCGCCGCCTTGCCCGGCAGCGCCGCGACCGGCGGGTCTCCATGCGCGCCGCACCGTTCGCCTGGGGTGAGGGCGCGGATCGACGTGCAGGCGATGATCGGCCCCTGTTCCAGCGTTCGACCGATCCGATCGGAATGGCGCGTGCGCTGCCATGTGCCCGACTGGCGCGTTTACCCGCGCGAACATGAATCCGGGAGAATCCGATGCTCGCCTCTTTCCTGATCGGTCTTGTCGGCGGCCAGCGTGCGATGACCCCGCTGGCGGCCGTCTCGATCGCCGCCGCCCGCGGCGAACTGCCCGCCGACAACGGCGCCCCGGCGATCCTGGCGCACCCGCTGGTCGCCGGGGGAATGCTGGTCCTCGCGGTCGCCGAGATGGCCGGCGTCAAGCAGAAGACCGCGCCTGACCGGATCGTTCCGATCGGGCTGGCGGCGCGCTTCGTAACGTCGGCCATCGCCGGGGCCGGGCTGGCCCCCCGTCGGCAGCGGTGGATCGGCGCCGGGGTCGCGGGGGTAACGGCGGTCGTGGCGTCCTATCCCGGCTGGCGCGCGCGGATGGCATCGATGCGAAGCTACGGCCAGACCCCGACCGGCTTTGTCGAGGATGTCGCGGTGATAGCATCCGCCGTGGCGATCACGCGCGGCCTGGCCAAGCCCGCGGCGGTTTGATCCCTTGCCCGCAACCTGGCCTGCGGCGTTCAGGCGGCGGTAGCGGGCACCGCTTCGCTGGGGTATCGCCGGCAGTAGAGGCCGAACCCGGCGATCAGCACGTAGCAGGCCGCCGGCACAGCCAGGGCAAGGCGCAGGGTGGTCAGATCGGCGGCGCGCCCGGTGAGCAAGGGCACGATCGCGCCGCCCACGATCGCCATGCAGATTATCCCCGATCCTTCCGCCGCGCGGGGGCCTAGCCCCTCGCTCGCCAGGCTGAAGATCGTCGGGAACATGATCGCATTGGTCAGGCCCACCGCCAGCAGCGACCAGCCGGAGATCACCCCGCTGGTATTGGCCGAAAGCAGGATCATCAGCACTGCCAGCGTCGCCGCCGCGACCAGCACCTTGGCCGGCGAGATCAGCCGCAGCAGGTAGGCACCGATGAACCGGCCGACCAGCGCGCCGCCCCAGTAGAAGGCGATATGATGCCCGGCTTCCTCCGCGCCGAGCCCGAGAACGTCGGCCTGCATCAGATAGTTGACGATCAGCGAACCGATCGCGACCTCCGCGCCCACGTACAGGAAGATGCCCGCCGTGCCGAAGGCGAAGCGCGGCCGCCGCAGCAGCGTGAATGCCTGAAGGATGCTCTCGCGCACCAGCGTTTCGCGCAGCCGCCCGCGGCCCATCCACACCACGCCGGCGATCACCAGCAAAGCCGCCGCCAGCCCGAAATAGGTGTGCACGATCGTCCGTGTCTCCTCGCTGCGATAGGCGGTGAGTGACGCGCCGCTCAGCGTGGCGGGATCGACCGTCGCCAGCGATCCGAGGATCAGCACCGATCCGGCCAGCGGGAAGAGGGTGGTGCCGAGCGAGTTGAACGCCTGCGCGAAGGTCAGCCGGCTGTGTGCGGTCGCCGGGGCGCCCAGCATCGAGACGAGCGGGTTGGCGACGACCTGAACGATGGCGATCCCCGATCCCAGCACGAACAAGGCGACCAGGAACAGCCCGAACGTGCCCGATCCCGATGCCGGTACGAACAGCAGGCACCCCGCCATCATCGTCAGCAGCCCGATCGATGCGGTGCGCAGATAGCCGAGCCGCTGGACGATCATCGCCGCCGGCAGGGACACGATGAAATAAGCGGCGAAGAAGGCGGACTGAACCAGCATCGCCTCATGATAGCTGAGCGTGAACAGCCCCTTCAGCTTGGGGATCAGCACGTCGTTCAGGCTGGTGATGCCGCCGAAGATGAAGAACAGCGCGAACACGAACCAGCGCAACCCCGCGACCGGCCCGACCGTCTCGAACGCCGGCTCGGGGATAGTATTGGTCGTCGGGCCCGCCATGATGCCTTCACTCCTGTGTCGCCGGGGAGGTGTGCCTGCCCGAAGCCGGGCCATGATCGCCAGCCGGGTAGCACGATGTCTGCCCGGCTCCACCCGGATAAGGCGGGAAGCGCGCCGAGGATCAGTCGAATTCCAGGATCGGCGCATCGATCGTCAGGGTGTCGCCAGGCCCTGCGAGGATCTTGCTGACGACCGCCGGCTTCTCGGCACGCAGGATATTCTCCATCTTCATCGCTTCGACCACCGCGAGCGGCTGCCCCGCCTCGACACGGTCGCCCACGGCCACGTGCAACGCCGCGAGCAGCCCGGGCATGGGGCTGCGCAGGACGCCGGACAGATCGGGCTGCGGCCGTTCGATCATGTGCCGAAGCAGCGCGGCAACGTGCGGCGGGTAGGTGCGCACGCGGTGGCGGCGGCCGCGCGTCACGAACGTCCACGCGGATCGTTCGCGGGTGACGCGGACGCTCAAGGGATCGCCGTCGATCGTCGCCTCGATCAGGCGCTGGCCGGGCACGTAGGGCGCCTCGATCACCCGCATCGCCCCGTCGATCGTCACTGCCTCACCCTCGATCGCGACCTCATGCGCCGCGCCGTCGATCACCACCACCCAGGCTGCCGGCGGGGCGGGTGGGCCGTTCAGCTGGCCGCTGATCGCGCCCGCCCGCATCGCCTCCGCCTGCGACAGGATCGCGGCGATCCCGGCGAGGCGCGCCACCATGTCGGGATCGGCCGGTGCGCCGTCGAACCCTTGCGGAAACTCCTCCGCGATGAAGCCCGTCGTGAGATCGCCGCGGCGGAAGCGGGGATGCTGCATCACGGCCGAGAGGAAATCGACATTGTGGCCGATCCCCTCGATCTCGAACCGGTCGAGCGCGGCAATCTGCGCGTCGATCGCCGCTTCCCGCGTGGCCCCGGCGGTGATCAGCTTGGCGATCATCGGATCGTAGAAGACCGGGATGTCCGATCCCTCCGCCACGCCGTCGTCCACCCGTACATCCGGCGCCGCCGCGGGCGGGCGATAGCGGACCAGCCGGCCTGTCGAGGGCAGGAAGCCGCGATAGGGATCCTCGGCATAGACGCGCGTCTCGATCGCCCAGCCCTCCATCCGAACGTCCGCCTGGGTGAAGCCGAGCGGCTGGCCGGCCGCTACCCGGATCATCTGTTCTACCAGATCCAGCCCGGTGACATATTCGGTCACCGGATGCTCCACCTGCAGGCGGGTGTTCATCTCCAGGAAGTAGAAGCTGCGATCCGCCCCGGCGATGAACTCGACCGTCCCGGCGGAGTGGTAGCCGACGGCCTGGGCCAGCCGCACCGCCTGTTCGCCCATCGCCGCGCGCATCTCGGCCGTCACGAAGGGGGAGGGCGCTTCCTCGACTACCTTCTGGTGACGGCGCTGGATCGAACATTCCCGCTCGCCCAGGTGGACGATATTGCCGTGCCGATCGCCGAGCAGCTGGATCTCGATGTGGCGCGGATTTTCGACGAACTTTTCGATGAACACGCGATCGTCGCCGAAGCTGGCGAGCCCTTCGCGCCGGGTCGCGTCGAAGCCCTCGCGCACGTCGCGCTCGCTCCACGCCAAACGCATCCCCTTGCCGCCGCCGCCCGCCGACGCCTTCATCATCACCGGGTAGCCGATGCCGGCGGCGATCCCGACCGCGTGATCGGTATCGTGGATCTCGCCGATGAAGCCGGGGACGACCGAGACGCCGGCGTCTCTCGCCAGCTTCTTCGACTGGATCTTGTCGCCCATCGCCGCAATCGCATCCGCCGGCGGGCCGATGAAGCGGATGCCGTGCTCCTCCAGCAACCGCGCGAACCCCGCTCGTTCGGAAAGGAAGCCGTAGCCGGGGTGCACCGCATCGGCCCCCGTCTCCTGCGCGGCGAGCAGGATCGCCTCGGCCCGCAGGTAGCTCTCCGCGGCGGGTGGCGGGCCGAGGCGGGCCTTCTGGTCGGCCATCTCGACGTGCGGCGCGCGCGCATCCGCATCCGAATAGACGGCTACGGTGGCGATCCCCATCGCGCGGGCGGTACGGATGATCCGGCAGGCGATCTCGCCGCGGTTGGCGATCAGGATCTTGCGGAACATCGGCGTCATCCCGCTTCCGCCGCAACGGAGGGCATATTGTGGCCGAGCAGGCGGAGCACCTCTCCGGCCGCCTCGATCAGGTTGGTGCCCGGGCCGAAGATCGCCTGTACCCCCGCGGCGCGCAGGAAGGCGTAATCCTGCTGGGGGATGACCCCGCCGGCGATCACCTTGATATCCGCCCGGCCGGCGGCCCGCAGGCGATCGATCAGATCGGGGATCAGGGTCTTGTGCCCCGCCGCCAGGCTGGAGGCGCCGACGATGTCGACATCCGCGGCCACGGCGAGCGCGGCCGCCTCCTCCGCGGTCTGGAAGAGCGGGCCGGGCACGACCTCGAACCCCAGGTCGCCGAAAGCGGAGGCGACCAGGTTGGCCCCGCGATCATGGCCATCCTGCCCCATCTTGGCGACGAGCATCCGTGGCGGCCGGCCGTGCCGCCGGGTGATCGCCGCCACTCCTTCCGTCAGCGCGCGCCATGCCGCATCCGCGCCGTGCGCGCCGCCATAGATGCCGGAGACGGGCTGCGGCACGGTGGCGTAGCGGCCGAACACGTCCTCCAGCGCTTGGCTGATCTCGCCCAGCGTGGCGCGGGTGCGGGCGCAGTCCAAAGCCAGCGCCAGCAGGTTGGCGTCGCCACGTGCGCCTTTGCGCAGCGCATCGAGCGAGGCGCGCACCGCCTCCGCATCGCGCGTCGCCCGCACGCGATCCAGCCGCGCCGCCTGGCCGGTGCGGACCGCGTGGTTGTCGATATCGAGAAAGGCGATCTCGTCTTCGTTCGCGAGCCGGTACTTGTTGACGCCGACGATCACGTCCTCGCCGCGATCGACCCTCGCTGCGCGGGCGGCGGACGCCTCCTCGATCATCGCCTTCGGCCATCCCGCCGCCACCGCCTTCGCCATCCCGCCCTCGGCGTCGATGCGGGCGATGATCTCGGCGGCACGATCGTGCAGTTCCTGCGTCAGCGCTTCGACATAATAGGAGCCGCCCAGCGGATCCGCGACGCGGGTGATCCCGGTTTCCTCCTGCAGCACGATCTGGGTGTTGCGGGCGATCCGCGCCGAAAAGTCCGTCGGCAGCGCGATCGCCTCGTCCAGCGCGTTGGTGTGGAGCGACTGGGTGCCGCCGAACGCCGCTGCCATCGCCTCCACGGTGGTGCGGATCACGTTGTTGTACGGATCCTGCTCGGTCAGCGAGACGCCGGAGGTCTGACAGTGGGTGCGCAGCATCTTCGATCGCTCGTCGCGCGCGCCGAGATCAGTCATGACGCCGTGCCACAGCTTGCGCGCCGCACGCAGCTTGGCGACCTCCATGAAAAAGTTCATGCCGATCGCGAAGAAGAAGCTCAGCCGCCCGGCAAAGGCATCGACGTCGAGCCCGCCGGCGATCGCGGCGCGCGCATATTCCTTGCCGTCGGCGATGGTGAAGGCCAGTTCCTGCACCGCCGTCGCGCCGGCCTCCTGCATGTGGTAGCCGGAAATGGAAATGCTGTTGAACTTCGGCATGTTGGCGGACGTATATGCGATGATGTCCGAGACGATCCGCATGCTGGGGGCGGGCGGATAGATGTACGTATTGCGGACCATGAACTCCTTCAGGATGTCGTTCTGGATGGTTCCGTCGAGCGCCGCCTGTGCCACGCCCTGTTCCTCCCCGGCGACGATGAAGAAGGCCAGGATCGGGATCACCGCACCGTTCATCGTCATCGAGACCGACATGGCATCCAGCGGAATGCCGTCGAACAGCAGCTTCATGTCCTCGATCGTGTCGATCGCCACCCCGGCCTTGCCGACGTCGCCCGTCACGCGGGGATGATCGCTGTCATAGCCGCGGTGCGTCGCCAGATCGAACGCGACGGACAGGCCCTTCTGCCCGGCGGCGAGGTTGCGGCGGTAAAAGGCGTTCGATTCCGCCGCGGTCGAGAAGCCGGCATATTGGCGGATCGTCCACGGTCTGCCCGCATACATCGATGCGCGAACACCGCGCGTGAAGGGAGCAAAGCCCGGCAATCCGGGGTCGATCCCGGCGACATCCTCCTGCGCATAGAGTGGCTTGACAGCGATGCCTTCGGGCGTGTGCCAAGTCAGGCCGCGGCCCTTCACCTCACGCGCCGCCAGGGCTTGCCAGTCCGCCAGCGTCGGTAATCCGGCCGGGGGCGGCATGTCGTCACGCGGAGCGGGGGCGACGCCCGGATCCTCGCCCGGCATGGTCGGATCAAGGATGGCCAAGCGGATCATCCATCAGCTCGATCAGCACTCCGCCCAGGTCGCCGGGATGGAGGAAGATCACCGGCACGCCATGTGCCCCGATCCGCGGTGCCCCCAGCACCCGCGCGCCCTTGACGGCCAGGTCGGCGGCGGCAGCGGCGATATCCGGCACCTCGAAGCAGAGGTGATGCTGCCCGCCGGCCGGATTCCGCTTCAGAAACCGGATGAGCGGGGAGGCATCGCCCAGCGGCTCGATCAACTCGATCTGGCTGTTCGGCGTATCGACGAAGCAGACGCGCACGCCCTGATCCGGCAGATCGAAGGCATCGTGGATGCGCATGGCGCCCAGCACGCCCCGCCACAGCGCCGCACTCCGCTCGATCGAGGGGGTGACGATGCCGACATGGTTGAGGCGGCCGATGCTCATAGCGGAATGTTGTCGTGCTTTTTCCACGGGTTCTGAAGGCTCTTGCCGCGCAGTTTGCGCAACGCCAGCGCGATGCGCCGCCGGGTCGAGCGGGGCTGGATCACCTCGTCGATGAAGCCCTTGCCGGCGGCTACGAACGGATTGGCAAAGCGGGCCTCATATTCCGCGGTGCGCCCGGCGATCCGCTCCGAATTGCCGGCTTCCTTGCGAAATATGATCTCCACTGCCCCCTTCGCGCCCATCACCGCGATCTCCGCGGTCGGCCAGGCATAGTTGAGATCGCCGCGCAGGTGCTGGGACGCCAGCACATCATATGCGCCGCCATAGGCCTTGCGGGTGATGACGGTGATCTTGGGCACAGTCGCCTCGGCGAACGCGAACAACAGCTTGGCGCCGTGCTTGATGATGCCGCCATGTTCCTGAGCCGTGCCCGGCAGGAAGCCCGGCACGTCGACGAAGGTGACGAGCGGCACCTCGAACGCATCGCAGAAGCGCACGAACCGCGCCGCCTTGCGCGACGATGCGATGTCGAGCACGCCGGCCAGTACGGTCGGCTGGTTGGCGACGAAGCCGATTGTGCGCCCCTCGATCCGGCCGAAGCCGACAAGGACGTTGGCGGCGTGGGTGGGCTGGATCTCGAAGAAGTCGCCGTCGTCGGCCACCTTCCGGATCAACTCGTGCATGTCGTAGGGCTGGCTGGAGCTGGCCGGGATCAGCGTATCCAGGCTGGCATCCTCCCGGTCCCACGGGTCGGCGGCGGCGCGTACCGGCGTCGGGCAGCGGTTGGACGGGGGCAGCAGATCGAAGAAGTCGCGGACGGCAAGCAGCGCATCGATATCGTTGTCGAACGCCAGGTCGGCCACGCCGGTCTTCGCGGTGTGGGTCAGGGCGCCGCCCAGTTCCTCCTGCGTCACCACCTCGTTGGTCACCGTGCGGACAACTTCCGGCCCCGTCACAAACATATACGAGCTGTCCTTCACCATGAAGATGAAGTCCGTCATGGCTGGCGAGTAGACCGCACCGCCGGCGCAGGGGCCCATCACCACGCTGATCTGCGGGATCACGCCGGAGGCCAGCACGTTGCGCTGGAACACCTCGGCATAGCCGGCCAGGCTCGCCACCCCCTCCTGGATGCGCGCGCCCCCTGAATCGTTCAGCCCGATCACCGGCGCGCCAACCTTCATCGCCATGTCCATGATCTTGCAGATCTTGGCGGCATGGGCTGCGCCCAGCGCGCCGCCGAAGACGGTGAAATCCTGGCTGAAGACGAAGGCGAGGCGGCCATTGATCGTGCCCGAACCTGTGACGACGCCATCGCCGGGAATGCGCTGCGCCGCCATGCCGAATTCGGTGCAGTCATGCTCGACATACATATCGAGCTCCTCGAAGCTGCCGGGATCGAGCAGCACGTCGAGCCGCTCGCGCGCGGTGAGCTTGCCGCGGGCATGCTGGGCGTCGATCCGCACGGCACCGCCGCCCGCGTGCGCAGCGGCACGGCGCCGTTCCAGCTCCTCGAGGATCTCGATCATGCTGCCCCCATGCCGCCGTCATCCCAGCCCTGCGGCCGATCCGCAATGGTGAACATGGCCAGCGTGCCGTCGTGGTCGAGGGCGATCCTTCATTTCGTGGGGAATGGCCTCCGGCGCTGGGGGCGGGGACGCGGGCGGTCGTCAGACCATCGCGGCGAGCAAGTCGTCCAGGGCGACGGTCGCGAACGTGGCGAACCCGTCCGCCACTCCATAAGGCAGCAGCAGGGTGCGATCGTGCACCAGTCCGCCGCAGCTATAGACGACGTTGGGAACGTAGCCGTCCCGCTCCTTGGGGCTGGGGTGGACCAGCGGCAGCGCCATCCGTTTGAGGACGATGCTCGGATCGTCGCGATCGAGCAGGCAGGCGCCGATGCAATAGTTGCGCACCGAACCCACGCCGTGGGTCAGCACCAGCCAGCCTTCCTCGATCTCGATCGGGGAGCCGCAATTGCCGATCTGGAAGAACTCCCAGAAATATTTCGGCTCGATGATCTTCTCTCCGCCATCCCAGCTATGGAGATCGTCGGAAAAGAGCAGCCAGACGTTCTCGTTGTCATGCCGGGCAAGCATGGCGTAGCGGCCGCCGATCCTGCGCGGGAACAGCGCCATGCCCTTGGCCCTGGCCGCGGATCCTTTCAGCGGCCGCATCTCGAACGTGCGGAAGTCCGTCCCGCGGAGCAGTTCGGAGCGGGCGGTCGCGCCGTCGAAGGCGGTGTAGGTGCCCAGGAAATGCACCTCGCCGTCCTCCGCCACGAAGCGCACCAGCCGCAGATCCTCGATCCCGCGCGCCTGGCTTTTGGTGACGGGAAACAGCACGCTCTCCGATGCATCCCGCGCCCCGGGGCAGAAGATGCGGGTGACCTCGTCCAGACCATCCCCGACGACCGCCTGGATCCGCGGCGAGACGACCATCCCGCTGGCGGCGTCGATCCGCACGTCGCCGCCGGGCTGCCACGTGCCGATGCGGAACGTGACGGAGGAGACATGCCCCTCCCCGATTCCGCGCAGCGACAGGACGAAGCGGACGGCTCCGTCAGGCAGGCCATGCTGATCGGAATGCAGAACGATGCTCGGGTTGAACAGGGCCGCGGCCTCGAAGGAATATTCCTCGCTGAAATAGGCGCCGATCAGCAGCGCCCGATCCGGCGAGACGGAGCCACGATCCAGCGTTAGCCCCTCCGCCGCGTGGAAGTTCCGCAGCAGCGCCTCGTGCACGTCGCGGTGCCGCAGTTCGAGCGATCCGGTGACGCGGGCGACCTCGGCGGCAAGATCGTCTTCGCCCAGCGTCATCACCCGATCGACGATGCGCTGCGTGCGGGGGCGCCCTTCTTCCGCATAAGCCGGCAGATCCTGCGCGTAGAAGGGCCGGATCACCGTGCGGGAGGGATCCGGGCGCAGGATGGTGGGCAGGTGGGTCATGATGTCGGTGCCCTGCATGCGCACTCCTTGGCGGTAAGCGGATCGCGCCGTGCCACAGGAACGCGGCGCAGCCGGTTGCAAAGCGGCGGATGGCGCCGGTCGTTCCCCCCGCGCGCCACCAAACCGATTCGCCCCGCCACCGAGCGGCTTAAAAACTCTCGCGGTGGATCGGGCACCATCGCGCGCGCGCGGCGTTCCGAACTGCGCCTGCCCCATTCAGTGCCAGCGGCTTAGCCGTCCGGCCCGCATCAGGAGACCATCCTTGGCGACCGCCAACGCATCGCAGACATCCGCTTCGTTCCACGAGGACGGATCCCCCGACCGGCTGGCGATCGACACCATCCGCACGCTTTCGATGGATGCGGTGCAGCAGGCCAATTCCGGGCACCCCGGTACGCCGATGGCGCTCGCCCCCGTCGCCTATACGCTGTGGCGGCAGTTCCTGCGCTACGACCCGGCAACGCCCGACTGGCCCAATCGCGATCGCTTCGTCCTCTCCGTCGGGCACGCATCGATGCTGCTCTATGCCTTGCTCCATCTGGCCGGTGTCGAGGAGATCGGTGCCGATGGCGTGAAATCCGGCAAGCCGGCGGTCAGCCTGGACGATATCCGCCAGTTCCGGCAGCTCGACTCCAAGACGCCCGGCCACCCCGAATATCGCATGACGACCGGGGTGGAGACGACGACCGGGCCGCTGGGGCAGGGCTGCGGCAATTCGGTGGGCATGGCGATCGCCGAGCGGGCGCTGGCCGCGCGGTTCAACCGGCCCGATTTCACGCTGTTCGATCACGACGTCTATGTGCTGTGCGGCGATGGCGACATGATGGAGGGCGTATCCGGCGAGGCAGCGTCGGTGGCCGGGCACCTCGCCCTTTCCAACCTGTGCTGGATCTATGACAGCAACCATATCTCGATCGAGGGTTCGACCGAGATCGCCTTCACGGAGGATGTCGGGAAGAGGTTCGAGGGCTATGGCTGGAACGTCATCCATGTCGACGATGCCAACGATACGCAGGCCGTGGCCGATGCCCTCGCCACCTTTCGCGCGACGGCGGACAAGCCGACCCTGATCGTCGTCCATTCGGTGATCGGCTGGGGATCGCCCCGCGCCGGCAGCGAGAAGGCGCACGGCGAACCGCTGGGCGAGGACAATATCCGCGCCACCAAGAAGGCCTATGGCTGGCCCGAGGATGCCAAGTTCCTGGTGCCGGACGGCGTGGCGGAGGCGTTCAATACCGCGCTCGTCGCCAATGGCGGCAAGGCGCGGGAGGAGTGGCAGGCGTTGTTCGAGGCGTATCGCGCGCGGTTTCCCGCCGAGGCGACGGAGTTCGACGGCTTGCGCGAGGGCAGGATCCCCGCAGGCTGGGATGCCGACATTCCCACCTTCCCGGCCGATGCCAAGGGCATTGCGTCGCGCGATGCCGGCGGCAAGGTGATCAACGCGATCGGCCCGCACGTGCCGATGCTGATCGGCGGCGCGGCCGATCTTTCCCCCTCCACGAAGACCAACCTGACCTTTCAGGGCGCGGGGTCGCTCGAGCCCGGCAACTATGGCGGCCGCAACGTGCATTACGGCGTGCGCGAACATGGCATGGGGGCGATCGCCAACGGCATGGCGCTCAGCTACCTTCGTTCGTACACCGCCACCTTCCTCGTCTTTGCAGACTATATGCGGGCGCCGATCCGGCTGGCGGCGATCATGGAAGTGCCGACGATCTTCGTCTTCACCCACGATTCGATCGGCGTCGGCGAAGACGGGCCGACCCACCAGCCGATCGAGCATCTCGCCACGCTGCGTGCGATCCCCGGTCTCGACACCATCCGGCCGGGCGATGCCAACGAGGTTGCCGAGGCGTGGAAGGTGGCGCTGAGCCACACCCATGAGCCGACGGCGCTGATCTTTTCGCGCCAGGCGCTACCGACGCTCGACCGGGGCCGCTACGCCCCGGCCGCCGGGCTGGCCAGAGGCGCGTATGTCCTGGCCGATGCGGAGGGCGGCGATCCGGAGGTGATCCTGATCGGGACGGGCAGCGAAGTCTCGCTGGTGGTCGACGCGCACGAGAAACTGACGGCCGAGGGCGTTCGCTCCCGCGTGGTGTCGATGCCGAGCTGGTATCTGTTCGAAAAGCAGGACGTGGAATATCGCGAGAGCGTGTTCCCGCCATCGGTACGCCCGCGCGTCGCGGTGGAGCAGGCGGGTTCGATGGGCTGGGATCGCTACGTCGGCACGGACGGGACGACGGTTACGATGTCGACCTTCGGTGCGTCCGCACCGCTCGCCAAGCTTCAGGAAAAGTACGGCTTCACGGTCGAAAACGTGGCGAAACTCGCTCGGGAACTCATCGAAAAGGCCAGGGCATGACGAGCCGCCTCGCAGACCTCCATGCCGCGGGACAGGCGGTGTGGCTCGATTTCGTCGACCGCAAGTTCCTGTCGGCCGGTGGCCTGCGCGATCTGGTCGCCAACGACGATCTGACCGGCGTCACCTCCAACCCGTCCATCTTCGAAAAGGCGATGGGGGCGGGCGAGGGCTATGACGAAGGGTTCAACGCGTTCCTCGGCAAGGCCGATGCAAGCGTTGTCGACACCTACGAATCGCAGGCGATCGCCGACATCCAGGCCGCAGCCGACGATCTGCGCGGCAAGTATGACGCGCTCGGCGGGCAGGACGGCTATGTCAGCCTGGAGGTCTCGCCCTATCTCGCCCACGGCACCGATACGACGATCGCCGAGGCACGGCGGCTCTGGCAATCGGTCGACAAGCCGAACCTGATGGTCAAGGTGCCCGGCACCAAGGCCGGCACCCCCGCTATCCGGCAGCTGATAGAAGACGGGATCAACATCAACGTCACGCTGCTGTTTTCCCAAAGCGCGTATGAGGCGGTGGCCGACGCCTACATCGCCGGGCTGGAAGCGCGTGTCGCCAAGGGCGCGCCGATCGACCGCATCGCCAGCGTCGCAAGCTTCTTCGTCAGCCGGATCGACGCGGTGATCGACAAGGCGATCGACACGCGGCTCCTGGACGGGGACCCTGAGGCCGATGCGCTGCGGGCGATCCGCGGCAAGGTCGCGATCGCCAACGCCAAGCTGGCGTACGTCCACTATCAGGCGCTGATCGCCAGCCCGCGGTGGCAGGCACTGGCGGCCAAGGGGGCGATGCCGCAGCGCCTGCTCTGGGCGTCGACCGGCACGAAAGACCCGGCTTTCCCCGACACGCTCTACATCGACAGCCTGATCGGGCCGGACACCGTCAACACCATGCCACCCAAGACGATGGATGCCTTTCGCCATCACGGCACCGTCGCCCCGACGCTTACCGACGGCGTTGGGGATGCGCGCCGCGTTCTGGCCGAGGCGGAACGGCTCGGGCTCGACCTGGCGGGTGTTGCCGAGGCTCTGGTGGCGGAAGGGGTGCGCCAGTTCGCCGACGCCGCCGATACTTTGCTGGCCGTCGTCGCCGGCAAGCGCGCGGCATTCCTCGGCGACCGGCTGAACGCGATGACCGCGGCCCTGCCCGAGGCGCTGGGCGAAGCGGTCGAGGAGCGGCTGGAGGCGGCGCGGGCGGGTGCCTGGTCGCGCCGGTTGTGG
Organism: Sphingomonas bacterium; assembly: GCF_028292925.1. Taxonomy (GTDB): domain Bacteria; phylum Pseudomonadota; class Alphaproteobacteria; order Sphingomonadales; family Sphingomonadaceae; genus JAQGLK01. The sequence continues at coordinate 24,309 of NZ_JAQGLK010000032.1, forward strand.
GCGGGCGATGCGACGCTGTGGACCGGCGGGGACGAGGCCCGGTGGCTCGGCTGGCTCGCCGCCGGGCGCGGCGATCAGGTCGTGTGCGACGATCTTGCCGCGCTGGCCGAGAAGGCGCGTGGCTACGCGGATGCGGTGCTGCTCGGCATGGGCGGATCGAGCCTGGGGCCGGAGGTGCTGTCGGCGATCCTCGGCTCGGCGGCAGGCGCGCCCCGGCTGCACGTTCTCGACACGACCGATCCGGGGCAGATCGGCACCGTTGCAGCCGCGATCGATCCGGCGAACACGTTGTTCATCGTCTCGTCCAAGTCCGGTTCGACGATGGAGCCGGAGTTGCTGCGCGCCTATTTCTACGATCTTGCGGGCCGACGAGGCGACAACTTCATCGCCGTCACCGATCCCGGCTCGAAGCTGGAGGAGACGGCCGGGGCGGACGGGTTCGCGCGTATCTTCCCCGGCGATCCGGCAATCGGCGGCCGCTACTCCGTCCTGTCGGCATTCGGGATGGTTCCCGCAGCCGCGATCGGCATCGATGCGGCTGCTTTCTATGCGGCGACGTTGCCGATGGTGCTGGCCTGCGGGGCGGATGCGCCGCCGGCCGCCAATCCGGGCGTGCGGCTGGGCGTGATCCTGGGCGAGGCGGCCGCGATCGGGCGCGACAAGCTGACCATCGCCGCGTCGCCCCGGCTGGCGCCGTTCGGGGCGTGGCTGGAGCAGTTGATCGCGGAATCGACCGGCAAGCAGGGCACCGGCATCGTTCCCGTCGATCTCGAACCGATCGGTGAGGCCGAAGCGTACGGGGTCGACCGCCTATTCGTGCACCTCCAACTGGCTGGGGACGAGGATGCCGGGCTGACCGGCAGGCTTGCCGGGCTGGCGGCGGCGGGGCATCCGGTGATCACGATCCGCCTCGCAAGTGCCGATCTGATCGGGCAGGAGTTCTTCCGCTGGGAGGTGGCCACGGCCATCGCCGGGGCGGTGATCGGCATCGATCCGTTCGACCAGCCGGACGTCGAGGATGCCAAGATCGCCACCCGCAAGCTGGTCGACGCCTATGAGCGATCCGGCGCGCTCGATCCGGAAACCCCGCTCTATGAGGATGCCCAGCTGGCGATCTTTGCGCCCGGCGATCCGGGCATGGCCCCGACCGACCCGAAGCTGATCCTCTCCACCCTGCTCCAGGCGCTCCATCCCGGCGACTATTTCGGCGTGCTGGCCTATCTGGAGCGGAACGCAGCGCACGCCGCAGCGATCACCCGGATCCGCACCGCGGTGCGCGATGCGAAGGCCGTGGCGACAGTCGGGGGGTTCGGGCCACGTTTCCTCCACTCCACCGGGCAGGCGTACAAGGGCGGGCCGATCGAGGGCGTGTTCCTGGAGGTGACGCGCACCGCGGACCCGGACATCGCGATACCCGGACACCGCGCCGCTTTCGGCACGGTGCAACTGGCACAGGCGCGCGGCGATCTCGACGTGCTCGCCAGCCGCGGCCAGCGCGTGCTGCGGGTTCACCTGAAGAACGGCGACATTGCGGTGCTCGAAACGCTGGTCTCCGCTGCACTTGCCGCCTGAAGAAAGGAACGGACTTCCGATGCGTATCGCAATGATCGGCCTCGGCCGGATGGGAGCCAATATCGCGCGCCGGCTGATGCGCGGCGGACACGAGATCGTCGCGTTCGACCGGAACGAGAAAGCGGTTGCCGAACTGGCGGGCGAGGGTGCGAAACCGGCAAACTCGCTGGAAGAGGTGGCCGGGCTGTTCGATGGCAGGCAGCGCATCTTCTGGGTGATGCTGCCGGCAGGCGCGCCGACGGAGGGCACGATCCGGGATCTCATCCCGCTCTGCTCCCCTGGCGACGTCATCATCGATGGCGGCAATACATTCTACAAGGACGACATCCGCCGCGCCGCTTCGCCCGAGATGCAGGAGCTGCACTATGTCGATGTCGGTACGTCCGGGGGCGTCTGGGGGCTGGAACGTGGCTATTGCATGATGATCGGCGGCGAAAAGGAGGTGATCGACCTGCTCGACCCGATCTTCGATACGCTTGCGCCGGGACTTGGCACGATCCCCCGGACGGCAGGCCGCAGCGGCGATGACCGGGCCGAGCGGGGCTATATCCACGCCGGACCGGCGGGGGCCGGGCACTTCGTCAAGATGGTCCATAACGGCATCGAGTACGGGCTGATGCAGGCCTATGCCGAGGGCTTCGATATCCTGAAGGGCAAGGCTTCCGAAAAGCTGGCCGAGGACGAACGGTTCGACATCGATCTGGCGGACGTTGCCGAGGTGTGGCGACGCGGCAGCGTGATCTCGTCCTGGCTGCTCGATCTCACCGCCCTCGGCCTGGCGCGCGATCCGAAGCTGGAGCAGTTTTCGGGCCGGGTCGCCGATTCCGGGGAAGGCCAGTGGACGATCGATGCGGCAATGGAGGAGGCGGTGCCCGTCAACGTCCTCGCCGCCGCCTTGTTCGCCCGCTATCGCAGCCGGGTCGACACGACGTTCGGAGACAAGCTCCTTTCGGCAATGCGCTTCGGCTTCGGCGGCCATGTCGAGATGCCGCAGTGAGCGACGCATCGGCCCTCGGCAAGCGCGGCGAGACGCCAACCGTACCGCCATCGACGCTGGTGATCTTCGGTGCGATGGGCGATCTGGCCAAGCGGTTGCTCGTGCCCTCGATCGTCAATCTCTGCCGCGACGGGCTGGTGGGTGACGACCTGCGGATCATCGGCGTCAGCTACCATGATGGCGACGACGACACGCTGCGCGCCAATCTGGACGAATTCGTCGCCGGCAGCGATGCGGGCAAGCCCTGTTCGGACGGCGGCTGCTGGGATGGGCTGAAAGGACGGACAACCTACCACAAGGGCGATTTCACGCAGCCGGCAACCTACGAGGAACTGGCGACCAAGATCGACGGGAACGTCGCCTTCTACCTTGCGACGGCACCGCAATTCTTTGGCACCATCGTCGAGCGGCTGGCCGACGCCGGCGTGCTGGACGAGGCGGAAGGGTTCCGGCGGGTGTTGATCGAAAAGCCGTTCGGTCATGATCTCGCCTCCGCGCAGGCGCTCAACAGCTGCATCCTGGCGCGGGTGCCGGAGAGCCAGATCTACCGGATCGATCATTTCCTCGGCAAGGAAACCGTTCAGAACATCCTCGTCTCGCGGTTCGGCAATGCCCTGTTCGAGGCGGTGTGGAACAATCGCTACATCGATCATGTCCAGATCACCGCCGCCGAGACGGTGACGGTAGGCGCGCGCGGCAAGTTCTATGACGCGACGGGCGCGCTTCGCGATATGCTGCCCAACCACCTGTTCCAGCTGCTTGCCATGATCGGGATGGAGCCGCCCAACTCGTTCGACGCCGAAGCGATCCGCAACGAAAAGGCCAAGGTGCTGGCGGCCGTGCGCGGGCCGCGGCCCGAGGATGCTGCGGAGCATGGCGTGCGCGGCCGCTATGTCGCGGGAACGGTGGGCGGAAAGGCCGTGCCCGATTACCGTGCCGAGGATCAGGTTGCCCCCGACAGCCGGACGGAGACCTACGCTGCCGTGCGCCTGGAGGTCGAGACGTGGCGCTGGGCCGGGGTGCCGTTCTACCTGCGCACCGGCAAGGCACTGAGCGCGCGCGACACGGAGATCGTCGTCCAGTTCAAGCCGGTGCCGTTCGCGCTGTTCCGCGACACCGATGTGTCGCAGCTGCCGCCCAACACGCTCGTCCTGCAGGTGCAGCCGGACGAGGGGATCAGCCTGAACTTCCTGGCCAAGCAGCCGGGGCAGGCGGTGAACGCGAAGGAGGTAAGCATGGACTTCCGCTACGCCGATCATTTCCCGCTGGGCCACCGAACGGGATACGAGACCTTGCTCTACGATGTGCTGGTCGGCGACCAGACCCTCTTTCAGCGCGCCGACATGATCGAGGCGGGGTGGGCCGCGATGCAGCCCGTGCTCGATGCCTGGAACGCCGGCGGTGAGCCGGAGGATTATCCGGCCGGCAGCGATGGCCCGGATGGTGCCCGCGCGCTGCTCGCCCGCGACGGGCGCACGTGGCACGCAATCGGATGAGCGCCCAGATGGACGACACCCCGCCGCTTCGCCTGCTGATCTCGGATGTCGACGGTACGTTGGTACGCAACGACAAGTCGCTGGCCGATGCGACCGTCGCCGCCGTCTCCAATGCCGTCGCCGCCGGCTTGCCGGTCACGCTGATAAGTGCGCGGCCGCCCTCCGGAATGTACTGGATCGCGGATCGCCTGGGGCTGGCCGGGCCGTTCGGCGCGTTCAACGGCGGCGTCCTGTTCCGGCGCGACCGGACGGTGATCGCGCGCCACTGCATCGACCCGCAGGTCTGTGAGACGGTGCTGGCGCTGATCCGGGAGGCCGGGATAACCTGCTGGCTGTTTGCCGGCGATCAATGGCTGTCGAGCAACGACAGCGATCCGCACATTCCGCGCGAAGTGAAATCCGTGAACATCCAACCGATCATCACCGACGACTTTGGCGATCGGCTGGGCCGGATCGACAAGATTGTCGGGGTAAGCGACGACGCCGATCTCCTCATCGATCTGGAGGCGCGGGCGATCGCGGCCGTGGGAGGGCGCGCCACGATCGCCCGGTCCCAGCCTTACTATCTGGACATCACCGCCGCGGTTGCGAACAAGGGCGACGGGGTCTCCTTCCTGGCGAATGCCTTCGGGGTGCCGCTGGCGCAGGTGGCCGTGATCGGCGACCAGGCGAACGACCTGCCGATGTTCGCGCGCGCCGGCCTCTCCGTCGCCATGGGGCAGGCCACGCCCGAGGTGCAGGCCAGGGCGACGCTGACGACCGTGGGCAACGATGAGGACGGGGTGGCCGCGGCGATCGCCGAAATCATCCTGCCGCGCTTTACCGGCCGCACATAGCTTCTGGATCGGAGACGCTGGAATGGCGGAGATCAGGTGGCACCGCTACGACGATGCGCAGGGGATGGCGGCCGCCGCTGCGGACTATGTCGCGGCGGCGATCTGCGCCGCGGTAGGCGCGCGCGGCGCGGCGACGCTGGCGGTGCCCGGCGGCAAAACCCCGATCCCGATCTTCGAGAAGCTGGCGGTGGCGCCGGGGATCGACTGGGGGCAGATCGTGCTGCTGCCGACCGACGACAGGCTGGTGGCCGAGGACGACATGCTCAGCAACCTGCGCCTCCTTCGCTCGGCGCTGGGCGGCACGGGCGCGCGCATCGTCCCGCTGACCAGCACGGACGCGCTCGATCCGCTGCCCGCCGTCGCCTTTGCGGAGCGCGCGCTTGCCGGGATCCGCTGGCCTATCGATCTCCTGTGGCTGGGGGTGGGCGGGGACGGACATACCGGATCGATCCTGCCGGGGCCGGACTTCTCGGCCGCGCTTGGCGCCGACACGCTCGCCGCCGCCGTCACGCCCGATCCGCTCCCGGCAGAGGCGCCGGTTGCGCGCGTAACGCTCACCCGCCGGGCGATGGTGCAGACGCGCCTTGCGATGCTTACGATCAGCGGCACCGCGAAGCGCGACGTGCTGGAACAGGCGATCGCGCAAGGGGCTGGGTCCGGTACGGCAATCGGGGCGGTGATCGCGGCGATGCCGGTGCCGATCGACCTGTTCTGGAGCCCATGAGCGGCGCGAGGGCCGATCTCGACCGCGAGAAGGCCGCCGCCGCGCGTGCCGCCGTGGCGGAAGTGCGGGACGGGATGATCGTGGGCATCGGCACCGGCAGCACCGTTGCCTTCGCCATCGCGGCGCTGGCCGAACGCTGCGCGCAAGGCCTGCGGGTGACAGGGGTGGCCACATCGCTGCGAAGCGACGCGATCGCGCGGGCGGCCGGGATCGCGATGATCGACTTTGCCGATCGTGCCACGGTCGATCTCGCCATCGACGGCGTCGACGAGATCGACGGACGCCTTCGGGCGATCAAGGGCGCGGGGGGAGCGATGCTGCGCGAAAAGATCGTCGCCGCGGCCGCCCCCCGGATGATCGCCATCGCCGACAGCCGCAAGCTGGTCGATCGGCTGGGCCAGGCGCCCCTGCCGGTGGAGGTTCTACCGTTCGCGCGCCGTTTCGTGCAGCGCCGGATCGAGGAGCTCGGCGGTGCGCCGCACATGCGCGAGGATGCGGCGGGATCGCCCTACCGCACCGATCAGGGCAATGGCGTGCTCGATTGCGGGTTCGGGCGGATCCACGCTGCCGCGGAACTTGCTGCGGGCCTTTCGGCAATCCCCGGTATCATGGGCCACGGCCTGTTCGTTGGTGAGATCGACGCGCTCTACGTCGGTCGCGGCGATACGGCCGAATACCGCGAACGGCCGAACCGCCCCGGCTAGACGCCGGAGCCTGCGATCAGCGCGGATCGTGGTTCTTGGCCTCGACCGCTTCGACGAACGCCTTCTGCTCCGGATACCAGAATTCGAGGTGGCAGGTCTCGCAAACCCCATCCAGCCCGTTGAGCAACGCACCGGCCTTCGGCGCATCCTTCAGCTTTGCCGCATCGGCCAGGCTTACCGCATGTACCATCAGCGCATCCGCGAGCGAGCGGTAGACGGCGGGATCGCGCGCGATGTGGCCCTGGATCGCCGCCGGGGAGGGCGCGCCGGGCGTGCCCTCGTCGGCGATCTTCACCCCCTGGCGGGTGACGACCACCGGGTTCAGCGCGCTCAGTTCCTTGGCATGCGCCGCCATCCGTTCGGACGATTCCTGCAGTTCCTGCCAGCTCCTGGCCGTCATCTTCGCGGGATCGAGCGAGGCGGAATCGTCGATCGCGGCATTGCCGATGGCCCAGATCTTGTCAGCCTCGACGTCGATCTTCCGCGTCATCATCTCGTGAAGCGTCGGAACCGGCGCGACCTTCGCCTCCTCCTTCGGTGACGAACATGCGCCGGCCAGTAGCATCGCCGTCAACCAGAACTCTCTGCGTACCATTTCAAACCCTCTGCGCCTTCGACACCGATGGGGTGCCGCGGTTCTTCGACCATGCTGGTGCCGTCGATCCGGAATGGGGGGAGCCGCGGGCGGCGGCAAGTTATGAACGGTTGGCGTTACCCCGCGTAACGTTACGCCCGCCCGCGCCGTTCGCTTCGATCAGCCGCCGAACCCGCGGCTGCCGAAGCCGCCGCCGAATCCGCCGCGTGAGATCACCGCGCTGCGGGATTGCACGCGCGCGGGCGCCGAGGCGTTGGGGTTGAACGCGTCCGATCCGATCCGGGTACGGCCGGACACATAATCGCGGCTGATGCGCCCGCCCGCGCCGCCATAATAATCGCCGTTGCGATCACGGTACATCGGCGCGCCGCGATAGCCGCCGCCCATGTTGCTCAGCGCCTGCCCGACGATGAAGCCGGTCAGCAGCGGGGTGAAGAAGCTGCCATTGTTCCGCGGCACGCACTGGGCCACGCCATATTGCTCCTCGCAGGTCTGGCGATCGCCGAAGCGGGGGGCGTTGGCCTCGTTCGCCTTCTGCGCCTGCGCATAGGCGGTGTCGCATTCGGATGCGGGGATCGCACCCGCCGCGCGGCATTCGGCGACGCTGGTGTAGCTGACCGCGTCGACCGGCTTGCCGCCGACATCGCCCTCGCACGCGGTCAGCGCGATGCCGGTGCCGGCCATCAGCGAAGTGAGGACGATCGTGCGGGATCGCTTCATCGATCTGTTCCCCTCAGGCGCTCAGGCAGGCGGCGTTGAGCAGGCCGACGCCGAGCGAGATGCTGGCCATATAGATCGCCGCGGCATTCTCGCCCCGGACGATGCGATCCCCGAAATCGGGCATGACGATTCGCCGAACGATCGTGAACGCGACGATCTGGATCACCCCGGCGATCAGCGCCCACAGCGCGAACTCGACCAGGCTGACGGTATGCTCCAGCGCGGAGGCCAGCACCAGGATGTACCCGAGCAGCGCCGCGCCGAGCGTGATCGCGGCGGCGACATTGCCTTCGCGGATCAGCGTCCGCTCATGATAGGGCGTTGCCGCCTGGTAGATGATCTTGAACAGGATCGCGAACAGCCCCGCCGCGACGAATGCGAGGAGGAAGGCCGTGATGCCGGCCTGAAATCCGTAGGTATCGATCATGGTGCCCCCTTCACGCCCGGAATTCGCCGAGTTCGAGTGCGACGCCGAGCATGATCTCGAACGAGACCTCGCCCGCTTCGCTTTCCTGGTCGATCGCGAGCAGCAGCTCGCCGCCATTGTCGTCCAGCGGGCGGCCGAACAGCATCGACGTCTGGAAGATCCGGCGATCGACGATGCCGTCGCGATCGTCGTGCAGGTCTTCCCAAAACGTCACCGGCTCCTGGCTCTCCGCTTCATCGCCGAACCAGAAGCGGCGATATTCCGGCAGCCCTTCGGCCGTGAAGGTGCGCGCGCTGAGCCGCTGGCGCCATGCCGGCCGCTCCCACGGCGTGCTCGGATACTTGCTCTCCCACGGGGCGAAGAGCGTCACGTCCGTCACGTCCTGCCCGGCGGCATCGTTCGACACGGCCTGGAACATGACGTCCTCGTCTGTGTAGAAGCGGTGGACGTAGCCGCCGTCGTTCAGCTTGATGACACCCTGTGCCACGATCTGCAGCGTATCGCCGTCGAAGGGAAAGTGCAGATCCGCGCCGAAGCGCCGCCACGCCAGCGGATCGAGCACGACCGATCGGCCGAGTGTCACGTTGCGCACGATCGGCAGGGTGCTGCCGCCAAGCGCCTGTTTGCGGCCGAAGAGACGATCGAACATGCGAACCCCGCGAAGCGATCCCCCGACATAGGGCAATCCGTCGCGCGGCACAAAGCCCCGGCCACGCTTTACGGCCAAGCTTTCAGTGCCCGGCCAAGCTTTGTCGCAAAAGGGGGCGGTGGCACGCGTGGCGGAACCCTATATGAAGCAGACTGGAAACCGCGAAGGGATCGGATGGCATGGCGGATATTGCGTGGACGGTGCGGACGCTGAAGGCCGCGCTCGACGGCTGCGAAGCGGTGCGGGCCGGCGAGTTCAGCGCGCGCATCGTGGAGGGTGCGGAGCCCGTCCTGCTCGTCACCATGCACCAGCATGGCGATCTGGAAGCATTCGTGACCGTCAGCGAGGAGCAGATCGCCGCATCGGTGCTGCTGTGGCCGTGCGACGAGCAGCCGGATCGCGAACGGTTCAACGAGTTCCTGTTGAAGGCGCAGAAGCTGGTGCCGCTTTCCAATTTCGGCATCGCCACCGTCGGCGAGCGCGATTTCTACGAATTGTTCGGGGAGTTGGCGACGACCACCTCGCTCGATACGATCGTGATCGAACTGCGAACGTTGGCCGAGAATGCGATGGAAGCCGCGACCGACCTGCGCGACGCCTTCGCGTCCGACGCCTGACACCACCCCGAAGCCCGGAAGAGAGATCATGGCCATCTGGAGCAAGCTTTTCACCCTCGGGCGCGCCGGCGCGCATGAGGCGAGCACCGCGATCGTCGACAGGAATGCGCTGCGGATCCTGGACCAGGAGATCCGCGATGCCGATACCGCCCAGGGCAAGGCGCGCGACGACCTTGCCGGGCTCGTCGCGCGGCGGCGGATCCTGGAGCAGGAGGTAGACAGCTTTCAGGCGCAGGTAGCGAAATACGAGGCGTCGGCCCGCGTCGCGGTCGACAAGGGCAACATGGATCTCGCCCGCCAGGTCGCGCAGCGCATCGCGGATCTGGAGCAGGATATTACGATCAAGGCACCCCAGATCGCCGACATGCGTGCGGCAGAGGACCAGATCCACACCGCGATCGCCGCGACCGATCGCAAGATCGAGCAGCTCCGCCGCGAGGTGGACGTCGTCAAGGTCAACGAATCCGTCCAGAAGGCGCAGGCTACCGTCGCCGCCAGCACGGCGGGCAGCTCGATCGGATCGGCAGCGCAGAGCCTGGCGCGCATCCGCGAGCGGCAGATGATCCGCGGCGAGAAGATCCGTGCGGCGGGCGAACTGGAGGATCGTCGCACCGGCGCCGACCTGGACGAGCAGCTGCGTCTCGCCGGCATCCTGCCCGGCCAGTCCTCCGCCGACGACGTGCTCGCCCGGCTGAGCGCGCCCAAGCCGACGCTGCAGATCGAGCAGCGCGACGATTCAAAGACCGGCGAGGGCTGAGGGCCCGTGCGGCGCGTGGCGCTCACCCCCCGGGAAGGCTGGCGGCAGCAGGCCGATGCGATCGGCTTCGTCTATCACGACACCGCCGGCGAACCCTATTGGGACGAGAGCGCCGCCTACGCCTTCACGCTCCGCGAGATCGAGGAGGATATCGAGCCGGTTGCCGAGCAGCTCCACGCCATGTGCCTGGATCTCGTTTCCGATGTGGTGGCCAGCCAGGAGCTGATGGAGCGGCTGGCGATCCCGGCCGAGCATCGCGACTTCGTGGCCGATGCGTGGAAGACGCGGCAGCCTTCGCTCTACGGCCGGTTCGATCTGGCCTATGACGGGCAGGGGCCAGCCAAGCTCTACGAATACAACGCCGACACCCCGACATCGGTGTTCGAATGCGCGACCTTTCAGTGGATCTGGTTGGAGGAGAGTATCGCCGCGGGCGCGCTGCCCGCGGATGCGGACCAGTTCAACAGCCTGTTCGAAAAGCTGCGCGAGCGGTTTCGCACGATCTTTCCGGGCGGCGGCTTCGTCCACTTCGCGGCCGATCCCGGCGCGATCGAGGACCGGCAGACGGTCCGCTTCTTCGAGGATCTCGCCACCCAGGCCGGCATCGAGCCGAAGTTCGTCGGCATGCGCGATATCGGGCTGAACGCCGATGGCCGGTTCATCGACGATGACGGGTTCGAGCTGCAGGCCGCATTCAAGCTCTACCCGTGGGAGTTCATGCTCCGCGAACCCTATGCCGCCAACCTTCGGCAGGCTGCGGTGCGCTGGATCGAGCCGGCATGGAAGGCGATCCTGTCGAACAAGGGCATCCTGCCCCTGCTGTGGGCGCGGCACCCCGGCCATCCCAATCTGCTGCCGGCCTTCTTCGACGACGATCCGGCCGCCGCGTCCCTCGGCCCCGATCACGTCCGCAAGCCGCTCTTCTCGCGCGAAGGGGCGAACGTGGCCGTCGTCCGCGGCGGGCATGCCGATCCCGTCCTCGATCAGGGTTACGGCGAGGAGGGGCATATCCGGCAGGCGATCCACATGGCCCCGCTGTTCGATGGCAACCACGCCGTGATCGGCGCCTGGATCGTCGGCGACGAAGCCGCCGGGATCGGCGTGCGCGAGGATCGCTCCGCCGTCACCCGCAATACAGCGCGGTTCGTGCCGCATTTCATCGATGGTGCCACCCGGCACGCGAACACCAACTTCCCACGATCGGAGTAGCGACATGGTTGCATTGACCCCGCAGGAACAGGCGATGCTGGGCGGGGAGGAGGGCGCCGCTGTCCAGAAGGCGATGGAACTGCTCGTCCGCTATGCCGAGGCGCTGGATGCCGAGCGGTTCGTCGAGACGAACAATGTCGCCGGGGTGCCCGGATCGTCCACGCCTTTCGTGAAGGACTATTACAAGGCGGATGGCGGCGATTACCGTGCCGTCTTCTCCAAGTTCGATCTCGATGCGGACGAGGTTGTCGACGTGCCGCGGATGAACGCTTATTCCTGCCACCTCCAGGGCGGCATGGATCCCGAGCTGTGGGCCGAACAGGGCATGTCCGCCGAGGCGAACGCCAACTTTGCCGCCGACGAGCGGGAGACCGCCGCGCACGGCATCCAGATCCTCAAGACCTGCACCCCGTACATCGCCGGCAACGTGCCGGTGATGGGCGAACATTGCGCCTGGATGGAAAGCTCGGCCGTCGTGTTCTGCAACTCGGTGATCGGGGCGCGGACCAATTGCGAGGGCCGTGAATCGACCAGCGCGGCGATGCTGGCGAAGCGCGTGCCGGACTGGGGCTTCCACCGCCCCGAATATCGCTACGGCCAGTACAAGGTGAACGTGGACGTGCCGGTGGACGACGTGTTCGAATGGGGCATGCTCGGCTACTTCGTCGGGGGCGCGGTCGAGGATACCATCCCGGTGATCGACGGCAGGATCGGCCAGCAGAGCCTGATCCGGCACAAGCATTTCGGCGCCGCCGCGGCCTCCTCCGGCGGGGTCGAGATGTACCACATGGTCGGCATCACGCCCGAGGCACCGACGCTGGAGACGGCATTCGGCCCCAACGCGCCGCGCGACACCTTCACCTACGACGCGGCGGCGCGGGCCAGCATCTACGAAACGTTGAACGCCGTCGGCAGCTCGACGGACGTCGACTATGTCATGCTTGGCTGCCCGCATTACTCGATCGAGCAGATCGCCCTTGCCGCGCACCTGATCGAGGGCCGCAAGGTATCGGCCAACAGTGCGATGTGGGTGTTCACCAGCCGCGCCGTGAAAGCCACTGCCGACGCCAACGGCTACACGAAGATCCTGCGCGACGCGGGCGCCTTCCTGATGACGGACACCTGCTCGTCCATCTCAGCGGCAGTCCCGAAGGGGACGAGGGTCGCCGCGCTCGATAGCGCCAAGCAGGTCCACTACCTGCCGGCGATCATGGGGATCGAGGGCTGGTACGGCACGACGGCCGAATGCATCGACGCCGCCTGTACCGGCAAGTGGGCCGGGCAGCTGGCAAGCAGAGTTTGAGGGAGGCAATCATGCTCGAGACTTTGACGCGGCCCGACATCGTCCTCACCGGCCGCAAGGTCGTCGGCGGGGTGGCCGAGGCCGAGGCGCTGATGACGCGCGAAACGATTTCCGGCTGGGGCGGGATCAACGCCATGACCGGCACGATCATCGAGAGCCGGCACGAACTGAAGGGCGTGAGCTTCGCCGGCAAGGTTCTGGTGTTTCCGGGCGCGAAGGGATCGTCCGGCTGGTCGGCGATGTTCCACACCGCGCGGCTGGCGGGCAAGGCGCCGGCGGCGATGCTGTTCAACATCATGACCACCAAGGCGGCCCTCGGCGCGGTGGTGATGCGGATCCCCACCGTCACCGATTTCGATCGCGATCCGCTCGACCTGATCGAGACCGGGGACCGGGTGCGCGTCGACGGGGATCGCGGTATCGTCGAGATCTGGAAAGCGCGGGCCTGACGCAAGCGGGCCCGCTCAGGCCTCGGCGGCCTCGGCATTCGCGGCCGGGGCCTTCGACGCTACCTGCGATGCCGCGTAGAAGGCGATTGCGGCGAACAGCTCGCACGCCGCCACCACCAGCAGCGAATAGCGGATAGCCTGATCGCCGAGCGTGGCGTTGAGCGCGTCGTTCAGCACGCCGACGATCAGCGGCCCGCACACCTGCCCGGCCAACCCGGTAAACAGCACCAGCACCGAGATCGCCACGGCCCGCATCCGCGGCGCCGCGAGGGTGACGATCGCGGCATAAACCGGCCCCTGATAGGCGGTGGTAAACAGCCCGGTGATACCGAGCCCGGCGATCCACACCCAGCGCGTATCGGAAAGCAGCATCATGATCTGCCCCGGCACGAACAGCAGGCAGCTGAGCGCCGGCACCCACAGCCGCCAGCGCGGATCACGCTTGCCCAGCGAGTTGGCAAGATAGCCCGCGCCGAGGATGCCGATCAGCCCCAGCACACCGCGGGCAGGCCCGACCACCGCGCCGACCTCCGTGATGCTGAGGCCGTGGACGCGGGTGAGGAAGGTCGTCGTCCACGTGCCCGAGGCATAGAGCGCGCCGCCGGTGAACGACACGCCGACCATCAGCAGCACGTAGGCCCGCGATCGCGAGAGGATGCGCAGCGCGGCCAGCATCGGCACCCGCTCCTGCGATGCGCCGCGATCTGCGGCACCGCGCACCGGTTCCTTCACGGTCAGGAAGAAGATCAGCGCGAGCGCGACACCGATCCCGCCCGAGATGTGGAAGACGGTGCGCCAGCCGAGCGTATCGGCGCCCCACGCCGCCAGCGGCAGGAAAATCAGCGCATCGAGCGCGAATGCGGCGGTGAAGATCGACAGCGCCAGCGGCCGCCGCGAGGTGGAGAAACGATCGGCGATCATCGACTGCGACGGCGCAAGCCCGGCCGCTTCGCCCGCGCCCATCAGGAACCGGGCGACCGCCATCTGCCAGCCGTTCACCACGCTGCCGGACACGGCCGTCATCAGGCTCCATGCCGCGAACCCGATTGCGACGATGTTGCGCCGGTTTGAACGATCGGCCAGCGAGGCGATCGGGATGCCCAGCGTCGAGTAGAACAGGACGAATGCCAGCCCGGAGATCAGCCCGAGCGCGGTATCCGAGAGCTGCAGGTCTTCCTTGATCAGCGGCAGGACCAGCCCCAGCAGGGACCGATCCATATAGTTGAACATCGAGATGAGCGTGAGGAAGCCGAGGAAGTAGCAGAGGTTCGGCGTCCAGCGTTCCTCGGCCGCGCCCGGCGGTTCCGCGCCGCTCACGGGCGGCCGTTGCCGGGGTGCCGGCGGTGACCCGCCGCATGGCGTGTCGCCTCGCGTCTCGCGTTGTCGGTTACCGCCATATTCTCTCCGCCGATCCGCTCCTCGTTTCGGGAGCGCGCCGTTTGCGTACCCGTTCGCGCCGGCAGCCGCCAGCAGATTAGGAGGCCGCTTCCGCCAAGCTTCCCACGTGGCCCGACGGCCGGTAGTCTCCGCCGGCCATGCCGCGCGCCACCAAGCTCAAGGTCTTTCGAACCCCGATCGGGTTTCACGACGCCTATGTCGCGGCATCCAGCCAGAAGGCCGCGATGGAAGCGTGGGGCAGCGACAAGGATCTGTTCGCGCGTGGTGAGGCGGAACTGGTGACGGATGCGGCGCTGACCGCCGCGCCGCTCGCCCAGCCGGGAAAAGTCATCAAGCGGCTGCGCGGCACCGCCGCCGAACAGATCGCCGCCCTGCCGCCGGACAGGCCGCGTAGGGCGACGGAGCGGACAGCCGACGATCCCTCGCCACCGCGCGCAAGATCCCGATCGACACGCCAGCCGGCCAAGGCGCCTGCGCCCCGCCCGAGCCGATCTGACCTTGAGGGTGCCGAGGCCGCGCTGGCGGCAGCCGAGGCGCGCCATGCCACGGCCCGCAAGGATCTGGCCGCGCGCGAGAAGGCGCTGGCGCAGGAGCGCCGCGAGATGGAGCGCGCCCAGATCGAGGAGGCAGAGCGGCTGGAGGATGCCCGCCGCCAGGCCGCCGCGACGTATGAGGCGGCGATGCGGACGTGGAGGAGCGAAGAATAAGGCGCCGCCAGGGGTGCCCGGCGCCATGGATGGTATGGCGACGGCACGAACGTCCGGGTGGGGCGTCAGGCCGGCGGCCGCGACCGGGAGGGCAATGGCGGAAGCCGCGCTTGTCGGCTCAGTCCGGTGCGCCGCCCGCAGGCCCGAACCCGCCGCCCAGCGCACGCACCAGC
>NZ_JAQGLK010000039.1 GCF_028292925.1 Sphingomonas bacterium
CGCCGCCGCCGCCGCCGCCGCCGCCTCCTCCGCCGCCGCCTCCTCCGCCCCCGCCGCCGCCGCCGCCGGTTACTCCGGGGCCGTTCATCGTATTCTTCGACTGGGATAAGTCGGTGATTACGCCGGAAGCTGCGTCGATCCTCGACAACGCTGCTCAGGCATATGCGACGACGGGTCAGGCTTCGGTGATGCTCGCCGGTCACGCCGATAAGTCGGGTTCGGACAGCTACAACGTCGGTCTCTCTCAGCGTCGTGCCGACGCGGTGAAGACCTACCTGGCTGGCCGTGGTGTTCCGGATAGCTCGGTCTCGACCGAGGCGTTCGGTGAGAGCCGTCCGCTCGTTGAAACCGCCGACGGTGTGCGCGAGCCGCAGAACCGCCGCGTGGAAATCACGTTCGGTCCGGGTTCGGGTCAGTAAGGCAGAACGCAGCCGCTTCGGCGGCTGCGCCAAGCAGGATAAGGGGTCGACCTTCGGGTCGGCCCCTATTTCTGTTGCAGGTCCCCCCGCGTGCAGCGCAGCGGCGCACGGACGCACGAGGATAATGACCGCAGCCATGAAGCTGCAGCCTTCGGGCTCGACCGGCAGGCCTCTAAATCAGGGGTGTTCTCTGGTAGCTAGAGTGTCCATCGGTCGAACGAACCGGCAAAGGCCCGATCTCGCCAGATTCCCTTGAGGTCCGCAAGCAGGCCTCCTTCGCTCACCATCCCCGCGATCTGCTCGCTGCCAAGGTCGCGGTACAGACGATGAGGAACCGCAGCGAGGACGAGATCGTACTGCGCCTCCAAAGCATTCGCGGTAAGCTCGAGCCCATATTCCCGCCGCGCTTCGTCGTTCTCGGCGAGTGGATCGTGAATCTTCACGTCGTGCCCGAGCGCCTCAAGTCTGCGAACAACATCGACCACCTTGGAATTGCGGAGGTCGGGCACGTCTTCCTTGAACGTCAGTCCCAGAACCAGCGCCTTGCCGGCGCGTCCGCCGCGCCGGATGTGCAACTGATCAGCAACCCAGACGCCCATGGTGTCGTTGATCGACCGCCCCGACAATATGACCTGAGGGTCGTGACCAAGTTCCTGAGCGCGGTGGCTCAGATAATAGGGATCGACACCGATGCAGTGTCCGCCGACAAGGCCGGGCTGGAAGCGGAGGAAGTTCCACTTGGTGCTCGCCGCATCCAAAACATCCCAGATCGAAAGGCCGAGACCGGCGAAGATCTGGGTGATCTCGTTCATGAACGCGATGTTGATGTCACGCTGGGCATTCTCGATCACCTTGGCCGCCTCGGCCGCCTTGATCGAAGCAGCGCGGAAGGCACCTGCGCTGGTGATTGTCCCGTAGAGATCGGCCAGACGCTCGGACACGGCATCGTTTTCACCGGCGACGACCTTTACGATGCGATCGATAGTATGTTCGCGGTCGCCCGGGTTGATCCTCTCCGGCGAGTAGCCCAGGAAAAAGTCGGTTCCCCGCTTGAGGCCCGACACGCGCTCCAGTTCGACCCCGCAGACTTCTTCAGTGACGCCGGGGTAAACGGTGCTTTCGAACACGACCAAGGTGTCCCGACCCGGCCGGATCAACCCGCCGACGGTACGCGTGCCGCGGAGAAGCGGGCCAAGATCCGGCTTGTTGTTGGCGTCAACCGGTGTCGGAACGGTAACGATGTAGATGTCGGCGCCAGTCGCGTCTTCCGCACGGCTGGTAAGCAGGAGTTCGGACGCCTGCATCCGATCGAGGTCGATCTCACGCGTCCTGTCGATACCGTTGCGAAGTTCGTCGATGCGGCGGCGATCGATGTCGAACCCCGTCGTCTTGAAGTGCTCGGCAAGGGCCACCGCAAGCGGTAAACCGACATAGCCGAGGCCGATCACCACCACGTGGGGTGCCGCTGATGCGATCATTGTTTGTCCTGGCTATTTAGCGAAACGTTCCGGCAATAGTCGCCCGTTCGGGTTTGCAAATCGATTAACTCGGAAGAACGACATTTACGATACCGCACCATCAACAAGAGGGCGGATCGCCTGCCGCGAGGGCGCGATCCGCTAGGGTGGCTTCGGCTGTCTGCAAGTGTCGTGCGGCATACTGCAAAAGCAGCAGAACGATCGGCGTCAGCAGCAGCACCGAGAGCATGGCGGTACGAAGATCGCCCGTGATGTCGCTGATCAATCCGACCAGATACGGGCCAAGGCCAAGGCCAATCAAGTTCGTCGCCAGGAACTGGAGCGCGGTTGCCGTGCCCCGCATCCGTGGCAGCACCTGATCTTGGCAGGTCGCCGCGACCGGCGCCAGCCACATCGTCAGGAAGAAAGTACCTACGAAATTCGCCCCGTAGAAGCCGTAGAGGCTCGGCGTGGTATATTGCCAGACTGACGCCAGCGCCGACAGAAGGGCGGCTGCGCTGGCGACATGGAGCCGCCCGGCAGGATGGAATTGGCGCGCCGCGTCGGAGAGGATGCCGCCCAGCAGCGTTCCCAATCCGCCTGCGACTGCCGCGATCGCACCGAGCGTCACCCCGTCCGATGCCGTGAGCCCGTGGTGGATGGTCCCGAAAAGGAACAGGAACGCGGCCAGCCCATAACTGCTCAAGCTGATGAGACCGCCAGCAACCGCCGCCGCCACGAAACTCGGCGTGCCGAGCGTCAGCTTTGCGGCGACGGGATCGCGGAGCCTTACGGCCTGCATCCAGCTGCCTGTTGCATACACGCCCACGGCAATCGCTATCCACTGTGCCATATTCGTCGTCAGACCGACGCCGAATATGTGAGTGATGACGGCGCGTTTCGCCGGGGCCAGCAGGGAATCGGTTATCGCAACCAACAAGACGGCGCCTGCTATGCACGTAGCCAGCAGGAACAGGTTTCGCCTGATTGTTGCGGCATCTGCCCCCAGGTGGCGAAGTGCCCAGAGGCTGAACGGGGGAAAGAGCGTCTCCAGCTCCGCAGCGGCGGCACGGAAAGGGCTTGATTGCGGCGGCTGCGGCCGACCCTCGATCGCGCCACGCACGGGCTCCCGAATGGTGAACAGCACCAGCAGGGTGAGCGCCAGTCCCGGCAGGCCTGCCGCGAGGTACGCAGCCTGCCATCCCGCCAGACCCAGCGGCGCGGTGTCGTTAGCGAACGTCGCATCCCACGCCGCGACGATGCTACCGCCGGCCATTACGGACGCACCTGCACCGAGGTAGATCCCACTGGAATAGATGGCGAGTGCGGTTGCCCGTCGACGGCGGCCGAAATAATCCTGGATGAGGGAAAAGGCTGCGGGAGCGGCACTGGCCTCCCCTATGCCGACGCCTATGCGTGCCAGAGCAAGTTGGCCGAAGCTGGCCGCACCAGCTGACGCGGCGGTAAGCGTCGACCACAGCGCAAGCCCGATGCCCAGCGTGCCCACGCGGTGCCAGCCGTCCGCAAGCTTGGCCAGGGGCAGCCCGAACAGCGCGTAAAACAGGGCGAATGCCGTGCCGAACAACATGCCGAGCTGAGCATCGCTGAGGTGGAGATCGGCCTTGATGTACGGTGCGAGGATTGTGACGATTTGCCGATCGATGAAATTGAAGGCGTAGACGAGCGTCAGGAGCCCCAGCACGTAGAATCGGTAGATCGGGCGCGACGTGGGTGCGGTGGTCAATCGAGTCCTTCCATCTGCTCGCCGGTCTCAGCCCAGGCTGACCTAAGGTAGCCGCATGGCCGAGGCGAGCGCCAAGCTCAACCCAGCTCGTAGCGCTCGATCGTCGAGTAGCTGGGCCCGTCCTTCGACAGCACACTCTCGAACAGCTGGAAGGCCTGAACGTCGAACGATGCGCAGGGTATCGCGGGCAGACCGAGCGGATCCACGAGGGCTTGGCTGCCGCCGAACCGCGCCAAAGTTATGTGGGGTGCGTAAGCGCGCTTCGGCTGGGCAGGGAGGAGCCCGTCGATCGTTCGATCGGCTCGTCGGCGCAGTCGCTCCAGCGGCTCGGACCGCTGGACTCCGGCCCAGAGGGTGTGAATGCGGCCGTTCTTGGCAAAGGTGCCAGCCCCCTGGACGGCAAGCGTGAACTGCTCGCAGCGGACGTGTCGCAGCGCGGTCACTATGTCGCCTACCTGGTTCGTATCGACGTTGCCGATGAAGCGGAGGGTCAAGTGCAACTGATCGTCAGCCAGCCACCGAGCGCCACCGATACCCCCCATGACGGAGCAGAGCAGTTCCCGGATCTGGCGGGGCGGTCGTATGGCAACAAACAGCCGATGCATGCTGAGCGCCTTTGTAAAAGCATGTTTCCGCCCGGCGGACGAGCCGGTCTTTCGCTTGTATTCGTGTCTGGCACCACCGATATTCCGCTCAAGCGGCCGATTACGGTCCGCTGGTATGGAGTTCGTCTGTGATGGCTAATTGGTCTGACCCCCGAGCGACGGCCGCGCCGCGGCCGACGACCGTCGGCGCCCGCGAAGCCGCATTCGATGCGGGGCTGCGGTCCTATATGCTTTCAGTTTACAACTATATGGCATCCGGCGTGTTGCTTACCGGCATTGTGGCGATGCTCTTCGCCAATTCCGGCATGGCCGCGCAGGTGCTTACGACGCCGCTGCGCTGGATCATCATGCTGGCGCCGCTCGCGTTCGTGATGGTGCTCAGCTTCGGCATCAACCGTTTGTCGACGGGTACTGCACAGGCTCTGTTCTGGGCGTTCGCGGTCGCAATGGGCCTGTCGCTTTCGTCGATTTTCCTCGTCTACACCGGGACCTCGATCGCGCAGACTTTCTTCGCAACCGCAGCGGCGTTCGGTGGACTGAGCCTTTTCGGATATACCACCAAGAAGGATTTGTCTGGACTTGGTACGTTTCTGATCATGGGCGTGGTCGGACTGCTGGTCGCGATGCTCATTAACATCTTCCTGCAGTCGCCGGTGATGCAGCTGGTGATCAGTGGTGTTGGTGTGCTGCTGTTCGCGGGCCTGACCGCTTACGACACGCAGAAGATCAAGAGCGTCTACTCCCAGGTCCAGGGTACGGAATTTGTGGGGAAGTCTGTCATTATGGGGGCGTTGACCCTCTACCTCGACTTCGTGAACATGTTCACCTTCCTGCTCAACTTCATGGGTGATCGTCGCTGATTGCAGCGACTCTGAGGATGTGGGCCCGGCGCAGCAATGCGCCGGGCTTTTTTTGTATTCGGTGCGCTTCGGGCATGTCCCACAAGCGAGTATCGCGTCTATTTGCCTGCGTGTGGATTGCGGACGGTCGTCCGTGGATCGGTTCGAGATAAGCCCGTGAGCCGCCCCCTACGGACGCCGGACACGCCCCATCTGGCTGGGCGGAGAGGAGGAGGGCCCCCGGCCGAGAACCGATTGCTGCCGTTGTAGGCGACGTGCCACTGCCGCTATCGAGCAACCTCTAGACCGCCATAGCCGGCCATGCCGCTTCGCTCGGCTACCAAGTGCCGGATCGGCGACGGCGTGCTCCAGCAGCCTGCCGCGAAAAACATCCTTCGCAGATAGCCGGCCGCAGCCACCTCTTCCTTACGGATTCCCCTGTGTTCGCGTGTGAGGTCTGCCGCAAACTATCTGTGCGAGGAGCCGGTCCGTAGACCGGCGGGGGCCGTCACAAGAAAGGCGACCGCCCCATGCACGGAGCGATCGCCTTCGATGGTGGCAACCGGAATGGCTTGGCATCGCCCCGATCCGGATCCCGGAGCGATTCCACGCGACCGGTTAGGCCTCGATCTGCCCCTTGGTGCGTCCACCCTTCTTGCGCGGCCGCTTAGGAGCCGCGGAGACGATCTCGAACGCCAGGGCGCCGTCCTTGAGATGGAC
>NZ_JAQGLK010000042.1 GCF_028292925.1 Sphingomonas bacterium
TGTCGCGAAAGTCCGCGATTCCTGCGAAGCGAAAGGCCTCCCGGCACCCGCGCTCTCACGGCAAACAACCAAGCCAGTCTACTGACCACATTACCGACCAGATCACTGCGAGTGGGGCGCAGATGGGCGCAACTCGTTCATCCCGAATGTCGGCTTCTGCACCGATCTTCCTAAAGACCGACTGTCACAACTACGACCTTCCATCGTTCGCGAGGGGACTGTCGCGGCCTAGCTCCGCGGCACCGTGCCCAGCACCGCCGCGGTGGCCGCCGCGCTCGGTGCGCGTCCCGGTCCGGCCTGTGCCGCGCCGGGCTTGACCGCGGTCAGCCGGGCGAGAGTGGCGCGGAAGGCGGCGAGGTCGGCGCCGACCAGCTGCGACGTGGTGATGAAGCTGACCGACGACGGGTTCACCGCCCGGCCGCCGCGATACACCTCGTAGTGGAGGTGCGGCCCGGTCGAGAGCCCGGTCGATCCGACATAGCCGATTACCTGCCCCTGCCTGACGCGGGTGCCCGATCGCACGACGATGCTGCTCATGTGGCCATATCCGGTGCCGAGGCCGCCGCCATGGGCGATCCGCACGAACTTGCCGTGGCCGCCATGCCAGCCGGCAAAGTCGACCACCCCGTCCGTCGCGGCGACGATCGGCGATCCGCGGGGCGCGGCGATGTCCATGCCGGCATGCATCCGCGCGAAGCGGAGCAGCGGATGGCGCCGCATCCCGAAGCCGGAGGTCAGCCTGCCGGAGACGGGCATCCGCATCACGCCGCGCCGCTCGCCCACGCCCGACGCCTCGAACCATTGCGGCTTGCCGCCCGAGGGCCAGCGCAGCAGGCGCATCTGCCGCCGCCCCTGATCGAGCCCGGCATAGAGCAGGTCGCCGGTTTCGACCTCGCCGGTCTCGGCGCGGCGATTGGCGACGATCAGGTCGAACCGGTCGTCCGCGCGCACGTCGCCGCCGATCGACAGCCGTGCCGACAACGCCTTGATATAGGCCTGCACCGCGGAGGCGGGGGCGCCGGCGGCGCGCGCCGAGCGGAACAGGCTGTCGCCCACCCGGCCCTGGATGCGCAGCGGGGTGGCATCCACCGCAACCGGGATGCGCTGCAGCTGCAGCCGCCCGCCGACCCGCTCGATCGCCAGCTTCAGATCGAATCGGGCGCGGAACAGCAGCCGGTCGAGCGGGCGCGCCTGCATCCGGTTGGCGCGGCGGCCAAGCACCACGTCCATCCGGGTGCCGGCATTCAGATCGCCCAGCGGCAGGACGCCGCGGACCATGCCCGCCACATCGGCCGCCTCGCCCGCGGCAACCCCCGCCCGCTCCAGCACGCGGGCAAAGCCGTCGCCCGCGCCAAGCGTCGCGGCAAGTTCGATGCTGGGCCGCTCCGGCGTGTCGGTCAGCGGTTCGACGGCGTCGGTCGGCCCCATCCGGCGGCCGGTATCCGCGCCGAAGGCGAGCGGGGCGATGGCGAGAGCACGCGCCTCCTGCCACTGGCTTTCGGGCAGCGCCGCCGGCCCGATTCCGGCGATCGGCGTGAACCCGGGGGCGAACGAGGCGGCAAGCGTGCACAGCGATAGGCAGGTCGCCAGCCCACGCCACCAGCGGCCGGATCCGATCCGCGCGCCCAGATCGACGACGATCTCGAATCCGGCAAGACGCGCGCCAAGCTGCGCCGCGATCCCGTTTTTCCCCACCGCAGGCTTTGCGATGGGACGCAAAGGCGCCGCGTCGAACGTGAGGACGGCCGCGCCGCCCCCCGCCCCGAACATGGGCTCACTACGATACAAGGCTTCCTTGCCCCCCGAACGACTTCGATCCCCCCACCACCCGCAGGCGATGCAGGGGCTGACTGTGGGGCACCCGGATTAAAGTCAAATTAAACACCGCGATGCGCGGCGAAGCGGCCTGCTTGCGCGGCGGAGGCCATGCGGCGTCCGATCGGAATCGCCACGCTAAATGCTTGCTTTGGCGGGCAACGCACACGATCTTGCTCACCCATGTCCCGCGTCGACGAACCGTCGGTCGTGGCCGTTCTCGGCCCGACCAACACCGGCAAGACCCATCTCGCGATCGAGCGGATGTGTGGCCATACCAGTGGCATGGTCGGCTTCCCGCTCCGCCTGCTGGCGCGCGAAGTGTATGACCGGGTCGTCGCGATGAAGGGCAAGGATCAGGTCGCGCTCATCACCGGCGAGGAGAAGATCCTGCCGGACAAGGCGCGCTGGTTCCTCTGCACCGCCGAATCGATGCCGATGGACCGTGATTTCAGCTTCGTCGCGCTGGACGAGGCACAGCTCGGCGCCGATCCCAACCGCGGCCACGTCTTCACCGATCGGCTGCTGCGCGCGCGCGGCCGCGACGAGACGATGATCCTGGGGTCCGAGGCGCTGCGCCCGATGCTGCGCGCGCTGGTGCCCAAGGCGGAGATCGTCACGCGGCCGCGTTTCTCGACGCTCAGCTATGCCGGCGCGTCCAAGCTTTCCCGCCTGCCGCCCCGCTCGGCGATCGTCGCCTTCTCCGCGGAGGAGGTCTATGCCGTGGCCGAGATGCTGCGCCGGCTGCGCGGCGGCGCGGCGGTGGTGATGGGCGCGCTTTCGCCGCGCACCCGCAACTCGCAGGTCCAGATGTTCCAGGCCGGCGAGGTCGATTACCTCGTTGCCACCGATGCGATCGGCATGGGGCTCAACATGGATGTCGCCCACGTCGCCTTCGCGTCGCTGCGCAAGTTCGACGGCCGCCGCCAGCGCCGGCTGACCGTACCGGAGATGGCCCAGATCGCCGGCCGCGCCGGGCGGCACCAGCGCGACGGCACGTTCGGATCGCTCGCCATCGACGGCGGCAACGCCACCTTCACCGAGGAGGAGGTCGAGGCGATCGAGGAGCATCGCTTTCCGCCGCTCGATCACCTCTACTGGCGCGACGGGCAGCCCGATCTCGGCAGCGTCGATGCGCTCGTCGCCGGGCTGGAGCGCAAGCCGAACGCGGCGGTGCTGCGCGCCGCGCCCGAGGCGATCGATCTTGCCGTGCTGAAGCGCGTCGCGGAGGAGCCGTGGGTCCGCGATCGCGCCCGTGGCCCCCGCATGGTGGCGCGGTTGTGGGCGGCGTGCGGCCTGCCCGATTTCCGCAAGACCGGGGCGGAGCCGCATTCCCGCCTGGTCGCCCGCATCTTCCGCCACCTGAGCGAGGGGAACGGCCACATCCCGGCGCAATGGTTCGCCGAGGAGATCGCCCGGCTCGATACCGTGCAGGGCGATGTCGAGACCCTGGCCGACCGGATCGCGGCGGCGCGGACCTGGGCCTATATCGCCCACCGCGCCGACTGGCTGGACGATCCCGCCAAATGGGCCGAGCGGACCCGCGAGATCGAGGAAAAGCTGTCGGACGCGCTCCACAAGAGCCTGACCCAGCGTTTCGTCGATCGGCGGACCGCGGTGCTGATGCGCGATCTCGGCGCGCGCGGGGTGGATGCCCTGCCGGTCAAGGTGGCCGAAGATGGCGTCGTCAGCGTCGATGGCGAACCGATCGGGCATCTGGAAGGGTTCCGCTTCCGCGTCGATCCCGCCGCCCGCCACGGCGACATGAAACGCCTGCTCGCCGCCGCCGAGCGCCGCCTGGGCGATGAACTCGGCCGCCGCGCCCGCGCGCTCGTCGCCGATGACGATGCCGCGTTCAGCCTGGCGACCGATCCGGGGCGGCCCGTCGCGATCTTCTGGCGCGGCGATGTCGTCGCCCGGCTGTCACGCGGGCGCGGGATGCTCGGCCCGCGGCTGACCTTGTACCGCGCCCTCGATGCGCTCGGCGTCACCGAACGGGCCAGCGTCGAGGCGCGACTGGAAGCGTGGCTCGCCGCATCGATCGTGCGGCACCTGAAGCCTTTGTTCCAGATCAGCGAGGCGGCGCGCGACAAGGCGCAGGCCCCGCCGCTGCGTGCGCTGCTCGCCCCGCTCGCGGATGCCGGCGGCACGATCGGGCGGCGCCCGCTGGAAGACGTGCTCGTCGCGCTCGACAAGCCCCTCCGCCAGCAGGCGGCGAAGATCGGCATCAAGCTCGGCACGCTCGATATCTTCGTCGCCGCCTTGCTCAAGCCGGAGCCGATGCGCTGGCGGGCCGCGCTGGCCGCCGCGCGCGAGGATGCGGTGATGCCGCCGCTGCCGCCGCCCGGCGCGTCGGTGATCGCCACGCCCGTTGATCCGGCGGCGTGCGATGCGGCGGCGCGCGCCGGCTATCGTCCGCTCGGTGGCCAGATGCTGCGGATCGATCTGGCCGAGCGGCTTGCCCGGCTTGCGCACGACACGCGCGAGGG
>NZ_JAQGLK010000043.1 GCF_028292925.1 Sphingomonas bacterium
GAGCCTACAGCCGGGCGGCCGTGCAGGAAAGGATTACGGCGCAGCCCGAACAGGACAAAAGCGCAGGCGCTTGTTTCTTGCCCGTGCGATCGGGCGCGCCGGATGCCGGTTGCGCCATCGCCGGGACGTGAGCCCGACACCCCGGCGGCACCATTCCGCGCGCCCGGCCGTCTGCGGCGCAACGCGCCCCCCGATCCGGGTGCGCGACGCCGCCGATGGCCGCAGGCCGCGGCCGCGCCTGCCGACACCGAACGAAGGGCGGGATTGCGCCAGATTGCCTCGCTTCGGCCATCCCGTTACCCATGCTGCCGATCGACGACGGCGACAGCGACCAGCATGTCGGTGGCGCGGAACATGAAAGCTGGTCAGGGGAGGACATCGCCATGGCGCCGTCAGCAGCCATCACCTTCAGCGACGCGCTGGCGCGTGCGCCGCTGCGCACGTTCCAGTGGGTCACGCTCGCCGTCTGCATGCTGGTGCTGGTCAGCGACGGGATCGACATGCAACTGCTCGGCATCGTCGCGCCGCTGGTGATCAAGGATTTCGGCGTCGATCGCAGCACCTTCGGCATCGCCATGAGCGCGGCGCTCGTCGGGTTCGGCCTTGGCGCGTGGGGTGGCGGCTGGCTCGGTGATCGGATCGGCCGGCGCTACACGCTGGCGCTCGCCGCCCTGATATTCGCATCGGCGACGATCGCTGCCAGCTGGTCCGGCGGGGTATGGGCCATGGCGTGGTGGCGGGTGTGCGGCGGGCTCGGCTTCGGCGCGGCCTATGCGAATTCCCTGGCGATGGCGAGCGAATGGCTGCCGGATCGCTGGCGGCCCGTGGCGGTCAGCACGATCGCGGTCGGCACGCCGGTCGGCGGATCGGTGGTGGGCTGGCTTGGGCCCGATCTTGCCGAGGCCTATGGCTGGCGCGGCACGTTCATCGTGTTCGGCGTGGCTACCCTGGTACTCGTCGCCATCGTGCTCGCGATACTGCGCGACAGCCCCTCGTTCCTGCTGTCCAAGGGCAAGCCGGTTCAGGCGGCACGCGTCGCCCGCCGCGTGCTCTCGGACGCGCCGGAATTGATCGCCGAGCGCCATGGCACCGACAGCGACAGCGGCCCGTCGATCGGCGTACTCCACCGCACGAACCTGCGGCTGAACGTGGGCGTCGGCATCGCCTTCACCGCGACGGCGATGGCCGCCTACGGCATTCTCAACTGGACCACGACGTTCCTGACCGCCGCCGGCTTCACCCTCGAACAGGCGGGGAATGCGGTTTCGGTCGCGGGGATCACGTCGCTCGCCGGATCGGTGCTGGCGGGATTGTTCACCCGCCGGTTCGGATCAAAGCGGGTGACGGCGGCGCTCAGCGCGACCCTCACGGTCCTGATGCTGGCGCTTGCCTACGTCGTGGAGACCCTGCCGGCGGCGCCCGGCCCGGCGGAGCGAACGCTCACAATCGTTCTGATCGGGGCGGCGGCGGCGGTGTTCAGCGCCTCGATCGCGACGATGTATGTGATCATGGTGTTCAGCTACCCGCAGTCGTGCCGTTCGGCCGGAATCGGGTTCGGCATCTTCACCAGCCGCGTCGGCGCGATCGCGGCGAGCGGCTTTGGCGGTGTTCTGCTCGATATGGGGCAGGGGAGCGTTCTGCCGTTCTTCGCCGTCCTTGCCGTCAGCGCCGCGCTCATCTCCATGGCCGCGTTCGTCGTCGATCGGCACGTCCCTCCGGCGCGATCCGCCCGCACGGGCAGCACCGGGTAGAGGCGACGGCCGGCGCCACGGCCGCCCGCCTCCCCGAACCGGACGGGTCAGGCGGGCGCGCGCCCGAGTTCGTCGGCAACGGCGTGCAGCTCGGGCCGGGACGTGCTGCGGAGCCAGTCGCGGACCTTGCCGAGAAATGCTGGCGTGGCCGTCTCGGGCAGGCGGCGAAGCCAGCCTGTCGCCGCCGCGAACTCGCCCGCGTCGATCAGCATGCGGGCATGATTGAACTGGCCGCGAAAGTCGCCGGCTTGCGCGGCGCGTGCGTAATGAGCCGCAGCGATGCCGAGATCCCGCTCGACGACCCAGCCGTCTTCGTGAAAGCTGCCGACGAAGTTGATCGCCTTGGCATTGCCGAGTGCGGCCGCCTTGCGCAGCCATGCCAGCGCGGCGGCGCGATCCTGATCGACGCCGTGGCCAAGCGCGAGCAGGGTGGCATAATTGTACATCCCCCAGTCGAGCCCGCGGAGTGCCGCGGCGCGATACCATTCGGCGGCGCGGGCCTTGTCGATCGCGACGCCCCAGCCCAGATCGTAGCAGCGCCCGACCATGTTGATCGCCAGGAGGTGCCCCGCGGCGGCGGCGGCGCTGAACCAGCGCAGCGCCTCCCGCGGGTCGCGGCGCACGCCCGCCCCGTCGAGCAGCATCTGTCCGTACACTGCCTGCGCCTCGGCCACCCCGGCCTCGGCGCCGACGCGGACGAGCGCGGCGCGCTCCTCCGGCGGGCCGGACAGCCGCGCCGCCAGCTCCTCCGCGCTCATTGCCTTGAGCGCATCGATGGTCGGCGCGGTGGGCACGCCTCAGTAGCGGAAGCTGAGCGTCGCGAACGCCGTCCGCCCCGGCGCGATGATCGCATAATGCGAGCTGTACGCCTGGGAGAAGTATCGCTTGTCGGTCAGGTTCTGGACGTTGACGCGAAGATCGAGGTTCTCGTTGATCTTGTACGCTGCCGTCGCATCGAACCGGGCATATCCCGGCACGGACCGGGCGATCACCGAGGTTGCGGGCACCACCACCGCAGCCGCCCCGGTGCCGGAGACGTAGCGATTGTCCGCATAGCCGCCGAATACCCGGCTGGTATAGAATGCGCCGCCGCCCAGGCTGAAGGCGGGCGTCACGTTGTAGTTCGTCCAGAGTGTCGCGCTGTGCTTGGCCGTCTGCGGGAAGCGGCGCCCGCTATTCACCGACGGCTGCAGCACGGTGCGCGCCGCAAGCCCGCCGCCGGCCGGCAGCGTGAAGGCGGTGAAGCCGCCGTCGACGATCTTGGAGTCGAGATAGGTGTAGCCGCCGAACACGTTCCATTCCGGCGTGATGTTGCCGTTGAAGCCGAATTCGATGCCCTTGATCAGGCGTTCGCCGACAAAGGCGACGGTGTTGGCATCGCTCGTCACGCGGGCATTGTCGGTCTCGGTGCGGAACGCGGCGAGGGTGAGGGACAGGCTCCCCGCGAACAGATCGGCCTTGGCGCCGATCTCGTAGGACTTGGTTTTCTCGACCTTCAGTGCGTTGGCGGCGGCCTGCGCCAGATCCTGCGGCAGCGTCGCGCTGACCGTGCCGAGTCCGTTCGGCTCCTGACCTTCGCCGACCAGGCTGTTCGGCGGCGTCGCCGACGTCGCGTAGGAGGCGTAGAGGCTGGTGTTCGCGGTCGGCTTGAAGATCGCGCCGATCTGGTAGTTCCAGATCTCGTTCAGCTTGGAAACCTGCGGCCGTACCCCGTTCAGCACCGGCAGTTCGATCTTGGACCTGTAGCGATCGTAGCGCAGCCCGAGATTGACGATCAGCGCATCGGCCAGCGTGATGCTGTCGAACGCATAAGCGCCGCGCGTGTTGCCCTTGGTGATCGTGGTGCTGGTTGCGTCGCCGCGAACGATCGGCGCCGCCGCCGTCGTGCTGCCGGTGGCGTAATTCACCCACGGATCGTTCGGGTTCGGATTGAACAGGTCCGCGCAATTGTATGGCGCCAGTCCCGGCGCGGTGCCGCAGCGCAGGCCGTTCGCGGCGTTGTTCGTGCCGGTATTGACGATATAGGAGCCGCGATCGGCCTCCTCCCACGCCAGTTCGCCGCCGACGGCAAAGCTGTGCTTGATCCCGCCGGTTTCAAACGTGCCGGACAGATCGGTCTGGTTGACGATCGATTCCGTGTAGCCGAAGCGCGTATTGGCGCGCCGCCACACCCGGCCGCCGGCAGTATAGTCGTTGAAGCGGCCTCCGGGCAGCGTGCCGGCGTTGCGGCTGCCCGCGGGGATGCCGAGGACGTTCGCCTGGCTGTCGTCGGGCTGGGTGAAGATGTAGCGCTGGCTGGTATAGCTGTAACGTGACGTGTTGCGCAGCGTCACGCCGCCGAAATCGTGCTCGGCGCGCAAGGTCGCCTGGTCCACATCGGTCTTGCGGAAGTCGCGGGCGGTCAGCCCGTAGAAGTTGTCGGGCGAGATGCGCCCCGTCACGCCGCCTGCGGTGGTGAAGTTGCCGACGGCAGGTTCCGAATAACTGAAGCCTGCCGGCGCGCTGTTGACGCTCGCGCTGGTAAGCGTCGCGTAGGGAAAGCCGCTGTCGGGCAGTTCGTCCGTGGACAGGTGATAGTACATCGCCGTCAGCCTGGTCGGGCCATTCAGGCCGATCGTCACGGACGGCGCTATGCCCCACCTTTTCTGGAACAGGGCATCGCGGCCGGCGACATCCTGGTCGTGCCACATGCCGTTGATCCGCACGCCGACCAGATCGCTCAACTGGTAGTTCACGTCGGCGGTGACGCGCTTGTAATCGTCCAGCCCGTAGCTGCCGGCGCCGGAGACGAACGTGCCGGCCTGCGGTGTCTTGGAGACGATGTTGAGCGTGCCGCCGGCGCCGCCACGGCCGCCCAGCGTGCTGTCGCTGCCGCGCACGATCTCGATCTGCTCGACGGCGAAGATTTCGCGGCTCTGCGCGCCGATGTCGCGCACGCCATCCAGATACGTGCTGCCCTGGCTGTCGAAGCCGCGGATGAACGGCCGGTCGCCGATCGGATTGCCGCCCTCGGCCGCGCCGAAGGTGATGCCGGGCACGGTGCGCAGCGCCTCGACCAGGGTGGCCGATCCGCTATCCTTGATGACCTGCTTGGGAACGACGACGACCGAGCGGGGCGTATCCAGCAGCGGCGCGGTGAACTTGGGGCTGCTGGCCCGATCGACGCGGTAGGCTTCGTCGTCGATCGCCGTATCGGTGACGGTCATGCCCTTGAACTCGACGGCATCGGGCTCTTCCGGCGGCGGCGGCGGGGCTGGCTGCGCGAAGGCGGGCGCCGCCGAAGCGATGAACCCGATGCAACTCAGCGCGAGAAAGCTCTGCGGCGAACCCGCCACCCGGACGCTGCTACTGGCTGTGGACAACTCGATTCCCCCTCGATCCCGACTGGATGAGGGCTTTTGCGAATGCGTCGCAATATTGTCAAGGGCGTCTCAGTGCCGTGTAGTGATCGGGTGCACGCCGCGATGCGATCAGGCGTCCGGCGAAAGCGTCGCGTCGGCGACGGGTGCGGGAAGATCGCCATTGCCGTCGATCACCGTCAGGCCGGGTGCTCCGGTCGGCACTTCACCCCGATCGAGCGCGTCGAGCAGGCGGGTCATGTCGCGGTGCCCGGCATCCCAGCGCTGGCGGGCGGAAAGAGGCGAGAAGTCCATCGCCTTGCCGGCAACCTCTCGTTCCTGATCCGAATAGGCCATCCTCAGCAGGGTGACGCTCGGCGGCTCGGGGCGGCTGGCATATTCCGCCTTCCATCGAT
Organism: Sphingomonas bacterium; assembly: GCF_028292925.1. Lineage (GTDB taxonomy): Bacteria > Pseudomonadota > Alphaproteobacteria > Sphingomonadales > Sphingomonadaceae > JAQGLK01. The sequence goes on from NZ_JAQGLK010000043.1 coordinate 5,506, forward strand.
CGATGCTCCGCCGGGATTGGGCGGCGAACATGATATCCTGCATCCGGCCTATCGCCTCGCCGACTTCGGTAGGCACCCGTCCGCCCAGCGGGAGGAGATCGGCGGCGATGCACAGGATCGGCCGGTCATGCGCGCCCCCCAGTACCGGATCGAGCGGCAGGTTGGCCGACAGCCCGGCGTCGGCGTAGCGCCGCCCCTGGATCTCGACTGCGGGGAAGGCGGCGAGCAAGGCCCCGCTGGCACGGATATGATCGGGTTTGATCGCCACGTCACGGCTGTCGAACACCGCGTCGTCGCCGGTTTCGACATCCACGGCGGTAAGGGTGATCGGGGGCACACAGGCTTTCAGTCGCTCGAAATCGATCAACTCGCGCAGGGTCTCGGCCATCGGCTCGGTGCCGTAGAGCGCCGGAAATTGCGCGGTCGGATCGATCATTCCGAACAAACGCGCCGAACCGATCGACCCGAACATTCCGCCGCGTCCAAGCAGAAGCGTCTGTATTACCTCGGCCGTGCGGCGCCAGCTCTCCAGCGGTGTGCCGAACATGCCCGCGGCCGCGGGCGCAGAGGAGGCGGGCTGCCAGAAACGGGCGAGCTTTTCGATCCGGGCCTCCGGGGGGTTGCCGGCGATGATCGCGGCGTTCAGCCCGCCGATCGATGCGCCCACGATCCAGTCGGGTTCCCTGCCGCGCTGCTGCAAGGCTTCGTAGAGGCCCGCCTGGTAGGCGCCGAGCGCATTGCCGCCACCCAGCACCAGCACGATACGAAAAGGTCTGTCGTCCTGCTTCATCATTGTGCACGCCGTTCAAGGGATGCCGTGACAGCGATCGGCG
>NZ_JAQGLK010000047.1 GCF_028292925.1 Sphingomonas bacterium
CGACGTGACCGCGAAGCTGCGCGAGCGCGAACCCGTCCCCGATCTCTGGCTCTGCGCCGCGCCGATCAAGAAGGGCCGGATCGACTGGATCGCGGAAAAAGCGTGCGAGCTTGGCGTGGCGCGGATCGTGCCGGTTCTGACGCAGCGCACGGTGGTCGACCGGCTCAACCTCGATCGGCTGCGCGCCCATATGATCGAGGCGGCCGAGCAGTGCGGCCGCACCGCCCTGCCCGTGCTGGCCGAGCCGGTGCGGCTTGCGGCGCTGCTGCGCGACTGGCCGGCGGAGCGGCAATTGCTGTTCGCGGACGAGGAAGGCGGCGCGCCGTTGCCGAAGGTCGCCACGGCAGGCCCGGCGGCGATCCTGATCGGGCCGGAGGGCGGCTTCACGCCCGAGGAGCGCGCCGCCATCCGCGGCCTTGCCGCCGCAGCGGCCATCACGCTGGGCCCGCGCATCCTGCGCGCGGATACCGCCGCCGCTGCCGCGATCAGCCTGTGGATGGCCTCTGCCGGTGACTGGCGCGAGGGTAGCGGCGGGATGGAGCAAAAAAGCGCGGAGCCGCCACCAACTTAGCGGCTGGCGGCGACCGGGGCGCACAGCTATGGGCGCAAACCATGAGCACCAGAAAGGCCGGCGACGGCACGGATCCCCAGATCGAGTCGCGCGACGACCTGATCGCTTTGTTCTCGGATGGCGAGAAGCCGCCGGAACGCTGGCGCATCGGCACCGAACATGAAAAGTTCGTCTATGCGGTCGGCGATCGCCATGCCCCCTCCTATGAGGAGCCGGGCGGCATCCACGCGCTGCTGATCGGCCTGACCCGCTATGGCTGGAAGCCGGTTTATGAGGGCGAGAACATCATCGCGCTGGAAGGCCCGGACGGCAATTGCAGTCTGGAGCCCGCCGGCCAGTTCGAACTGTCGGGAGCGCCGCTCGAAAATCTGCACCTGACCTGCGACGAGACCGGCCGCCACCTGGAACAGGTGAAGGAAGTCGGCAGCCAGCTCGGCATGCGCTTCCTGGCGCTCGGCATGTGGCCGGACAAGAGCCGCGCCGAACTGCCGATCATGCCCAAGGGCCGCTATCGCATCATGCTCGATCACATGCCGCGCGTCGGCACGATGGGGCTGGACATGATGCTGCGCACCTGCACCATCCAGACCAACCTGGATTACCGTTCCGAAGCCGACATGGTGAAGAAGTTTCGGGTCGCGCTGGCGCTACAGCCGCTCGCCACCGCGCTCTTCGCCAACTCGCCGTTCACCGATGGCAAGCCCAACGGATTCCTCTCCTACCGCAGCCACATCTGGACGGACACCGATCCGCACCGCACGGGGATGCTGCCGTTCGTGTTCGAGGATGGCTTCGGCTACGAACGCTATGCGGATTACATGCTGAACGTGCCGATGTACTTCGTCTTCCGCGACGGCAAGTATATCGACGCGGCGGGCCTCGACTTCCGCGATTTCCTGAAGGGCGATCTCTCCGTTTTGCCCGGCGAGAAGCCGCTGATCGGCGACTGGTCCGATCACCTTTCCACCGCCTTCCCCGAGGTACGGCTCAAGAGCTTCCTGGAAATGCGCGGGGCGGACGGCGGCGGGCTCGGCCAGATCTGCGCGCTGCCCGCCTTCTGGGTCGGGCTGCTCTATGACGACGGCGCGCTGGATGCCGCATGGGACGAGGTGAAGCACTGGACGATCGCCGACCACCAGCGCATCCGCGACGAGGTGCCGCGGCTGGCGCTGGAGGCACGCGGCCCCCGCGGACGCACGCTGCAGACGCTCGGCAAGCGCATCCTCGATATCGCCCATGCCGGGCTCACCGCGCGGGCCCGGCTGAACGCAAACGGCGAGGACGAGACCCGCTACCTCGATCCGCTCCGCGAGATCGTCGAATCCGGGAAGGTGCCGGCCCAGCGGCTGCTCGACAGCTATCATGGCGCCTGGGGCGGCGACCTGGGCCGCGTCTATGACGAAAGAAGCTTCTAGCCTCCGGCTCCGTCGTGGAGCCGCGGAAGCCGCGGAAGCCTTCTACTCTGCCGCGGCCGGTGCCACGGCCCGCCCGCCCCTGATCCGGCGCAGCAGCCGCGGGATCGGGGCGTGCCGCTCCATCCAGTCGGCATAGGCGCGATACGCAGGATCGGCACCGAGGTGCTTCTCCTCCGTCCGCGCCCGCCAGTAATAGACGCCGCTGACCAGCCCGAGCACCGCCGTGTTGCGGACGATATCGACGGGGTTGCCCGTCGTCACGGCGAGCGGAGTGGTCGCAAGCCACCAGAAACCGTTCTTCGCCAGGTAGGCGGGGTGCTTGGTCCAGCGGTACGGCCCGTGGGTCAGGATGCCGCGGTGGGTGAGGTTGGAAAAGCGTAGCCCGAACGCCACCGTCGCCCACGCATAATAGCCGGTCAGCAGCACCAGCACCGCACCCACTATCCCGAGCAGCAGCGGGTGCCCGTCCAGCCACCACGTCCAGTCCGCCGTGCCGCTATGGTGATCGAGCGGGCCGCCGGGGTTCATCAGGATGAACGGCGGGTAGCATATGAGCGCCGCCACCCACCCGCCCAGATAGGGATTGGCCGAGCGGATATGCGCATCGAGCGGGCGGCACGTCAGCACATAGCCGACGGTGGCGAACGCGACGTCGATCAGGAACATCAGCGCGATCAGCCACCGCGCAATCTCCACCGGGCCGCGGCCGAGATGCTCCAGGGGCGTGCGGATGAACTCGGCGTAGTTGCCGGGAACGATCGAGATCATGAAGGCCAGGAAGAACCCCTTCACGGTCCAGCTGCGGAAATGATCGGCCAGCGCGGCGCGGTCGGCCGTGCCCTGGCCGAGCAGGAACTGCCCGAAGGCATGGGCGCCGTCGCGCGGCTCCGCCAGGCGCCGGTCGATCCAGAAAACGTACGGGAGCGAGATTATCAGCAGCACCGGAACCGCGGTTTGCAGCACTTCCATCGCGAACAGATAGCCGCCATCCCAATACCAGCGGCCAAGGCAGTAGGCGAAGGCGATCAGCGCCCACGTCGCCCACAGGCCGGTGAGCTTGGCCAGGCTGATATCGATCGTCTCCCGCCACGGCCGTAGCGGGCGGGACCAGTCAAGCCCGGTGGAAGGGTTGCGGTGGACACGTTCCACGGCGAGCGACCAGACCACCATCGGCAGGCCGCAGGCGGCGACGGCGACCAGCCCGGCCAGCGGCCCGTCCATGCCGAACCATCGCGCCACGATCAGCCACAGCGCCAGTCCGGCCAACCCGACCAGGCCGACCGCCATACTCACCGCCGATCGCGGCCGCGTTTCCATATCCATATCCGCCCCGCGCCTCATCCCGGCCACCTTATGCCGCAAGCCGTAACCAAGCGCTAAAGCAAAGGAGCGGGCGCGTCCGGCAGTCGCGCGGGGTGTCAGCGATAATCGCGCAATTCCGCGATCCGTTCATGATAGCTGTCGGCGATGCACTCGGCGCTGCGGCAGCGATCACGGGCGATGACGAAGGCGTTGCGGCTGCGCTGCAGGTCCATCCGTTCCGGCCCACGGGTGGCGGCCAGCGCGGCGTAGAAGGAGGAGGCCATGCGCCGATCCAGCGCGGCAAGCCGATCATCCGCGCAGATCATCTTTTCGACGGATGATCTGGCATAACGGCAGTTGAAGCTCGGCCGGGCGGTGCGGATCACCGTCACGGGCGCATCGTCGTCCTCCACCTCCCGCACCACGATTTCGTCGCGGCTCTCCGCTTCTTCCCGCTCCTCGCCCGATCCCGCGCGGATGGTTTCCACGGCAGCCTCGGGCGGTCGATCGGCTGCGACGACGGCCGGCTGCGGCGGCAGCGTTGCCGGGCCGGCGGGCCCCGGCGCCGTCCTCGGGTCGAACGCCGCAAGCCGGTAGACGATCGGTTCCGCCCCATCCATCTGGTAGACGAGGCCGCTGCCATCCGCCGCGGCCTGCGCGGCATATTCGACATTCGCGACAAGCCGGCGCTGGCCGGCGAACGCGGGCTCGGTGCCCGGCGGCAGTTCCAGGATCAGGCGTCCGCGGCAGACGGTAACGTTCAGCTTCTCGTCGCGGCTCTTTACCAGCGGCTCCTCCATGCGGAGCACCGCTGCGGTGGCGAGCCGATCGAGGTTCGGGCTGTCGCTGCCGCGGATCCGGCGTGCCTCGTCGAAGGCGAGTTCCTTCAGTCGCTGGTAGGTGATCTCGGATGCGCAGCCGCGGCGGATCCGGTCCTGTTCGGCGGTAAGCTCGGCCTTGGACATCGCCCCGTCCTGGGCCGCCGGGCCACCGCCACCGCCGCAGCCCGCCGTCGCCAGCAGCAGGGCGGTGGCCGCGGCGGGGGCGAGTTTCCGGATCATGCAGCTCTCCTGAAGTCGTGGGGAGCCAACGGCTTTGCCGGTCCCTCGTTCCGGGGATGTAAGGAGAATCCGGCGCCGCCTGTCGCATCGCCGGTGCGGTGCGTCGCGCCGGTGCGATTACGCGGCCGCGCCGTGTTGACGTTTGGGATCCCATCCTGCAAAGCCATTTCGATAAACGGGATCCCGTCCATGAGAGATGGGTCGTCGGCGCTCCGACAGAAGGAAGAGGCATGCAACTGGCACAGGCGCTCCTGCGGATCCGCGAGATGATTTTGCGCGGGGAACTGCGCGCAGGCGATCGCGTGGCGGAGGCGCCGCTGGCCGAACGGCTCGGCACCTCGCGTACCCCGATCCGCCAGGCACTGCCGCTGCTCGCGCAGGAAGGCCTGCTGGCCGAGCATATTACGCGCGGCTACGTCGTCCGCGGCTTCACCGCCGAAGATATCAACGAGGCACTGGCGCTGCGTGGCGTGCTGGAGGGCACCGCCGTCCGCCGCGCGGCCGAGCGCGGGCTCTCCAAGCCGACCAGAATGGGGCTGCACGCCTGCCTGGAGGAGATCGATGCGATCCTCGCCAAGCGATCGATCGACGAGGATGACGAGGCCAAATACGCCGAGGTGAACACCCGCTTCCACGCGCTGATGGTGGTGGACGGCATGGGCCGCATCCTGGCCGAGGCGCTCGCCCGCATCGATTGCCTGCCCTTTGCCGCATCGCAGGCCGTCGCCTTCGATCGTCCCAGCCTGGACCGCGTCTATGATCTGATGCGCTACGCCCACCGCCAGCACCACGTGATCGTAGAGGCACTGGAGCGGGGCGAGGCGGCACGCGCCGAGGCGCTGGTCCGCGAGCATGCCCTCACCGTGCGCGAAAGCATCAGCACGGGCGCGTTCGAGTTGCAGGCAGTTGCGGCGCCAACCCGCCTTTCCATCGTCAAATAATCCAAGTCAACCTGGAGGAACGATACGTCATGAGTCAGAACGTAGAGCAGCTGCTCGCCGCATCCGGCGGCCCTGTCGAGATGCTGCGTCATTCGCAGGCCGGCCCCAACGTCTATCCGGGCGTGCAGCCGGAATACACCAACTGGCGCGACGAGCAGTGGGCGTGGCAGAACACCGCCATCCTCTTCAACCAGTCCTACCACATGGCCGACCTGCTGGTCGAAGGGCCCGACGCCCTGAAGCTGCTGAGCTACCTCGGCATCAACAGCATGAAGGGCTTTTCGGTCAACAAGGCCAAGCAGTTCGTGCCGTGCAACTATGACGGCTACGTCATCGGCGACGTGATCCTGTTCTACCTGGCCGAAAACAAGTTCAACCTGGTCGGCCGTGCGCCCGTGCTCGAGTGGGTCACGTTCCACGCCGAGACCGGCAATTACGACGTGAAGGTCACGCTCGATCAGCGCTGGGCGCTGCGCACGGATGGCAAGCGCCTCAACTATCGCTTCCAGGTCCAGGGCCCGAATGCGTTCAAGGTCATGGACAAGGCGATGGGCGGCAACGTGCCGGACCTCAAGTTCTTCAACATGGCGGACGTGCAGATCGCCGGCAAGACGGTCGGCGCGCTGCGTCACGGCATGGCCGGCCAGCCGGGCTATGAGCTGTACGGCCCGTGGGAAGATTACCAGGCGGTCCACTCCGCGCTGGTCGAGGCGGGCAAGGAATTCGGCATGCGCCTGTCGGGCGGCCGTGCCTATTCGTCGAACACCCTGGAATCCGCCTGGATCCCTTCGCCGCTGCCGGCCGTCTATTCCGGCGAGAAGATGAAGTCTTACCGCGAGTGGCTGGATCTCAACAGCTACGAGGCGAAGGCGTCGCTCGGTGGTTCGTTCTATTCGGATAACATCGAAGACTATTACCTGACCCCCTGGGATCTCGGCTACGGCCCGTTCGTGAAGTTCGATCACGACTTTATCGGCCGCGAAGCGCTCGAGAAGATGGCCGCCGAAGGCCCGTCGCGCAAGAAGGTCACCCTCGTCCTCAATGAAGAGGATCTGGAGAACAAGGTGTTCGCATCCTACCTCCAGAAGGACGGCCTGCCTGCCAAGTTCATGGAATTCCCGAGCTCGGTCTATTCCATGCACCCGTTCGACAGGGTGATGAAGGACGGCAAGAAGGTCGGCGTGTCGACCTGGATCGGCTACAGCTCGAACGAGCGCAAGTTCCTGACGCTGGCGATCCTCGACAACGCGTTCGCGGAGCCGGGCACGGAAGTGACCTTCGTCTGGGGCGAGGAAGATGGCGGTTCGCGCAAGCCCACCGTCGAGCCGCACAAGCAGGTCGAGCTTCGCGCCATGGTCGCCGCGGCGCCCTATGCCGAAGTCGCCCGCACGCTCTATGCCGACAGCTGGCGCACCAAGGCCTAACCGCCTGAACTGACGTCTCTCGGGCGAGGCGCTCCTGCACCAGCGGGGGCGCCTCGTTTCGTTTCAGGATCGGCATACCGGGGCGCCTGATGCGACCCTTCAACTTTGTCGAACATGCCGGCCGAACTTATGCCACTGATCATGCAGGCTCGTACCACCTAGATGGGTGGGGACAGGGCCGGACGGGATCGTCCGCCCCTTGCAGGAGACCTCCGATGATCGAACTTCGTCCGTTTTCCAGCCTGGGCGGCGCGAACCACGGCTGGCTCGACGCCAAGCATCATTTCTCGTTCGCCAACTATTACGATCCGCAGCGGTCCAGCTGGGGCAATCTGCGGGTGTGGAACGACGACACCATCGCGCCCCATTCCGGCTTCCCGCCGCACCCGCACCGCGACATGGAGATCATCACCTACGTCCGCGAAGGCGCCATCACGCATCAGGACAATCTGGGCAACCATGGCCGTACCGAGGCGGGCGACGTCCAGGTGATGAGCGCGGGCACCGGCATCGCCCACGCCGAGTATAATGAGGAGGATGTGACGACCCGCATCTTCCAGATATGGATCCAGCCGACCCGCACCGGCGAAAAGCCGAGCTGGGGATCGCGCCCCTTCCCCAAGGGCGAGCGCGCCGGCGAGTTCGTGATCCTCGCCAGCGGTTTCCCCGACGACAATAACGAGGGTGGCGGCGATGCGCTGCCGATCCGCACCGATGCACGCATCGTGGCCGCGACGCTGAAGGCCGGCGAGACGATCGAATATCCGCTCGGCCAGGATCGCCGCGGCTACCTCGTCCCGGCGAGCGGCGCGGTGCGCATCGGCGATGTCCGCATCGATGCCCGCGACGGAGCGGCGATCCGTGACGAGGCGGTGCTTCGCGTCACCGCGATCGAGGATAGCGAGATCGTGCTGGTCGACGCGGCATGACGCGGCCGGGCCGCGGGCACCCGCCTGCGGCCCGCCTCACCTCCCCGACGGGATCGGCTCCACCGACAGGTCGAGGTGCCTAGTCGGGATCGATCCTTGCCCCGTCCAGCACGGCCGCGCGCCGCAATTGCTCGGTGCGGTCGGCCTGCTTCTGCGCCTTGGTGCGGCCGTGGGCGGCACGGTTGGCAGCTGCGGCAGCCTCCGCATCTGCGCGGGTGCGCGCCTTGCGGGCGAGACGGAGGTTGACGATGTCGGCCATGGTGCGTCCGCGTTGGAGTGGCTAGGGCCGGGTGGCGAACCAGATGACGTGCTGCGGCCCCTTGCCATTGCTGCGCGCGCGCACCTTCACCTCGTCCACCAGGAAACCGGCCATGCCGAGCCGGCGGGTGAAGGCGGTATCGCTCGCCGCGGACCAGACGGCGAGCACCCCGCCCGGCCGCAGCGCCGCCTTCGCCACCGCCAGCCCGCGCGCCGAATAAAGCTGATCGTTGGCATTGCGCACCAGGCCGTCGGGGCCGTTATCGACATCCAGCAGGATCGCGTCGTACGTCCCGCGGCCGGCGCCGATCACCGCCGCCACGTCGCGTTCGATCAGGGTGACGCGGGGATCCTCCAGGCATCCGCCCGTCATCGCCGCCATCGGCCCGCGCGCCCACACGATGATCTCCGGCACCAGTTCCGCAACCGTGACGCGCGCGCGCGGGCCGAGCGCGGCCAGCGCGGCACGCAGCGTGAAGCCCATGCCGTACCCGCCGATCAGAAGGTGTGGCGTCGTCCGCTCGCGCAGCCGATCGCAGGTCATTACCGCCAGCGCCTCTTCCGAACCGCTCATCCGGCTGTTCATCAGTTCGTTGCGGTCTAGTACGATCATGAAATCGTCGCCGCGCCGGAACAGCCGCAGATCCTCGCCCCCCGGCACGGCGGCGGTGCCGATCAGCTCCCTCGGTATCATACGACTTCCCTCGATATGGTGCCTGCGTGCAGGCGATCAGCTGTAATATTTGGACAGCCGGCCATAATAGTTCGCGATGTCGCCGTGCACAAATTTCACCTGGCGGCGCATGTCGACCTGGGTGAGCACCGCGAAGGCCGGGGTTCCGCTCTCTGCCAGGCGGTCGGCAAGCCTGCGGATCGCCCGCGCCGGGGTCGATCGCCAGCGCACCGCCACCAGGACCAGATCGGCAACCCGCGCCACCGCCGCATCGCCGCCGTCCGTCACCGCCGGCGCATCGATCGCGATCCATGCGAAGTGCGGGCGCAGGGCGCGGACCAGCGCCTCGTCCACCGCCGTGCCGCGGATCACGCAGGCTCCGCTTGCGGCATCCCGGATTAGCAGCCCGTCCAGGCTTGCGTCGCCGGTGATCGGCTCGGGCGCCTGCTCCCTGCCGGCCAGGTCGAACGCTGCCCCGCCCTCGGGCGCGATCAGCACCACGCTTTCCCCTGCCAGGGCGACCGTGCGGACCAGGCACGCGGCCAGCGTCGACGTTCCTGCGCCGCGCGCAGCGGAGGTGATCGCCACCACCTGCGCATCTTCGCCCCCGGCGATGCGCGCGGCGGTCCGCAGGCTGCGCAACGCCTCGGCAAAACCGGATCGCGGCGCATCGACGATCGCATCGGCGGGCGCGGAGGCATCCCCCCCCACCGACACAAGCAGCGGCACGGTGCCGAGGTTGTGCAGCCCTGTGCGTCCCTCGATCTCGTCGCCGGTAGTGATCCCGCCGAACGCGCGTTCGCGCAGCAGCGCCGCGACGAGCCCCGCCAGCAGCGCCAACAGCAGACCGGCCGCGACGCTCAGCAGCGGGCTGGACGTGATCGGGGTTTCCGGCGGCTGGGCATCGGAGAGGATGCGCGCGCCGGAACCCAGATCAGCCCCACCCGTCGACTGGCGGCGGACGAACTGGCGGGCATATTCGTTGGCGATCCGTGCGGCATCCTCCGGCGAGCGCGCGGTGAAGCCGATCAGCAGCGACAGCGTGTCATCGGGGCTTTCGATCGACACGCCCGCGATCAGCGCATCGATCGCCCGCTCGATCGGCGGGCCCGATCCGGCGCTCGTCGATCCCGCACCGATCGCACCGATCAGCCGCTGCATCGGGGTGCGGGCCGGGCTGAGGAATTCCGCATCGCCATCGAGCCGGAGCGCGGTGGCGACGTTGCGGGCCAGATCGCGCGACCGGAGTGCCTGCGGTTCGGCCACCGCGGCGCCCGCCGCTTCGGATTCGGTAACCACCTCGGCCGTGGCACGGTACAGCGGCACCTGCGCCGCGGCGTAGAGCAGCGTGAGCGCCATCATGCCCGTGGCGACCCCGACGAACGTGCCCAGCCGCCGCCGCAACACGCTGGCCAGCTTGCCGATCCCGAAGGAGCCGGTCGCCCGGCCGGTCGGCCCCTGGCGCCGCCGCGCGGAGCCGGCGGTCATCGACCGCCGGTAACGCTGCTCCTTCTTTGGCTCGTCACGCACGCACCACGCCCCTTGGCAAGGATCGGGCACGCGCCGGGCTGCCCCCGTCGGCGTTCTTGCTGCAAGCCCGCCTTCGCGGCAACCCGTTCCACTGTCCGGCGCGGGACGCGCTGTTAATGTCCTAGTGACGAACATACCGCTTTTGTGCAAAGCGACGAGCAGACGGGTCGAGCGCGGCGGCGATCGCACGTTCACGGTTGGGGAATAGGCGTGTCGCCAAGGATGCCATGAAGTTTCCGCATGATGACCTTCTTCCGGACCTGAGCGCGCTCAGATCGCTGCGGGCGGCCTTTGTCCGTCAGCGTCGCTGGGTGATCGGCTCGACGCTGATCATCGCCGGCGTGACCGCGGCGGCCTATGCGATGGCCCCGCGAATCTATGTGGCGAGCGGCACCGTCTCGCTGGACAACCGCATTGCGCGGTCGCAATCCGCGCCGGGCGATGGCGTCCGAGCGCGCAACACCGAACTGCGTGTCCTCACCTCGGGCGATCTTGCCGGCCAGGTCACCGACACGCTCGGCCTCGCCCAGGTCCGCGGCATCGGCCAGCCCGACGACGGCACGACGAGCCCCCATGCGGAAGCGCGCAGCCGCGCCATCCGCAAGCTGATCGACGGGCTGGAGACGGAAACGACGGGCGCGTCCCACGCCGTTGCGGTCCGATTCGCCGCAGACAACCCCGCGCTTGCCGCACGGATCGTCAACCGGACGCTGGAACGCTACGTCGCGTTTCGTCGCGGCGGCGAAGTGCCGGAGCGCGACCCCAGCCAACTGCGCGACGCGATCGATCGCGCCCGCGACGGGGTTATCCGCGCCGAAACTGCAGTTTCGGCGTTTCGATCCGCCGCCGCCATGCCGGGCACCCGTGGCGCCGCCGCGCGCGTGCGCCGCGACATCGCCGGGATCGACGCGCGGCTGCAGGATGCGGTGCGCGATCAGGCGGCCGCGGCCCGCCGGCTATGGATCGTACGATCCACGGGCATGCGCCGCGGCAACAGCGCAGCGGAAGAGGCGCAACTGAGTGCGGATCGCGCGGCGCTGGTCCAGCGGCTGGGTTCGGTCCACCCCGATGTCGCGGCGATCGACAGCCGCCTTGCCGAACTCGCCCGCGGCAGGCGGCGCGAGGTGGCGGCGACGGCTTCCCTGACCGAGGAGGTGCGCGCGGCGCGCGCCCGCGTGGGCGATCTGCGTGCGGCGCGGCGACAGGCCTCGGCCGAGCTGGAGGAGATCCAGAAATCGGGAGGCCGGTTAGGCGAACTGCGGAAGGAGGCCGAGGCCGCCCGCAATCGCTACGCCGCCTTGCTCGCGCAGCAGCAACAGGCCGAGGCGGCACAGCTGGCGGCACGAAGCGGTCCGTTCATCATCGCCCGTGCCGCCGTGCCCGCATCGCCGGCATCCCCCCGCGGATGGGTCTACGCGCTTCGCGGGCTGGCGCTGGCGCTGGCGGCGGCGGTGGCCATCGTCCTCGGCGGCGAACTGCTCGCCCGCGGCTTTCGCAATCGCGGCCACGCCGAACGCAAGCTCGGCATTCCCGTGATCGGCATGGTCCCCGATCTGAACCGGCTGCCGGCAACCGGCGGCGCCAAGGCGGCGCGCGTCGATCCTGCCGACTATCTGTTCTTCGACAGCCGATCGCCCTTCACCGCGGCGTTCCGCAGCATCCACACCGGGCTGCGGCTGGGAACGGCGGCGCTGAGCCCCCGGTCGGTCGCGGTCTCCTCCGCGCTGCCGGACGAGGGCAAGACCACCGTGTCGATCTGCCTGGCGCGGTCCGCCGCGCTGGCGGGGTTGCGCGTGCTGCTGATCGACTGCGACGTGCGGCACCCCGCCGCCACCCGTGCGCTTGCCGCCCACGTTTCCGCCGGGCTGATCGAGGTGCTGCGCGGCGAAGCCGAGCCCAAGGACGCGCTGCTGCGCGACACCCCGTCCGGCGCGTGGATCCTCGGCCACACCATCACCGGCGGCGAGGGTTCGGACGATCTGATCGGATCGCCCGCGATGCAGGACCTGATCGCCTCGCTGACGCACGAATTCGATCTGATCGTGCTGGATACGCCACCGGCGCTGGCCCTCGACGAGGCACGCGGGGTTGCGGCGATGGCCGACTGCGTTCTGCTGGTCGCGCGCTGGCACAAGACGCCGGTGGAGGCGACGCGTATCGCGCTGGAACAATTGACGCGGGCCGGGGCCAACGTGATCGCCGCCGCGCTCACCCTCGTCGGCCGATAGGGCTGCGCGGCCC
>NZ_JAQGLK010000128.1 GCF_028292925.1 Sphingomonas bacterium
GTAGGCGTCGGCAGTGAAGCGCGGGCGCCCCGTCCAGCCGACCAGCTTCAGCCGATGCTCGATATAGGGGCCGACCTCGTCCGCCTGCATCGGATCGAGATGATGCGTCGCGATCACCCGCTGGCGCAATTGCTCCAGGCTCTCGGCCTTCTGCAATTTGTCGCGGAACTCGGGCTGGCCCAGCAGGAAGATCTGCACCAGCGATTCGCTGCCGGCCTGGAAGTTGCTGAGCATGCGCAGCTCCTCCAGCGCGGAGACGGGCAGGTTCTGCGCCTCGTCCACGATCAGCAGCGTGCGCTTGCCACGCTGTGCCTGCTCGTTGAGCGTCCGCTCGACGCGGGCGAGGATCTGCGCCTTCTCCAGCCCCTCGGTCGGCAGGCCAAGGCCCTGCGCGGCCATGCGCAGCATGTCGTCGGCGCCGATCTGCGTCGATCCAATCTGAATCACGGTCGACCGGGTGCGATCGATCGTCGCCATCAGGTGGCTCACCAGCGTGGTCTTGCCCGCACCGATATCGCCGGTGATGACGATGAAGCCCTCGCTCTGGGCCAGCCCATAACCCAGATAGGTCATCGCCTTGCGGTGCGTCTGGCTGTCGAAATAGAAGCGCGGATCTGGGGTCAGCTGAAAGGGCCGATCCGTGAGTCCGTAGAAATCCGTGTCCATCGTGGGCATCTCCCCGGATAGCCCTTGCGCCGCTTCCGGTTTAGAATTGGTAGCGTAACCCAAACAGCAGCTGCGCCGCCGCCTGCGCGTCGAAATCGGTTGAATCGAACGTATAGACGCCTGCGGAGGCCTGCCCGGTCAACCGCCGCCCGAACGTGTGATAATATGAGGCGGTTGCGCCCAGGCTCGATACCGCGCCGGCGCCGGCAATGCCGCTGTCATACCAGTTGGCGAACAGCGCCCCGTTCACGGTCGAGCGGGGGTTCAGGATGCGGGAGGCATTGGCCTGCAGCTCCCAGCTTTCGTCGCGGACGCCATTGAGCGAGAACAGGTTGCCCTGCACGGGTGCCAGATACTTGCGGTTCGTGTAGCTGCCGCCGGCACCGAACGTCCACTTGCCATAGGCCAGCGTGTAGAGTGCGTTTACCCCGCGGGCGCGGAAGTTGGCGGTGGTGAGCGACTGGAACGCATTGTCCAGGCAACCGCCCGTGCCCGGCGTCGTGCCGAAGATGCAGCCGTTGAGATTGTCGACTAGCGGATTGCGCTGAAGTTCGAAACCCGTGGGAATCGAGTTGAGCCCGCGGGTGAGCGAGCGGCCGAAGCTCTCGATCCCGTCATAGACGTTCACCTGCAGCCCGGAATTGCGCGTCATCCGCCAGTCGAGCGAGCCAACGACGGTGGTGCCGCCATAACGATGCCCCACGCGCGCGATCAGGGTCGTTCGGCGGTTCGGGCGCCAGATCACCCCGGCATCGTAGATCAGCCCATCCTGATCGTAGGATAGCAGCCGCGGAGACGACGTGTCCGTGACGTAGCGGCCGCGGCTGTTGACCACCGGAAAGCCGCTGGCATCGCGCAGCGGCGCCCGCTCGCTCGATTCCAGATCCTCGTAGCCAAGGCCGGCGGTCAGCGCGAGCGTACGCGAGACAGGGACGACCAGCTCGCCGCGGACGTACTTGGCGGCGAACCGCTGGTCGAGCTGGCCGGCATCCTCGCGCGTGTAACCGCCGGTCACCGTCCAGCCGAACGGAAAGCGCCCGCTCGGCATGCCGACACTGGCGTTGATGCTGTGGCTGGTGGCATCGTGGAACGTGTCCAGCCGCTGCTGCCCCGGGGCAAGCGCGAAGCTCTCGTTCGATTCGGCGCGCGCATAGCCGAAGCGGTAGTTCGCGCCGACCTCCACCGGCCCGACGCGGGTGTTGAGCGTCGGCCCGATATAGCCGCCATAAACCTGCGTGATGTTGTCGGTATTGCCGACGAAGAATACCGGGGCAGACCCGCGTATGTCGCTGCGCGCGCGCGTGGCGATCGCGCCCGCATCCAGCGTCAGCATGTCCGGCACCAGTTGCAGGCTGCCGCGGGCAAGCCCGGTGTGGATGCTCTGGTCGGGCGTGTCGTTGTTCCAGGGGATGCGACGTTCGTAGCGATAGCTGAGCGTGCCCTGCGCGCGCCGCGTATTGATCGATGCATCCACGCCGGCGGCAAGCGCGGTATAGGTGAGAACATCGCCGTCGCCGGTCAGGTCGACCAGCGCCGCCTGCTGCACCTCGATATAGGGGACGATGCTCTTTGCCGCCGGCGACGGCGCCGCCGCGGCGATCACCGCGCCTGACAGCGTGACCGTGCGTGCCAGGTTGATACCGCGCATTCCTATTCCCCGAAACCGTAATAGCTACCGAACCGCTTACCACGCGGCGCGAAGGCTGTACCGTTCAGCAGTAGCTGGATCGATCCGCAACCTTTTAGCAGCCCGATCGCCTCGCGCAGTTCGGGTTCGCTGGTCCTGTCGGCGCGGACGACCATCAGCACCTGGCCGACATGGAGGGCCAGCACCGATGCCTGCGAGGCGGCGAGCGCGGGGGGCGAATCGAAGATGATGATCCGCGCCGGATTGCGCGCGACCAGCTCCTCCAGGATCAGCCGGGTACGCTCGGATGCGACGAGTTCGGTCGCCTCGTTGGTCTGCCGCCCGGCGGGAAGCACGGAAAGATTCGGAATGTCGGTGCGGATGACCAGCGACTCGACGTCGACCGACGGATCTTCCAGCGCGTCGATGAAGCCCGGCCCACCCTCCAGCCCGAGGATGGAGAGGATCTCCGGCTTGGCGAAGTCGGCATCGACCAGCAGGACCTCGACATCCTTTTCGCTGGCAATCGAAAGCGCCAGATTGACCGCGCAGAACGTCTTGCCCTCGTCCGGCTGCGCGGAGGCGACCAGGATCATCCGGCCGCGTTCGATCGCCGCGGTGCGGCCACTGCCGCGGGCTGCGAGCAGAAGCTGCCGCTTCACGATCCGGAATTCCTCCGCGATCGCGCTTACCGGCGCGTCGGGCAGGATGAACCCGGCCTCGCGCAGTTCCTCGCGGTCGATCTTGCCGAAGCGCGTCGTTCGCAGCGGGATCAGACCGGCCGGCGCCGGGGCTGCGGCGAAGGGCTGCGGCTCCGGTTCCGAACCGGCGATCGGCTGGCGCCGCTCCAGTGCCGCCTTGAAGTCATAGACTTCGGCCGCCCGCTCGAGGAGCGAGCCGCGCCGCCGCGACGGGCCGGAATTGTCCATCGTCATGCCCCCTCAGGCGATCAGACTGCGCTGGACGAACTCGACCAGCAACAGCAACAGGAAACACCCGGCCAGCGCGCCGCCGGCGCCGGCGAACCACATCATCCGCTTGCGCCGCTCGACCTTCTGGGGGGCGGTGACGATCTCGGATATGGAACCGATCACCGGCAGCCCGCTGGCCCGCGCCAGGCGATCGGCGGTGGCATAGGTCGTCGCCAGCTGGGCCTTGCCGAACGCCGCGCCGACACCCGCTGCCAGCCCGACCACCAGCACCAGCGCCAGCAGCAGCGGGCGGTTGGGCGCCACCGGCAGCCGCGGCTCACTCGGCGGATCGAGGACGCTGAACTTCACCGTATCCGTCTTAGACGAGACGTCGCTGCGCAGCCGCACGTCCTCGCGGTCGCCGAGCAGTTTGTCATACTGCGTCTTCAGGACCTCATAGTCGCGGTTGATCGCGGCCTGCTCGGCGGCGACGCCGGGTTCGTCGGACTGCTTGGCCGTCAGCTGCGCGAGATCCGACTGGAGCTGCGCCTTGCGCGCGCCAAGTGCCGCGGCATTCGCCTGCTTCTCCGCCAGCATGCTGCGCAATGCGACATAAGACGGGTTCGCCATGCTGCCGCCACCACTGCCGCCGCTGGTCCGCTCCCGCGCTGCCAGCGGGCGGATACGATCGAGCTGCGCGCGCGTCGCGACGACATCCGGGTGCTGATCCGTCCACCCGCGGGACTGGGCGTCGCCCAGCTGAGCCTCGAGCGCCGCCACCCGCGCAGTATTGGGGCCGACGGTGCCGGCAACCCCGGCCGGGCCGGCGACGGTGGCCGGAGTTCCCGCCATCTGCCCGCTCATGGCCGAAAGCGAGCTTTGCGCCGCGATCAGCGCGGATTCGACGTTGTTCAGCTCCGCGCGGGCTGCATCCATGCGCTGGCCGATCGAGCCGACGCCCGGCAGCAGCCCCATGTAACGCTGCTCGAAGGCCACGCGCCGCTGCTCGACTTCCTGCAACTGCTTCTGCCGGCGGGCGAGTTCCTCGTCCAGGAAACGCATCGTCTGCGTCGTCTCGTCGCGATCGCCGGAAAGGTTGCCCTCGACGAACACGTCGATCAGCTTCTGGACGACCGCCCTGGCCAACTTGGCGTTCTGCGCGTCGGACATCCCTCCGGCGCTGGTGCGCGCGGTGATCTGGAACAGATTGTCCTGCTGCTGCTTGATTTCGATGCCCTGGCGCAGCCGCTCGACCATCGCGGCGACATCGGCATCGCTCTGCGTCTGAAGCCCGAGGTCGGTGCCGCGTACGACCTTTTCGAGGACGACGGTGGAGGTCAGCGTCGATCGCACGCGATCGATGTCGCGCTGCCGCTCGGCAGTGCTGATGCCGATCCTGTCGGGCAGCAGCGACTGCATCTGCACGAAGATGCGCGCCTGCGATTCGTAGCTGTTCGGAATCAGCGCGATCACCAGCCAGCCGAGCAGGCACACGCCCCAGGCCACCGCGAGCGCAAGCCAGCGGCGGCTCCACACCAGGTGAAGCGCGATACGGATTTCTTGGTAGATGCCGTTCATTGCAGGATCACCGCCCCCGTTCGCCGAACCCGTATCAGAACATGCTTTCGGGAATGATGATGACATCCCCCGGCTGGAGCTGGACGTTGGCCTTGGTATCGCCGCGCTTCAGCAGGTCGCCGATCCGCACCGCAAATTCGGTCTGCTTGCCGGTCGCCTTGTCGTAGCGGACCAGCCGCGCCTTGTTGCCGGACGCATATTCCGAAAGACCGCCGACCGCGATCATCGCGTCGAGCAAGGTCATGTTCGCGCGGAACGGGAGGGAGGCGGGCTTCTCCGTCGCGCCGACGACGCGGATCTGCTGCGAATAGGTGCCGGAGAAATTGTCGACGATCACGGAGACCAGCGGCTCCTTGATATATTGCGTCAGCTGCGCCTTGATGTCCTCGGCCAGCTTGGCCGGCGTCTTGCCGACCGCAGGCATGTCGGCGATCAGCGGCGTCGTGATCCGGCCATCGGGGCGGACCTGCACCTTCGCGCCGAGTTCCGGGTTGCGCCAGACGAAGATCGTCAGCTGATCGAGCGGGCCGATCAGATAATCCTCGCCGGGGCCCTGGCTGGCGGAGACGAACGAGGCCGCGGGAAGCTGTGCCGCGGGCTGGCCGCCGCCACTGGCGCAACCCGACAGCCCGATCACCGCCCCGCTCAAACCCAGCACCAGCCTGGAAACGCCCGTCAACGCCATCTCGCACCTCTTGCCCATGTTCCGATACAGCTCCGCGCCAATGCCGCGGAAATCCATTTCGGGCCAGTATGCGCCCTGCCGCGAAAAGGCTAAGATACCGTTAGGATTAGCTCCTAAAGGTCTCGTCGACCAGCAGTTCGCGCACAGCCGGGTGGCCGAGGAAAGCCTGCGGGCTAGCGGTGGCACCGTAAGCGCCGGCGAGGAATATCGCAATCAAATCCCCCGGCCCGGCCCGCGGCAGCAGCACCTGGTCGCCCAGACGGTCCAGCGGCGTGCACAGGCAGCCGACGACGCTTACTTCATCGTCCGGCACCGCATCGAACCGGCCTGCCACCGCGATCGGGTAGTTGCGACGGACCACCGTGCCGAAGTTGCCGCTGGCGGCGAGCTGGTGGTGCAGCCCGCCATCCGTCACCAGATAGGTTTCACCGCGACTCGTCTTCCGGTCGACGATGCGGGTGAGGTACACGCCCGCCTCGGCAACGATCCAGCGGCCCAGCTCCATCGCGAAGCGGGTATCGGCGAGGATCGCGGCCCGCGCCCGAAGCGCCTGAGACAGCGCCGCGCCGACCGCCCCGATATCGACCGCAACGTCGCCGTTGAAATAGGGCACGCCGAAGCCGCCGCCGATATTGACCTCGGGCGGCGCGGCGCGTGCCTCGTCGGCCAGCTGCCCGGCCAGAGCGAGCGTTGCGGCCTGCGCCTCGATGATCGCCGCGGCGTCCAGCGCCTGCGATCCGGCGAAGATGTGGAAACCCCGCCAATCCACTCCGGCGGCGATCAGGCGGCGGACGAGAGCGGGCACGCGTTCGGCATCGATGCCGAACGGCCGCGCGCCGCCGCCCATCCGCATCCCCGATCCACGCAGCCCGAAATCCGGATTGACCCGGATCGCCAGCCGCGGTTGGCGATCCAGGCGCTTGCCGGCCGCCAGCGCGCGCTCCGCCTCGCCCTCCGATTCCAGGTTGAGGGTAACACCGCCCAGGATCGCCGCTTCGATCTCGCGGTCGCGCTTGCCGGGGCCGGCAAACGAGATGAACGAGGGCGGCATGCCCGCCTCCAGGGCAGCCCGCATCTCCCCGGCGGACGCCACGTCCAGTCCGTCTACCTCGCTGACAATCCGTTCCAGAAGTGCGGGGTACGGGTTTGCTTTCATGGCATAATGCAATGCAAGCTCCGGCGGCATCGCGGCGCGAAGCTGGCGAAGCCGGGTGCGGATCGCGGCCATGTCGTACACGAACAGCGGCGTATCGCCCGCTTGCGCGACAAGCGCGCCGGCCGGCTCGCCGCCGATCAGCAATTCGCCGCTCGCATCCGCAGCGAAGCCAGGCGGGATAGGGCCGGTCGGCTTCATCGGGCGAACGCCGCGCGGATCGCAACCCGGTCGAGCTTGCCGTTGGGATTGCGCGGCAGGCTGTCGTGCCAGACAACGGAACCGGGCTGCATGAAGTTCGGCAGGTTACGCCGGAAATACCCCGTCAGCATCCGGTTCGCATCCTCCACCCCCTCGGCCGCGCGCGCCACCAGCAGGATCGACTGGCCGAGCGCGGGATCCGGCACACCGAACGCCACCGCCTCGGCGGCGGCCCCGCTTGCGACCGCGGCATCCTCAATTTCCTGCGGACTGATGCGGTTACCGGCCGTCTTTATCATATCGTCGTCACGTCCGACGAAACGCAGCAACCCGTCCGCACCGCGCACCACCGTGTCCCCCGACCATACCGCCATACCCGCTGACCGGGCAATCGCCGGTGCCGGACGGAAGCGTTGGGCGGTCCGTTCCGGATCCCGCCAATAACCCTGCCCGACGAGCGGCCCGGCATGGACGAGTTCGCCCGCCTCCTCCTCGGCCGCCTCGCTCTGATCAGGGCGGAGGACCAGCACTTCGGCAAACGGGATCGCCCGACCGATCGATTCAGGATGGATGTCGATCAGCGCCGGATCGAGGTATGTCGAGCGGAACGCCTCGGTCAGTCCATACATCGAATACAGATCGGCGCCGGGAAACAGCGCGCGCAACCGGCGGATGAGCGGAATGGAAAGCCGCCCGCCGCTGCTGCTGATGCGCCGGAGGCTCGACGATGCGGTCTCCGTCCACGATGCCTCGGCAAGCTGGAGCCACAGGGGCGGCACCCCGCACAGCGTCGTGATGCGGTGCGCCTCCACCGCGCGGACCACGTCGCGCGCCATCAGATAATCGAAGGGAATCGCGCACCCGCCCGCCGCCCACGTGGACAGCAACTGGTTCTGGCCCAGATCGAAGCTCAGCGGCAGCACGCACAGGGTCCGGTCATCCGGCGCAAGCCGCAGATAGTGCGCGACCGATATTGCGCCCAGCCACAGATTCGCATGGCTCAGCATCACCCCCTTCGGCCGGCCGGTAGATCCGGAGGTATAGAGCAACGCCGCCAGTTCACCGGGGTCCGCAATCGAGGGCGGAAGCGCCTCCGTTCCACCGAACAGCCCGGCCGATGCCTCCTCCTCCACCAACAGCCGGCAGCCGCCAAGGTCTTCGGAGGACAGCGACTCCGCCCGCGCGGCGCCCGCGATCAGCAGGGTGGCTCCACTATCGGCAAGGATATGCGCCACCTGCGCCCGCTTGAGCAGGGGGTTGACCGGCACATGGACGAACCCGCCCCGCGCCGCCGCCAGCGGCAGCAGGCAGGCGAGCCGCGTCTTTGCCAGCCAGCACGCCACGCGGTCCCCGCGACGCACGCCGTGCCGCGCCAGCGATGCGGCAAGCGTGCCGACCGCCCGGTCGAGCCCGGCGAAGTCGAGCGTCCCCTGCTCGTCGATCAGCGCCGGGGCGTGCGCCGCGCCGCGGGAGGCCAGATGATCCAGCGGCCTTGCAACCGGATCGAGCGGCACCTGCGGCACCGGCGACACGGCGGCATGTTCGGGGCTGGTGGCAGGCAAGGCGACTCCTCGACGGGGAAGCGGCGGTGCCGCGTGGTTCGTGGCGGCGATTGTGCAGCCACGCCGGTTACCATTCAATGTCGCGATGGCGATCGGTCGAAGCGGGCGTGGCGACGGTTCGCTGCTTGTCCCCGGCAGACGGAGCGATTAGGCCAGCCGACGCAAACGACTTCGGGGACCGGCGTGACGACGAACGATGCGGAGGATGTCGAGGCAACGGTGCGCGCCGTCCTGATCGACGTACTGGGGCTCGCCCCCGAACGGGTCGCCCGCTTCGACGAAAGCACACGGCTGTTCGGCGCGCTGCCCGAACTGGATTCGATGGCTGTCGCCGGACTCCTCACCGAACTCGAAGACCGCCTGGGCATCCGCATCGACGATGACGAGATCGGCGGCGATCTGCTCGGCACGTTCGGTGCGCTGCTGACCTTCGCGCGCGGCAAGACGCTGCGCTGATCCGGGTTGCCCGGCGCCCCGGAACGCCGCGCAACCCCCTGCAATCCTCGGCTCAGGCCGCAGCTGCTGCGTGCTGGGCGTTGTGCTGCGATACGGTTTCGAAATCCGCCTCGGCGAGGAACCGTTCGGCATCCAGCGCCGCCATGCAGCCCGTGCCCGCGGCAGTGATCGCCTGGCGATAGACCTTGTCGGTCACGTCGCCGCACGCGAACACGCCCTCTACGCTGGTCCGCGTAGTACCGGGCTCGACCTCGATATAGCCGTCCTCGTCGAGCGCGATATGGCCGTGGAACAGCTCGGTCGCGGGATGGTGGCCGATCGCGACGAACCCGCCATCGACATCGATGCGCGATAGCTCGCCGCTGCGCGTATCCTTCAGATCCAGTGCGATCAGGCCTTGATTGCCTTCCCCGCCGACGAACCTGTCGACCGCCTTGTTCCAGAGCACCTTGATGTTGGGGTGCGCGAACAGCCGCTCCTGCAGGATCTTCTCGGCGCGCAGGCCGTCGCGGCGGTGGATCAGCGTGACGTCGTGGCTGTGATTGGTGAGGTACAGCGCCTCCTCGACGGCGGTGTTGCCGCCACCGATCACGGCGACCTTCTTGCCGCGATAGAAGAAGCCGTCGCACGTCGCGCAGGCGGACACACCCTGCCCGCGCAGCCGCGTCTCGCTCTCCAGCCCCAGCCAGCGCGCCTGCGCACCTGTGGCGATCACCAGGGTATCGCCGACATAGATCGTCCCCCCATCGCCGATCAGACGGAACGGGCGCTGCGAAAGATCGACGGAGACGATCGTATCGTACATCATCTGGGCGCCGACATGTTCGGCCTGCGCCTGCATCTCCTCCATCAGCCAGGGGCCCTGGATGACGTCGCGGAAGCCGGGATAATTCTCCACGTCGGTGGTCGTCGTCAGCTGGCCGCCCGGCTGGATCCCCTGCACGACGATCGGCGCCATCCCCGCGCGAGCGCCATAGATCGCGGCGGACAGCCCGGCGGGACCGGAACCGAGGATGAGCATGCGGGTGGAATGCGTGGCGGTCATGTCGTTGCGGTTTCTCGGGTGAATGGAACGGCCCGGAGATAGGGTGCCCACCCCCGCCCTGGCAATCCCGCGCGGCTGCGGAAGGTGAGGCGGCGCATGCGGCCGATGCGGCCGACGGGGCAGAGCGGCCTCACGCGCTTCGCAGCAGCGGCGCGCGCGCGGGCACCGGCTGCGCCAGTTCGAACGGGCGGGCGAACTGCATCCCGAACCGCCCCCGTTCCGCCCAGCGCACCTCGCCCAGGCAGGATTGGCCATCGGGCATGTGCAGTTCGAGCATCGTGCCCGGGCTGTAGCCGCGATCGACCTCGATCATCGCGCCGGTCTCGGAAAGGTTGCGGATTCGCGCCGGCTGGCTGCGGCCGTCCGCAACCACCGTTGCCGATCGCAGCACGGCGACGCGCGGCGCGCGGCTGGCGATCTGTTCCCGCTCGGGCATCACCTCCTGGCAGGCGCGCAGGAACGCTTCCTCCGAGGTCATCGGGCGGCCGAAGATATACCCCTGGACGTGGCTGCAGCCGATCGTGCGGATCAGCGCGAGTTCGTCGCGCGTTTCGGCGCCCTCGGCGGTCGTCTCCATGTCCAGGCTGGTGGCCAGCGCGACGATCGCCTTCATGATCTCCGCGCTGCGGCTGCCCTTGACGGCAGCGCCGCGAACGAAGGACTGGTCGATCTTGATCTTGTCGAACGGCGCCTTCCGCAGATAGCCGAGGCTGGAATAGCCGGTGCCGAAATCGTCGAGGGCGAAGCGGACGCCGATCGCCTTCAGCTTGGCGAACATAGCGTCCGTGGCGGCATCGTCGTTCAGGAACACGCCCTCGGTGATCTCCAGCTCCAGCCGGTCGGGAAGCAGGTTGGAGGCGGCAAGCGCGTTTATGATCGTTCCGGGCAGCTGCGGGCAGGCGAAGTGGATCGGCGAGATATTGACCGCGATCCGGGTGTTGCCGGGCCAGCGCGCGGCCTGTGCACAGGCGGTGCGGATCACCCATTCGCCGATCTGCGGGATCAGCCCGATCTCCTCGGCCACCGGAATGAAGCTGGATGGGGATACCGGCCCGCGCGTCGGGTGGTTCCACCGCGCCAGCGCCTCGAACCCGACGACGACTTCGCTGCCGGCATCGACGATCGGCTGGTACAGCAGGTGCAGCCCGCCCTCGCCCAGCACCTTGCGCAGATCGAGTTCCAGCAGGCGGCGATCCTTGGCGTTGGCGTGCATCTCCGGCTCGTAGAAGCGGTGCACGCCCTTGCCGTCCGCCTTGGCCGCGTAAAGCGCGAGATCGGCGTTGCGGACCATCGCATCCGCGGTGGCGCCGTCCGTCGGGCCGACCACGACGCCGACCGAGGCGCCGATCGAGACATGCACCCCGTCCATCACGTAGGGCATCGAAATGCGTTCGATCACGGCGTTTGCGATCGTCGCCAGCCGGCTGCGATCGCCGATGCCGGGAAAGACGACGTTGAACTCGTCCCCGCCGAGCCGCCCCACGCGGCCATTTTCGCCGATCAGCCGCTGCAGCCGTTCCGCCACCTCCCGCAGCAGCGCATCGCCGACGGGGTGGCCGAGCGTATCGTTGACGCTCTTGAAGCGATCGAGATCGAGAAGGAACAGCCCGCACTCGCCGCCGCGCGCAATGCCGTCGCGCACCGCCGCCTCCAGCGTCTGCCGCATCACCACCCGGTTGGGCAGCCCGGTCAAGGCATCGTAGCGCGCCAGCCGGCCGATCTCGGCCTCCGAACGGCGCATCTCGGTAAGATCGGTGCCGCTGCCGCGAAAGCCCACGAAGCGGTTTCGTTCGTCGAACGCCGGGCGGCCGGAGAGCGACCACCAGCGCACCTCCGACGTTCCGGCGGCGCGCACCGCCACCTCGGCAAAGGCGATCCGCGCCGACAGGTGGAAGCCGAGCGTCCGCTCGCCATGAGGGGAGTTCAGTTCGTCGTCGCCGCCGTTCAGCACGAGATCGGTGAACGGCCGGCCGATCAGGTCTTCGGCGGCGCGGCCCAGTCCGTCGGCGAGTTCGGCGGTGATGTAGGTCAGGCAACCGGCGCCGTCCGTAGCCCAGAACCACCCGTGCCGGCTGGCCTCGAACTCGGCCAGCAGCAGGCTGGCCTTGTGCATCTCGCCCTGTACGGCGGTGCGGCGCCGCACCGCGCTGCGGCGTTGGCTGAGGCTGGTGACGAGAAGAAAAAGCGGGCCGATCGCGACGGCAATGCACGTCGCGGCGAGCGGCAGCGACGGCAGCCGGCAGATCGCCAGCGGCAGAAATGCTCCCCAGCAGGCGATAACCGCCACCGGGACGGGCGCGAAGACGAGCGTGACCGTGATGGCAAACGCCACGCGGGCCGACAGCAGGAGGAGCATCGGCTCCGTGGCGACCGGCATATCGAAAAGATGCGGCAGGATACCCGCACCCGCGCCGACCAGCAGGGCATAGCCCGTGATGGCATAGACGAGCGTCCGCCGCCCCATGCGCTGCACCGCGGGCCGCCGCAGGATCATGTTGAACAGCAGATCGATGACGACCATCGCCGCCAGCAGCGCAAGGCAGCGCAAGACAGCGGATGGTGCGATGTTGTTCAGGATCAGCGCGCTGGCGACGATCCGCTCGATGATCAGCCAGGGCGCCGATGCGAGCACGGCCGCCACCGATTCGTCGATCGCCGCGCGATCGGTATCCCCTTCCTCGCGCGGCAGGCCGAGAAGCGACTTCCACGCCGGAGTTCGATCCTGGCTTGTGCCCAGGGCAAGTTCTCCGCCAGCCGATCTTCGTTCGCGCCGCATTCTTCCCCCTGCCCGCCGGACAGCGGCGTCTCATCGACGAAATGACTTAAGCTTTCGTTGAGTAACGGCTGCCGTTCCGCATCGCGACGAGGCCGGTCCCGGCCGTCCCCTTGCGGAACACACCCGGTCGATTGCCCTGCGCCCGACGCTAAGGTATAGGCGCTCGTCCGCCTCGGCTGCGCGTCATTCGTGACGCCGCGTCCGGGGCGTGCTTTCTTTTACGCTCCGAGGAGCTTCCGCAATGTCCCGCCGCCGCCAGATCTACGAGGGCAAGGCCAAGATCCTCTACGAGGGCCCGGAGCCAGGCACGCTCATCCAGTATTTCAAGGACGACGCGACCGCGTTCAATGCCCAGAAAAAGGGCACGATCTCGGGCAAGGGCGTGCTCAACAACCGCATTTCGGAGCACGTTTTCACGCTGCTCGGCAATATCGGCGTGCCGACGCACTTCATCCGCCGCCTGAACATGCGCGAGCAGCTGATCCGCCAGGTCGAGATCATTCCTATCGAGGTTGTGGTGCGCAACGTCGCCGCCGGATCGATCAGCAAGCGGCTCGGGATCGAGGAGGGCACGCAGTTGCCCCGCACGATCATCGAATATTATTACAAGGACGATGCCCTCGGCGATCCGATGGTGGCCGACGAACATATCGCCTGCTTCGGCTGGGCCAGCCAGGAGGAGATGCACGACATCGCCGACATGGCGATCCGGGTGAACGATTTCCTGTGCGGCCTGTTCGCCGGGATCGGCATCCGCCTGGTCGACTTCAAGCTGGAATTCGGGCGTCTTTGGGACAACGACTTCAGCCGCGTCATTCTGGCGGACGAGATCAGCCCGGACGGCTGTCGGCTGTGGGACATGACCTCCGGCGAGAAGCTGGACAAGGATCGCTTCCGGCTGGATCTGGGCGGCGAAGTCGAGGCCTATCAGGAGATTGCGCGCCGGCTTGGCCTGTTGCCCGAGGGCGACACCACCGTGCTGGATCTCGAAAAGCATCGCCGCCGCCGCGGTAAGTAAAGCATTGCGGCGGCCGGTTTCGCCGACAGCTTTAGGCCGGCCTTAACCAACGACGCGCTATCCGCCGCTTCGAGTACGAAGTGGCGGAAAGGTGTTCGGGGTATGCGCAATCATCTGATGCCGGTGGGCCTGCTGGCGCTGGCGGCGTGTTCGGGCGGAGGTCCGCAGACGATCAGCAGCACGCCGGCCGTGCCCCCCGGCGCCGGCTCCACGACCGCCCAGCACAGTTTCGCCAACCCGACCGAGGCGAAGACGTATGCCGCGATCGGCAGCGTGCAATCCTATGCATACAGCACCGACACCCGCCGCGTCGGCCAGTATGACCAACTCTATGCCGGCGACGCTTCGACCGCGCGGAACAGCGGCATCTCCGTCACGTACAATCCGCGCGATGCGATCTTCGAGGTGAAGGTCGCGCAGCCCGCCGCCAACATCAATGCCACCCTCCGGTTTCAGGATCCGCTCCACCGCACCAACTTCGGCGGCCTGAAAGAGCCGCAGGGCGGCACTCCGAACCTGAACGCGGCCGGCGTCCAGTACCTCCAGGCCGGCAATTCGAACATGGCGACGTTCGATCGCGCCCAGTCGGACACGTTCCCGGTCGGCGAGTCCGGCGGATCGCGGGACGTCACCACCTTCTTCTACCAGAAGCCGGGAACGACCACGAAATACGTCACCTTCGCCGGCTATCTGCGCAATTCCACGTCGATCGTGGATGTGTCGCCCGTATCCGGTGCGACCTACACCAAGCAGAGCAACGTGCTGGAGCGCGGCGCCTTCGTGTTCGGCGAGCGGACGGAGAACAATGCCGTGCCGAAGATCGGCACCGGCAGCTATTCCGGCGCGATGGTCGCATCGATGGTCTATAATCCGAGGCCCGATATCAGCCGCGACGCACCCACCTATTTCCAGTGGATCGACGGCACATCCAACGTGAACATCGATTTTGCGGCCGGGACGGTGAAGACCAATCTCGCCGGCACCGTCACCGCGCCGTTGTTCGATGTCTATACCAGCCGCACCTTCGACATGCCGGCAAACTCCGCTTTCGTCGCCAGCGGCACGGCGCGGATCGACCTGATCAACGCCGGCGGGTTCCTCGGCAAGATGGACAGCGCCAGCTTCACCAAGCCCGGCGGGGCCAAGCAGGATCTGAACATCGCCGGATCGAGCCTGGACGGCGCCTTCTTCGGCCCGAAGGGCGAGGAGGTCGGCGGCGGCTTCCGCATCGTCGGCGGCACGCCCGATCAGCGGATCGACATCGTCGGCAGCTTCACCGGCGCGGCCCCCAAGTAACGCCGGCACCGACAGCGAAGGAACGCTCCCCATGACCGGGAGGATGGCACGCGCGGCGCTTGCGGGATCCGCGGCGCTGCTGGTCGCATGGTCGCCGACGATGCCCAGCCCGTCGCTGGAGGCCTGCGACGACGGCATCTGCACCTTGCGGATGACCGCGCCGCAACTGCTGGAAGAGGCCGAGAAGCTGGTCACTGCCAAGCGGTATGCCGAGGCGCGCCCGTTGCTCGCCGCGCTGCACAGCGCGCCCGAACTGTCGATGGAGACGCACTTTCTCGAGGGCTTCGTCGCCACGGAGACCGGGCAGTATGACGAGGCGGCAAAGGATTTCCGCGCGATCCTGCGGGATCGGCCGGATGTCACCCGTGCCCGGCTGGAACTCGCCCGCGTGCTCATGCTGCAGGGCAAGGATGCCGCCGCCGACCACCATTTCCGCCTGGCGGAGGAGGATAGCGATCTGCCGCCGGAGATACAGCGCACGATCAGCGAGGCGCGAAGCATCATCCGCAACCGCAAGAACTGGAACTTCAATCTCGACGTCGGCTTCGCGCCGGACAGCAACGTCAACAACGCCACGTCGGCGCGGCTGATCGACAGCATCTACGGCAACAACACGATCGAGCTGGACGAGCAGGCACGCGCCCGCAAGGGCATCGGCCAGATGCTCGGGCTGTCCGGTGGGGTGCGGTTGCGGCTGGGCGATGGCAAGGCGATCCTGATCGACGCCGACGGCCAGGTCATCAACCAGCGGGGCACCAGCGCGGACGACATTTCCGCGCTGATCGCCGCCGGGCCGGAACTGACGATGAAGGGGGGCGCGCGCCTCTCGGTACAGGCGCTCGGCGTCCGCCGCTGGTATGGCGGGAAGATCGCGCAGAGCGGCGGCGGCGCGCGGATCAGCTACCAGCAGCCCCTGGCACAGGGGCAGCGGCTCGGCTTCCAGATCGACGGCCGCCGGGTCGAATCGGGCTATGGCGATGCCTATGCCGGCTGGCAGACCTCCGCCTATGCCACCTACGAACGCGTCGTCCGGCACTCGCTGGTTGCATCCGCCACCCTGTTCGCCCGGCGCGAGGCACTCGGGCTGGATGCCTATTCGAACAGCGAGTTCGGCGGGGCCTTGGGGATCGGCGGTGAATTGCCGCTCGGGATCAACGCCGGCCTGTCCGGGGGCATATCGCGCGTGCTGTTCGACGATCCGTTGCCCATCCTGTCACCGGACGACCGCAGGGATTGGCGCTTCAACGCCCGCGCCTATCTCGGCGCGCGCTCGGTGCGGGTGCTCGGCTTCTCGCCCTCGCTCACCTATACGTACAACCGTGCCGAATCGTCGCTCGATCTCTATCGTACCAGCCGCCATCGGTTGCAGGTCGGCCTCGCCCGTTACTTCTAGGCGCGCGGCCCTCGCTCGTGCCTTGCGGGGTGCGGCCATGGGCGGCATAGAGCGGCCACGTTCCGCCGGACAATGAGGATCGCTGCCCCGTGAAGACCCGCATCTACGTAACCCTCAAGGGCGGCGTGCTCGATCCGCAGGGCAAGGCGATCCACCATGCGCTCGATGGCCTCGGCTTTCACGGCGTCAACGATGTCCGGCAGGGCAAGCTGATCGAGATGGACGTTGCCGACGACACGACGGACGCCGATCTCGACGCCATGTGTCGCAAGCTGCTGGCGAATACGGTAATCGAGAATTACCGTATCGAGCGGCTCTGAGGATCAGCGGATAACCTCATGAAAAGTGCAGTCATCGTCTTCCCCGGCTCCAATTGCGATCGCGATCTTGCGGTGGCGCTGCGCGAGGCGAGCGGCACCGATCCGATCATGGTCTGGCATCGCGAGACAACGCTTCCCGACGGGATCGATCTCGTCGCTGTGCCGGGTGGCTTCTCCTACGGCGATTATCTGCGCTCCGGCGCCATGGCCGCGCGCAGCCCGGTGATGCGGGCGGTGGCGGATGCGGCGGGGCGCGGCGTATCGGTGCTCGGCGTGTGCAACGGCTTCCAGGTGCTGACCGAGGCGGGAATGCTGCCGGGCGCGCTGATGCGGAATGCCGGGCTGAACTTCGTCTGCCGCGATGTCGCGCTGGCCGTCACGGACAGCGGTTCCGCCTTCACGTCGCAGTTCCGGCCGGGCGAGGCGATCACCCTGCCCGTGGCGCATCATGACGGCAACTATACCGCCGATCCCGACATGCTCGACAGGCTCGAGGGCGAGGGGCGGATCGCGTTCCGCTATGCCGGCGACGTCAACGGATCGGCGCGCGGCATTGCCGGGATCGTCAACGAGGCCGGCAACGTGCTTGGCATGATGCCCCATCCCGAGCGGCGGATCGAGGCCGCGCATGGCGGCACCGATGGCCGCCGGCTTTTCGAGGGGCTTGTCGAGTCGCTCGGCGGCTAGGCCGATCCGCCCCTTTGGCGGCTCCTCTCCTTCACGGCCGGAACCGCCCCGGCGCAACCATAGCGGCAGCGGCGGGTTGAACGAAGGTGAACATGACCCAGCCAGCCCGATGCGCCCAACCTCCCCGGTAGATCCGTCCGCGGACATCCGCGACGCGGTGGCGGATGCCTCTGCGATCGAGCGAGCCGACGTCGAGGTGACCAAGGCGGCGGCGCCATACCGTCATACCCTGCCCGTCCGCATCGCCGGTCAGCTGAGCGAGCTGGCCGATCAACCGCCGCTGATATCGATCTGTGCCGCAACGCTGGCGCTGGGGCTGGTGACCGGCGACCGAAGGCTCGCGCGCAGCGGCGGCCGGATGCTCGCGTCCGAGCTGCTCGCGACCGCCATCAAGTCGGCGGTGAAGAAGTCGATCGATCGCACGCGGCCGAAGCTGCTCGTCGACGAAGGCCGCTACCGCATGGCGCCCGGCAGCACCGACGAGCATCCGATCAACTCGTTCCCGTCCGGCCACACCGCCGGCGCGGTCACGGTGGCGCGGGCGTTTGCACGCGACTATCCCGAACATGCCGGGGTGGCCTATCTCGCCGCCAGCGCCGCCGCGCTCGTCCAGATCCCGCGCTGTACCCACTATCCATCGGACCTCGCCGCCGGCGCGGCTGTCGGCATCGTCGCCGAACTTGCCGTTTCGGCGGTGCTCGACCGGGCGTGGCCGGCCGATGTGCAGGACGATCCGGTGCGCGTGACTGCCGCGCGGCCTACATCCGCCTGATCCGGGCCAGATAGAGGTCGCGGCCGAGCAACCCGACAAGTTCGGCCGGATCGCCTATCGTCATGCGGAACATCCAGCCTTCCGCCTCGGGTGCGGTGTTGACCAGCGCGGGTTCGCGCTCCAGCGCCGGGTTGGTTTCCGTCACCGTGCCGCTGATCGGCGCGAAGAGGTCGGCCGCGGCCTTGATCGATTCGACCAGTGCCGCCTCACGCCCGCGAACCAGTTCGGTGCCGATCGGCGGAAGCTGGACGAACAGTATATCGCCTAGTTGCTTCTGCGCATGATCGGTGATCCCCACCGTGGCCACGTCGCCGTGCACCGCGATCCAGTCGTCTTGGCGGGTGTAATAGACGTCCACGGCCATGCTCCATCGGCTGGATGGCCCGCCCCGCGAACGTCCCCCGATCAGCGCGTCGCGTTATAGGCCAGTTGATCTTCCGTGAGCTGGAACCCGACCAGCAACTCGAAGCTCGCCTTCTGCACCGCCGCGCGGACCACCGGATCGGCCATCGGATCGATCGACGCGTCGGCATCGGTGGGCTTGCGCTTGCGGGTGATCTTCGCCTGAATGTCCGCCGGCACGGTGGCCGCAGCGCGGACCACGTTGGCCGTCGCCGCACCCGTGCCGCTTGCCCGCAGCGCACCCGCGTCGAAGTGGATCGCGACGCGGCTGACCTGCTTGGAGACGACCACCGTTCCGCCGCGCACCACCGTGGCGAAATAGGGGATCACCACGTCGCGCGCCGGGCCGGCGGCGCTGCGCCGCGCCTGCACCGCGAAGGTGGCGTTCGAGACGATGTGGTCACCGCTATCCGTGCAGGTGGCGCGCAGATCGGTGATCGTGGCGACCACGTCGATCGCCCGCGCCTCGCGGCTGGCAGGCGGATCGAAGATCGTGATGTCGCCGGTCTGCGCCGGCACGGCGACCGCCGGGCAGGCGGAACGGACGATCTTGATGCCGCCCGTCTCGTCGAACTCGCCCGAACTGGAGCAGGCGGCCAGCGCCAGCAGCAGCGGCGACAGGCAGGATACGACGACCGTGGAACGCGACACTCGGGTGATCCTCAGACAAAGCCGGACGGATGGGGGTGACCGGGCGGCGGGATCATAGGAACCGCCTTTCGTGCAGGCAAGCAATCGCGTAGAGCGCGGCCAAGATGTCCGATGCTCCCGATCCTGCCCTGCCGCCGCTTCGCCTGCTCGTCGCGGCACCGCGCGGCTTCTGCGCCGGCGTCGATCGCGCCATCCAGATCGTCGAGCTGACGATCCGCAAGTTCGGCGCGCCCGTCTATGTGCGGCACGAGATCGTCCACAATCGCTTCGTGGTCGACAGCCTGAAGGCCAAGGGCGCCGTCTTCGTGGAAGAGCTGGACGAGGTGCCGGATGGCCGTCCCGTCGTCTTCTCCGCACATGGCGTGCCCAAGGCGGTGCCGCACAAGGCGGCGGAACGGGGGCTCGACTTTCTCGATGCCACCTGCCCGCTCGTTTCCAAGGTGCACCGCCAGGCGGAGCGGCTGGTGGAGAGTGGCCGGCACATCCTGTTCGTCGGCCATCGCGGCCACCCGGAGGTGATCGGCACGTTCGGCCAGGTGCCGGAGGGTCAGATGACCTTGATCGAGACGATCGAGGATGCCGCCGCGCTGCAGCCGGCCGACCCCGACAAGCTGGCGTTCCTGACCCAGACGACCCTGTCGGTCGACGATACCGTGGAGATCGTGCAGCTGCTCAAGGCGCGCTTCCCGCGCATCGCCGCGCCCCGCGGCGAGGACATCTGCTATGCGACGTCCAACCGGCAGGCGGCCGTGAAGGTGATCGTGGAATCGTGCGATGCGGTGCTGGTCATCGGTGCCCCCAACTCGTCCAATTCGCTGCGGCTGGTGGAGGTTGCGGCGCGCGCCGGCATTCCCGCCCGCCTGATCGAGCGCGCATCGGAGGTCGACTTCGCCTGGCTGGAAGGTGTGCGCACGCTCGGCATCACCGCTGGCGCCTCGGCACCGGAGGTGCTCGTGCAGGAGCTGTTCGACCTTCTCGCCACCCGCTTCACGCTGGAACGCAGCGAAGTGAACAGCGCGGTCGAGACGATGCAGTTCAAGCTTCCGCGCAGCCTCGAAGCGGTCTGATCCCTCGAAATGGCCGTCTACACCCACGTCTCGGCGGAGGAGATGGAGCAGCTGCTCGCCCGCTACGATGCCGGCACGCTCGTCTCGGCCAAGGGTATCGCCGAGGGGGTCGAGAACAGCAATTTCCTGGTCGACACGAGCGCCGGCCGTTTCATCCTGACGCTGTACGAAAAGCGCGTGGATGCGGGCGACCTGCCCTTCTTCCTCTCGCTGCTCGATCACCTCGCCGATCGCGGGCTGGCGGTGCCCCGCGCGCTGAAGGATCGCGGCGGCGTGCAGATTCAGGAAGTTGCCGGGCGGCCGGGCTGCCTGATCGAGTTTCTGCCCGGCGTCTCCGTCAGCCATCCCACCCCGGCGCAGGCCCAGGCCGCCGGGCGCGCGCTGGGGGAAATGCATGCTGCGATTGCCGACTTCCCGGCCCGGCGCGCCAACACTCTCGGCCCCGATGGCTGGGCGGCACTGGCGGAACGGTGCGGTGACGATCTGGATCGGGTTGCCCCCGGGCTCGCTGCGCGCGTCGCGGAGGAACTCG
This sequence comes from Sphingomonas bacterium, assembly GCF_028292925.1. Classification (GTDB taxonomy): domain Bacteria; phylum Pseudomonadota; class Alphaproteobacteria; order Sphingomonadales; family Sphingomonadaceae; genus JAQGLK01. The sequence goes on from NZ_JAQGLK010000128.1 coordinate 20,799, forward strand.
CTTTCCTGGCGGTACGCTGGCCGGCGGAACTGCCAAGCGCCATCGTCCACGGCGATCTGTTCCCGGACAACGTGCTGATGCTCGGCGACACGGTGGCCGGGGTGATCGATTTCTACTTCGCCTGCACCGAGATCAGGGCGTGGGATCTGGCGGTAACGCACGCCGCCTGGTGCTTCGAGAGCGACGGCACCGGCTTCGATGCCGCGCGGGGGCGCGCGATGGTGCGCGGCTATGACGAGGCTTTCGGCCTGTCGGCCGAGGAACGCGCCGCCTTCCCCGTGCTCGCGCGGGGCGCCTGCCTGCGCTTCCTGCTGACGCGTGCGTGGGACTGGCTGAATACACCGGCCGACGCGCTCGTCACCCGCAAGGATCCGCTGGCCTTCCTCCGCAGGCTGGATTTCTACGCAAGTGCCACAGCAGCGGATCTGGTCGGTTGATGGACGATATGGGTGACATGGACGAACTGACGCTGGTCGAGATCGCGACCGACGGCGCGTGCAAGGGCAATCCGGGTGCCGGCGGCTGGGGTGCGGTGATCCGGGCCGGCACGCGCGAGCGCGAGCTTTCCGGTGGCGAGACGATCAGCACCAACAACCGCATGGAACTGACCGCCGCCATCCGCGCGCTGGAGGCGCTCAAGCGCCCGTGCCGGGTGACGCTTTCCACCGACAGCCGCTACGTCATGGATGGTCTGACAAAGTGGATCCACGGCTGGCGCAAGAATGGCTGGCGCACCGCCGACAGGAAGCCGGTGAAGAATGCCGAGCTGTGGCAGGAACTCGTCGCCGCTGCCGAGCCCCACCGGATCGAGTGGAAGTGGGTGAAGGGCCATGCCGGCCACCCGGACAACGAACGCGCCGACAAGCTGGCCAGCGACGCTGCGATCACGTTCCAGCGCGGCGGCCGCTAAGCCGTCACCCGAACCGCGCCGGGGCGTAGCGGTGCGGGTCGAGGCCGCGCAGAGTGTCGGGCAGCGTCCCGCCTAGCAGCAGCGCCGCGGCCATCGCCGCCGCCGCCGACGCGGTCTGGATACCGAACCCGCCCTGCCCCGCACACCAGAAAAAGCCCGGCGCGCGGGCATCGAACCCGTAAACGGGCGCGCGATCGGGTGCGAAGCTGCGCAGCCCCGCCCAGGCCCGCTCCCGCCGCAGGATGCGCCAGTCCACCACCTGTTCCAGCCGATCGATCGCGATCGCGATGTCGATCTCTTCCGGGGCGACATCGTGCGCGGGCACCGGCGTCTCGTCGTGCGGGGACAGCCAGAGCCGCCCACCGGCTT
>NZ_JAQGLK010000144.1 GCF_028292925.1 Sphingomonas bacterium
ATCTTTCTCGCATTGGCCATGGCCTCCTCGGCATTGGCCGAGGTCGACGACAGGAAAATCTCGCCGATGCGGTATTCCTGCGCACCCTTGGAAGCGTTCAACCGCTGGATGACGGCGTTCACCTCCTCCTCGCTGACGCTCACGAACGGCTCGACCTTGCGACCAAGCAGCCGGCGCCAGGCAAGTTCGCCCTCGATCTGACGCTTCATGGATCGCTCGGACGAGCCGACCGAATTGAGATAAGCGCCGAAATCCTTGGGGTTGCGCTTGAAGTTTCCAGCGACGCGCGAAAACGTCTGATCGATCTCCGCCGGCGCGATGGCGATGTCGTTGCCCTTGGCCTCCTGGATCTGGAGCGCCTCGTCGATCAGGTTGCGCAGAACCTGCAGCCTCAGGCGGTCACGCTCCTCGCCCTCGATCTTGCCGCCGTTGGCCGCCAGAACCAGCGCAAGCCGCTGATCGATATCGGTGTCGGTGATGATCGTGCCGTTCACGATCGCGGTTGCCTTGTGGACGTTCGGGTCCGACCTGCCGAAGAAGGTGATGTCCTTCGGCAGATTGAGCGACGATCCCCGCGGCTGCTGCACGCCGCCGCCCTCCTGAGCCAGCGCCACCGTCGCGCCGGCGACAGCGAGCATGGACAGCATGCCCGCCGCACTCGCCCGCCTGATCGTCTTCGCTGTCGCCTTCACGTTCGCTCCGAATATAGGAAGATCCGCTCGGGCACATGCCCGTGCGCGGCTGAATGCACGCTTAGCGGCCAAGGTTCTTGAGCGCCAGCCGCAAGAGGAAGGTGTTGCCCCGTCGCGCATCGCCGCTCGCGGCATAGTCACGCCGCCAGGTGACGCCCAGCTGGATGCACTCGTCGTCGTAGAGCACGCCGACCCGGTGCCGCACCGGCTCGTAACCGTCTGCGATAGACAGCGGATCTTCGCCCTCGCCGGTCAGGTCGACCACCGTGGATCCGAAAAGCGACCAGCGCGACGCGATCTGCACCCGTCCGCCGAGGCGTATTTCCTCACGATCCCGCAGATCCTCGATCGCGGCATTCACGTTGCGGTTCAGCCGCAGGTAGCCGATCGTGGCGTAAGTCCGGCGGCTGCCCAGCGTCGCATCGATCTCGTTGCGGCGGATGGCGAAGCTGTCCTTGTCCAGCCGGTAACGGTGAACGAGTTCGACGAAACTCGCGTAGCGGACGGTCGTCCGGCCGACCACGTCGGACATGCGATCCGAAAGGCCGGTTCCGTTCGGCAGGATCGTCACGCGGTTGTTGATTCGGTAGCTCTGCCCGATGATCGATCGCACCGACAGCCGCGGGCGATCGAACGCATATTCCAGGCCGTAGGTCATGCGGCTGCTATCTTCCCATCGGTCGTAACCTGGGAAGCGATTGAGCGCGAAGAGGTTTGAATCCTCGAGATCGACCGCCCGGGCGTCCTCGTTGGGAAGCGCGAGGTTGCGCGTCGGCGGCGTCGCGACGAGCTGGACGCGCGGGGTGATCCGTTGCGTGCCGCCGAATGCTTCGCCGATGAACGGCCAGCGCATGTCGGCTGCGAGTGCGCCGATGCCGCGCCCCTTCCAGCCGCCGAAACCGCGGTAGCTGAGCGTCGCGGTCTCGCCGATCTCGTCAGAATGGTACATGTCGGCCCGGCCATAGGCGGTGAGCGTCAGTTCCTGCCCCAGCCCGGTGATGCCGCGCAGATCCCACCGCGCGCCGGCAAAGGCACGCTGCGTGTCCTGGCCTGCGGTGCGCAGGACCGAGAGGCTGTTCAGCTGCAGCTCCACCTTGCCGCCGAGCAGCGGATCGTCGATTCGGCGGCGATAATCGATCGCCGGCAGCGCGATCGGCTGCTGCCCGGCGACGTCGGCCGCCCGCAGCGATTGCACCGCCCAGCCTGCAATGGACAGGTAGCTGTCCTCGTCCGCCCGCTCCACGATAAGGGAGGAACGCAGCCGATCGTCCCGCGAGATGTCGTAGCGCCGGAGGAAAGTCTTGTCGGTCGTCGCCCGCAGCGTACCACTGACGCTCCACGCCGGATCGAGCTGGAAGCGCCCGTTCGCATCGACATAGCCGCGGATGCCGCGATCCTGATCGCCGTTGGGCGTGGTCTGGCCGACCGACGCGGGCAGCCGCGATCCATAGGTGACCATCCCGCGCAGCCGGTACGCGCCCAATGCGGTAAGCGCGCGATACTCGCCCTCGATCGCGGGCAGCACGTCGCTATAGACATGCGGCGTGATCGTGAGATCCCGGTTCGGCCCGATCCGCAGGTAGTAAGGGAGGGCGACCTCCAGCCCGTTGGTCCGGCTATAGCGGAAATCGGGCACCAGCAGGCCGGGCCCGCCGCCGCCCGATCCATCCGGATGCGAGAAGGCGGGCAACCATAGCACCGTCGCGCCCAGGATGCTGAGCTGCGCATCCTTGTAGAATATGCGCCGCCGGTCGGGATTGTGGACCACCCGTACCGCCGTGATCTTCCAGAGCGGCTCCTTCGCGCAGCCCGCGTTGTCGGTCACCGCGCAGGGCGTGTAGGCGGCCTTGTTCAGGGTTGTGATCCCCGCCACGCGGCTGCCGTGCAGTGCCGCCAGCCGCCCGCCATCCTCCAGAACCAGCAACAGGTTCTCGACCACGCCGTCCTTCAGCGTATCGGTAAGCTCGGCGCTGTCGGCATAGACCGTATCCCCGCCTGGGTTGACGATGCTCACCCCGCCCGCCGCCATCACCCGGCCGCTCTTGCGATCCCAGGTGACCTTGTCTGCGCGGAGCCGGTTGCCGGCGCGGACCATGCGGACATCGCCGGTGGCGGTGACGACATCGGCCTCGCCGTCATAGTCGAGCGTGGCGGAACTGAACGCCACCTCCTCGTCGTTGGCGGGCATCGGCACGCCGTTGGCGGACGGCGCGGGCTGCGACGGCGTCTGCAGGTCCTGGGCCCAGACGGGCGCGCAAGCCAGCAGGGCGACGGGCAATGCGGCGAGCAGGATCGGCCTGGACGTAGTCACGAATTCCCCAACGCGCCGGGTGGCGCCCAGACGCGCCTATCGCACCGGAGCGGCCGCCCCGCAATCCGCGGCAAAAGACGTTGGTCGCGGACTCGCCGCACGGCAGGGCATTTCGGTTTGCGCCCTGCGTGCCTAGATAGGGGTACTTAATTGGAGGATCGTCCTTTCATGCTCGTCCGTTTCGCCGCTGCCCGCCCCGATGGCGCCTACGCGCTCGCTCTGCCGGTTCCTCCCGGTGCGCTCTCCGCCGAACACCTGCCGGGGCTGGGCGATGCCGGGCAGACGATCGTCCGCCAGTCCGCCGAGCTTGCGCGGTTCGAGGGCGAGCCCGGCGCCATTCTCGAGCTGTTCGTTGCCGAAGAGGGTGATGCGCGGCGCCTGCTGCTCGTCGGCACAGGCACCGGCACGGACGCCTATGAACGGGCGGGTGGCGCACTTACCGCCAGGCTGCTCACCTCCGGCGAGACCCGGCTGGTCGTCGATCTGAGCGGCGCGGGCGTTTCCGGGGAAGTCGCTGCCAGGCTTGCCTCCGGCGCGTTGCTGCGCGGCTGGCGGCATGACGTCTATCGCACAAAGCTGCCCGCCAAGTCGCGGCCCAGCCTGACCGAGATCGTCATCGTCGGCGCCGACGATTCCGCCGCTGCGGCCTGGGAGCGGCTGGAGGCGATCGCCGCCGGCGTCTCGCTCACCCGAGAGCTCGTCGCCGAGCCGGCCAACGTCATCTATCCGGAAAGCTTCGTCGAACGCGTCCGCCACCTGACGGATCTCGGCATCGAGGTCGAGACGCTGGACGAGGCGGCGATGCGCGAGGCGGGCATGGGGGCCCTGCTCGGCGTCAGCCAGGGCTCGCTGCGCGAAGCACGGCTGCTCGTGCTGCGCTGGGACGGCACCGGCGGCACCCAGGATCCGATCGCGTTCGTCGGCAAGGGCGTCACCTTCGATTCCGGCGGCATCTCGATCAAGCCCGCCGGCGGCATGGAAGACATGAAGTGGGATATGGGCGGCGCGGGCGCCGTCGTCGGCGCCATGAAGGCGCTGGCCGGGCGCAAGGCAAAGGCGCACGTCATCGGCGTGTGCGGCCTGGTCGAGAACATGCCGGACGGCAACGCGCAACGTCCCGGTGACGTGGTGACCAGCATGTCCGGCCAGACGATCGAGGTGATCAACACCGATGCCGAGGGCCGGCTGGTGCTGTGCGATGCGCTCACCTGGGTGCAGCGCCGCTACAATCCCAAGACAATCGTCGATCTCGCCACGCTTACTGGCGCGATGATCATCGCGCTGGGCCACGAACATGGCGGGATGTTCTCGAACTCGGACGAGCTTGCCGAACAGCTGCTCGCCGCCGGCAAATCTTCGGGCGATCTGCTGTGGCGGATGCCGCTCGGCGATGCGTACGACAAGCTGATCGAATCGCCGATCGCGGACATGAAGAATGTCGGCTCGCGGGAGGCGGGATCGATCACGGCGGCGCAGTTCCTGCTGCGGTTCATCGAGGAAGGTGTTCGCTGGGCGCATCTCGACATTGCCGGCATGGTGTGGGCGGGCAAGCCGGGCCCGCTGTGGGACAAGGGGGCAACCGGGTACGGCGTGCGCCTGCTCGACCGCTTTGTTGCCGACAATTTCGAGCAATAAGGGCGGCGCGGCGGACCGGCAGAGCCAGGCATGCAGGTAGATTTCTACCATCTCGCTGCGGTGCCGCTGGAACGCGTGCTGCCGCGCATCGCCGAGCGACTGCTCGGCGATGGCCAGCGGCTGCTCGTCGTTGCAGGTGAGGACGCGCTCGCTGCGCGGCTCGACGCCGATCTGTGGACCTACTCCGCCAACGCTTTCCTGCCGCACGGTCGCGTCGGCGATGGCGGCGAGGGCGATCAGCCGGTGCTGATCTCCCCGTCGGCAGATCCGGCGAACGGCGCCCGCAACATCGCCATCGCCGATGGCATATGGCGGGATGAGGCGCTCGATTTCGAACGAGCCTTCTACCTGTTCGATGCGGGCACGATCGACGGCGCGCGCGCAGCCTGGCGCGCGCTCGGCCTGCGCGAGGATATTACGCGCCGTTACTGGAAGCAGGATGAGGACGGGCGCTGGCGCGAAGGCCCATAACGTGCCGGGCGCGGGCGACCCCTCCCGTCTTGCGAAGCGGGGCGGCAGAGGTTAGGGGGCCGGCCACTTTCCACCAGCCCAGACCTTTAGAAACGGAGCCCAGCATGGCGACGACACGCACCTTTTCGATCATCAAGCCCGATGCCACGCGCCGCAATCTGACCGGCGCCGTTACCAAGATGCTGGAGGATGCCGGCCTGCGCGTCGTCGCATCCAAGCGCATCCAGATGACGCAGGAACAGGCGGAAGGCTTCTATGCCGTCCACCGCGAGCGTCCGTTTTTCGGCGATCTCGTCAGCTTCATGATCTCGGGCCCGGTCGTCGTGCAGGTGCTCGAGGGTGAAGATGCCGTCGCCACCAATCGCAAGGTGATGGGCGCCACCAACCCGGCCAACGCCGATGCCGGCACGATCCGCAAGGAGCTCGCCGAGTCGATCGAAGCCAATTCCGTCCATGGTTCGGACAGCGAAGAGAATGCCGCGATCGAGATCGCCTACTTCTTCAAGCCGGAAGAAATCGTCGGCTAATCCGGTTTGGCAGCAGGCGCCGACCTCGGTTGGCGCTTGCTCCACATCGCATCGATGCGGGCCTGCGCCGTACCCGGCGTCGCCCGCGCGATCCGCGAAAGACCACGCAGGCGCAACCGGCTACCGCCGATCAGCCGCCCGTCCAGCGCATAGCCGAGATCGTACAGCGCAACGTCGCTGTGGGGCTCGCCATCGGCGATGAACTGGCTGGTGATCGCCACGGGCACCTGCTCGTCGCCGATAGTCTCGTCCTTGCGCTCGGCAGCGCGTCGCGCTTTCTTCAGCCCGTCCTCCAGCCACTCGGCCTCGATCCGCGCATCTCCCGTCGTATCCACAGCGGCTATGCCGAGCGGGGTAGGGAAGGCGACGATCTGGCTCTGGATCGATTGCTCTGCCCCGATCGGCGCCAGGGTCAGCCGGTCGCCGTCCTTGGAGGGCACCGCGCGCAACAGCAAGGTTGCCGCCTTTGCCGAAGCACGCTTCTCCGCGCCGGCTTTCTCGGCTTCGGCGTGGCTGCGCTCCGAATAGCTGTTCCAGAGCGTCAGGCCGGAGATACCGACTGCCACCACGGCGAGCACTTCGCCCAGGTTGATCCAGCGCCGCCGCACCGCCGCCGCCTCGTCCTTTTCCTTGCGCGTCGGTTCGGTCATGCGGTGTTTCCGGGCAGTCGGGCGAGATCGGCCAGAGCGCGCGGATAGAGCAGATGTTCCTGCGTGAGCACTCGCGCCGCCAGCATATCGGGCGTGTCGCCCGGAAGGATCGGCACCCGCGCCTGTGCCAGGATCGGTCCATCGTCCAGTTCCGGCGTCACGATGTGCACCGTGCACCCCGCCTCCGCATCGCCCGCGGCGATCGCCCGCGCATGCGTATCGAGCCCCTTGTGGCGCGGCAAAAGCGAGGGGTGGATGTTGACGATCCGCCCCTTCCAGGCGGTGACGAAGCCTGGGGACAGCAGCCGCATATAGCCGGCCAGCGCGATCCACTCGATCCCCGCGGCGCGCAGTTCGCCGTCGAACACTGCCTCATGTTCGGCCCGCTTCATGCCGATGTGGGACCGGGCAAAGGTAGCGATACCCGCCGCGCGGGCCGTTTTCAGCCCGGCGGCGGCGGGATCGTTGGAGAGTACCAGTTCGATCCGGAACGGGCAGTCTGCCGCGCGCGCGGCATCGATCAGCGCCGCCATGTTCGATCCCCGGCCAGAGATCAGCGCCGCAACGCGGGCGCGGTCAGCCATGATGATCAACCACGCTGCTCAACCGGCATGGGTCGACGACCAGCTGGCCGTCGCGCTCCACGTCTCGACCGATCCGGCGACGGTGCAGCCTTTCTCGCCAGCCTCGATTCGCCCGATCCGAAACACTGTCTCGCCGGCGGCGGTCAGGTCCGCGCTCACCGCGTCGGCATCGGCCTGTGCCACCACGGCGACCATGCCGATGCCGCAGTTGAAGGTACGCGCCATTTCCTCCGGCTCGATATGCCCCTGTGCCTGCAGGAACGCCATCAGCCGCGGCTGCGGCCAGGCATCGGCATCGACATGGGCGTGTAGGCCGTGCGGCAGCACGCGCGGGATATTCTCCAGCAGCCCGCCGCCGGTAATGTGCGCCAGCGCGTGGATTCGCCCACTCCGCACCACCGGCAGCAGAGACCGCACGTAGATCCGCGTCGGCTCGATCAGCGCATCGATGAGCCTGATTTCCTGGTCGAACAGCGCGGGGCGCTGCATCTTCCAGTTCTTGTCCGCTGCCAGCCGCCGGACGAGCGAGAAGCCGTTGGAATGGACCCCGGACGATGCCAGCCCGAGGATGACGTCCCCGGCCGCGACGGCGGTGCCGGTCAGCGCCTGTGCCCGCTCGACCGCGCCGACGCAGAACCCCGCCAGATCGTAATCGCCATCGGCATACATGCCCGGCATCTCGGCCGTCTCGCCGCCGATCAGCGCGCATCCGGCGATGCGGCAACCATCGGCGATGCCGGCAACCACCGTCTCGGCGATCTTCGGGTCGAGCCGGCCGGTCGCGAAATAGTCCAGGAAGAACAGCGGCTCGGCGCCCTGCACGATCAGGTCGTTGGCGCACATTGCGACCAGATCTATGCCGACGCCCTCGTGCCGGTCATGATCGATCGCCAGCTTCAGCTTCGTGCCGACACCATCATTCGCGGCCACCAGCAGCGGATCGCTATAGCCCGCCGCCTTCAGATCGAAGAATCCGCCGAACCCGCCCAGTTCGGCATCGGCGCCGGGCCGCCGGGTGGCGCGGGCGAGGGGGGCGATCGCCCTGACCAGCGCGTTGCCCGCGGCGATCGAAACCCCCGCTTTCGCGTAGGTATAGGGCTCGGGCTCGTTGCGGGTGCGGTCCATGACTGGAGCGACTAACCACATCGCGCTTGGATTTCCACGATCAAGTCGCCAAAAGGCGCGTCGTGACGATATCCCGCCGCCTGCTGCATCCGCTGACGCTGTCGGCACTCGTCGGGATGCTGGCCGTCGGGAGCATCGGGCTTGCCCAGCTCGAAGGCGATCGCGGCGTTCCGCCCATCGACAGTTCCAAGAATTACGAAGTGGGCGGCGTCTCCGTCGATGTCTCGGCGAAGACGGCCGATGCGGCCCGCACCGGCGGCTGGCGGCTGGCCCAGCGCAAGGGCTGGCGGATGCTGTGGGCCCGCGCGAACGGCCTGCCGATCGCCAGCGCGCCGAACCTGCCCGACAGTACGCTCGATTCGATCGTCGCGGGCATCGTCGTCGAGGACGAACAGATCGGCGCGAACCGCTACATTGCCCGACTCGGCGTGCTGTTCGATCGTAGCCGTGCCGGGCAGATGCTGGGGGTACAGGGGCAGGGGGCCCGCTCCGCGCCGATGCTCGTGATCCCCGTGCTGTGGAGCGGCGCGACTCCGATGACGTTCGAGGTCCGCAACGAATGGCAGCGCGCCTGGGCGCGGTTCCGCGCCGGCGGCAGCCCGATCGATTATGTCCGCGTCGCCGGCACCGGCACCGATCCGCTGCTGCTCAATCTGGCGCAGACGCGGCGGCCGGGCCGAGGCTGGTGGCGGATGCTGCTCGATCAATATGGCGCGTCGGACATCGTCATGCCGGAGGTGACGCTGGTGCGGTCGTGGCCGGGCGGCCCGGTCACCGGTCACTTCGTCGCGCGCCACGGCCCGGATGCGACCGAGATCGAGTCGTTCACGTTGCGCGCCGCGGACAGCGCCGGGCTTCCCCGCATGCTCGACGAAGGCATCCGCCGCATCGACGATGCCTATGCCGCCGCGCTGCGGGATGGCCGCCTCTCGCCCGATCGGTCGCTTATCCTGGAGGTGCCGACCGATATACCCGTCGAGGAGGCGCTGGCGGAAACCAGTATCACGGAGAACGCGCCGATCCTGGCGGCGTCCAGCTTCACGATCGAAGTCGATACGCCCGATGCCGGCGCGGTCGGCGGCGTCGAGCAATCCCTCCGCGCGGTGCCCGGCGTGCGTTCGGCTGCGGCGACCAGCCTGGCGATCGGTGGCGTGTCGCTGATGCGTGTCACCTTCGATGGCGAACAGGCAGCGTTGCGTATCGCGCTGGCGGCGCGCGGCTGGCGGGTCGAGGATGGCGGCGGCGGGCGGCTCCGCATCCGCCGGGCGCCTGTGGTGGCCGCTCCCGTACCGGCAACGCCGCCTCCGCCGCCCGCCGCCCCCGCCGCCCCGCGATGAGCCAGTTCGCCCTGCCGCTCGACTGGCCGGTAACGTCGGGCGAAGGCGATTTTCTGGTGGGTGACGCCAACGCCGCCGTCCTGCGCCACTTGAAGCATTGGGCGCTTTGGCCGGTTATGGCGACGATCGTCACCGGCCCGCGCAAGTCCGGCCGCAGCCTGCTCGCCCGGCGCTTCGTCGCCAATAGCGGCGGCACGATGATCGACGATGCGGATCGGGTGGCGGAGGAGGCGCTGTTCCACGCCTGGAACCGTGCCCAGTCCGAACGCCGCCCGCTGCTCCTGATCGCCGATGCCCCGCCGCCCGCCTGGCAGGTCGCGCTGCCGGACCTGCGTTCCCGCATCAGTGCGACGCCCAAGCTCGCCATCGCCCAGCCCGATGACACGCTTGCCGCGGCGATCATCGAAAAACTGCTTGGCGCGCGCGGGCTGGCGACCCCGCCCGAGGTGCTTGCCTACCTCGTCCCGCGTATCGACCGCAGCTATGTCGGCATCCAGCATGTCGTCGATATGATCGATGAGACCGCGCTCGCCCGCCGCTCGCGGCTCACGGTTCCGCTCGCCAGAAGCGCTTTGATCCGCATGGGCGTTATCGACGATTCATGCTGAACGGCCTATATCGGGTGCATGGATGACTATGCCCCCGAGATGGATCTGGCCGAATGCAGCGCGACTCCGGCGCGGGCGCCGATCGACCTGAAAAGCCGCTATTTCAATCGCGAGCTCTCCTGGCTGGCGTTCAACCAGCGCGTGCTCGATGAAGCTTCGAACCGGGCGCATCCGCTGCTCGAACGGCTCCGCTTCCTGTCGATCTCCGGCAACAATCTCGATGAATTCTTCATGGTCCGCGTCGCCGGCCTCAAGGGCCAGCAAATGCAGGACGTCGAGAGCCGTTCCGCCGACGGCCTGACGGTCGGGCAGCAGCTTGCTGCGATCGTCGACCGGGCCGATGCGTTGATGGTCAGCCAGCAGGCGGTGTGGCGCGAACTGCGCCGTGAACTGGCCGGAGCCGGCATCGCGGTGCTTGGACTGGACGAGATCGGCGCGGAGGAGGGCGCCTGGCTGGAACGGCACTTCCGCGAACAGGTGTTTCCGGTCCTGACCCCGCAGGCGCTGGATCCCGCCCATCCGTTTCCGTTCATCCCGAACAAGGGCTTCAGCCTGGTGTTCGACATGAAGCGGATGGCGGACGGCGAGCCGATCCTCGAATTGCTGATGGTGCCATCCACGCTGCCGCGCTTCATCCGGCTACCGGGGGAAAGTGCGCGCTACGTGGCCATCGAGACGCTGATCCGCCGCTGCACCGGGCTGCTCTTTCCCGGCTACGAGGCGCAGGGCGACGGCGCGTTCCGCATCATCCGCGACAGCGACATCGAGCTGGAGGAGGAGGCCGAGGATCTCGTCCGCTACTTCCGCTCGGCGATCAAGCGCCGCCGCCGCGGCCGGGTCGTCCGCCTGCGGCTGGAGGCAGGAATGCCCAAGGCGCTGGAGAGGATGATCTGCGAGGAGATCGGCGGCAGCTTCGCGATCGTCTCGGAGGCGAGCGGCTTCCTCGGCATGGCCGACCTCGAACAACTCGTGGAGGAGGACCGCCCGGATCTCAAGTTTCCGCTCTTCTCGCCGCGCTTTCCCGAGCGAATCCGGGAACATGGCGGCGATTGCTTCGCGGCGATCCGAGACAAGGACATCGTTGTCCATCATCCCTATGAGAGCTTCGATGTCGTCCTCGCCTTCCTGAAGCAGGCAGCGCAGGATCCGGATGTCGTGGCGATCAAGCAGACGCTCTACCGCGCCGGCAAGCAATCCGCGGTGATCCGCGCTTTGGTCGATGCGGCGGAGGCCGGCAAGTCGGTGACGGCCGTCGTCGAACTGAAGGCCCGCTTCGACGAGGAGCAGAACCTGATGTGGGCGACGCAGCTCGAACGGGCGGGCGTCCAGGTCGTTTACGGCTTCATCGACTGGAAGACGCACGCCAAGGTATCGATGGTCGTCCGTCGTGAGAACGGTGCCTATCGCACCTATTGCCACTTCGGCACCGGCAACTACCATCCGGTGACGGCGCGCATCTATACCGATATCAGCTTCTTCACCGCCGATCCGCGTGCCGGCCGCGATGCCGCGCACCTGTTCAACTACATCACCGGCTATGTCGAGCCGACTGCACTGGAGATGCTGACCATCTCCCCGCACGGGCTGCGCGAGCGGCTGTGCGACCTGATCGATGGCGAGATCGATCATGCGCGCGCCGGGCGGGACGGTGCGATCTGGGCCAAGCTCAACTCGCTGGTCGATCCGGCGATCATCGAAAAGCTGTACCGTGCCAGCGCGGCCGGCGTGCAGATCGATCTGGTCGTCCGTGGCATTTGCTGCCTGCGGCCCGGCGTGGAGGGGCTGTCGGAGAATATCCGCGTCAAGTCGGTCGTCGGGCGCTTCCTCGAACATAGCCGCATCATGGCCTTCGGGAATGGCGGGGCGCTGCCAAATCCGGGGGCGAAGCTGTTCATTTCCTCGGCCGACTGGATGCCGCGCAATTTCGATCGCCGGGTCGAATATATGCTGCCGATCGAAAATCCGACCGTTCATGCGCAGATTCTCGATCAGGTGATGGTGGCCAACCTGATCGACGACGAACAGAGCTGGAACCTCAATCCGGATGGCAGCTACGAACGGCAAGTCGTGGGCCAGCGCCGTTTCAACCTGCATCGCTACTTCATGACGAACCCGTCGCTGTCCGGCCGCGGCGCGTCGCTCGGCCATGCCGGATCGGTGCCCACGCTCAGCCTGCGGCGCGGCGCGGGCTGATCCGGGCGGCGCTACGGGCTTTGCACGGGCTGCCTTTCCGGCTACCGCCCCGGCATGTCCGCGCTTTCGCTCCTTCGGCGCAGCCGGTTGCCCGAACCCGAACTCGGCCGCGTCGGGATTATCGACATCGGGTCGAACTCGATCCGGCTGGTCGTCTATGACGGGCCGGCCCGCATCCCCGCCATCCTGTTCAACGAAAAGGTCATGGCCGGGCTCGGTCGCGGCGTAGCGGAACGCGGCAGCCTCGATACGCAGGCCATGGATCGCGCGCTCATCGCGCTCGCCCGCTTCCGCCATCTCGCCGGGCAGATGCACGTCTCCTCGCTGCGCACGGTCGCCACCGCCGCGGTTCGCGATGCCAGCAACGGCGAAGCGTTTCTCGACAAGCTGCGCGAGACCGGGCTGGAGGTGGAACTGCTTTCCGGCGAGCAGGAGGCGGCGATGGCCGGCTACGGCGTGCTCGCCGCGATCCCGGAGGCGGACGGCATCGTCGGCGATCTTGGCGGCGGCAGCCTGGAACTGATCCGTGTCGCCGGCGGCGAGGTGCACGAGCGTGCCTCCTTCCCGCTTGGTGTGCTGCGGCTGGCGGCGCTCCGGCAGGATGGCCCCCGTGCGCTCGATCGGGCGCTCACGCGCGCCTTCAAGAAGCTCGACTGGATTCAGGCGGGGAAGAACAAGCCTTTCTACCTCGTCGGCGGATCGTGGCGCGCGCTCGCCCGGCTGGACATGAGCCTCACCGCCTTTCCGCTGCCGATCGTCCACCATTATACGATGTCGGCGGATCGCCCGGCGCGTCTGGTGCGGGTCGTCGCGCAGATCGGCAAGAAGCGGCTGCGCGGCGTCGAGGGGCTCACGGCATCCCGCATTCCCAACCTGCGCGACGCGGCCGCCCTGCTCGCGGCGCTCACCCGCCGGATCGGCTCCAGCGGCGTCATCGTCTCGGCTTACGGGCTGCGCGAGGGGCTGCTTCACGCCAGCCTGCCCGAGTCGGTCCGCGCGCAGGATCCGCTGATCGCGGCAACGCGGGAGGAGGGCGTGCGCCACGGCCGCTTTCCCGAACATGGCGACCTGCTCGACGCGTGGATCGCTCCGCTGTTCGCAGGCGAGCCGGCCGCCGACGCCCGGCTGCGCGCCGCCACCTGCCAGCTGGCCGATGTGGGCTGGCGCGCGCATCCCGAGTTTCGCGAGGTGCGCGGGCTCGATGCGGCGCTCCACGGCAACTGGGTCGGCGTCGATGCGCGTGGCCGTGCGATGATGGCGCGGGCGTTGTTCACCAGCTTCGGCGGCAGCGGCCCGGCCTACCCGGTGGAACAGCTCTGTTCGCCGGAGGACCAGGCCCGTGCCGATCTCTGGGGTCTGGCGATCCGCCTCGGGCAACGGCTGAGCGGCGGCGTCGCAAGCGCGCTGGAACAGAGCCGCCTGTCGCTCGGCGCGGGCACCGTCTCGCTGCATCTCGGCAAGGGCGATCGCGGCCTTTACGGCGAGGCGGTCGAGCGCCGCCACAAGACGCTGGCGACGGCCCTCGGCCGCCGCCCCAGCGTCCTGATCGACTAGCGCCCCGATCGGCTAGGCGTCAGCGGCCGCCGGTGCATCGTTGCCGGCGAGCGCCGACATCACCATCCGCCCGTCGCGCACGCTGAACGCCAGCCGGCCCTCGACCAGCGCCAGCGCATCCTTGCCGAACACCTCGTACCGCCAGCCGGTCAGCAGCGGCATGTCGTCGCGAACGCCGGCGGCAATCGCCTCCAGTTCGTCGCTGCGCGCGATCAGCTTGGGCGCAACGTCCGCCTCCTTCGCGCGCACCTTCAGCAGCAGCTTCAGCAGGTCGGCGATCAGCGCGCCATCCTTGCCCAGCCCCGGCTTGCGATCCTCCCGCGGCGGCAGTTCGCTGTCCGGCAGCGGCACGGCATCGGCCAGCACTGCCAGCATCCGCGCGCCGATGTCGTTGGTCGCCCAGCCGGCGGAGAGCCCGCGAACCTTCGCCAGATCCGCCTGCGTGCGCGGCGGGTGGCCGGCAACGTCGGCCAGCGTCTCGTCTTTCACGATGCGTCCGCGCGGCAGATTCTTGCCCTGCGCCTCGCGCTCGCGCCACGCCGCCAGCGCCTTCAAGCGGCCGAGAACCTCCGGCTTGCGGCTCGGCGGACGGATCCGCAGCCACGCCAGTTCCGGCACGTTGAGGTAACCCGCCGGATCGCCCAGCCGCTCCATCTCCTGGTCCAGCCACTCGCCGCGCTTCTTGGCTCGCAGCTTGTCGAGCATCCGCGGAAATATCTTCACCAGGTAGGTGACGTCGCCGATCGCATATTCGATCTGCCGCTTGTCGAGCGGGCGGCGGCTCCAGTCGGTGAAGCGCGCGCCCTTGTCCAGCTTCACGCCGAGCATGCTCTCGACCAGGTTGGAGTAGCCGACCTGCTCGCCCATCCCGAGCGCCATCGCCGCGACCTGCGTGTCGAACAGCGGGTAGGGGGTCTTGGCGGTCAGGTTGTGGACGATCTCCAGGTCCTGCCCGCCGGCGTGAAAGACCTTCAGCACCTCGTCATTCTCGACCAGAAGGTCGAGCAGCGGCTTCATGTCGATCCCCTTCGCCTTGGGATCGATCGCCGCCGCCTCGTTGGCATCGGCGATCTGGATCAGGCAGAGATCGGGCCAGTAGCTGTTCTCCCGCATGAATTCCGTATCGACGGCGACGAAGGGGGAGCGAGCCAGACGCTCGCAGAGAGCGGCAAGCGTGGCGCTGTCGCTGATGAGTGGGTGAATCTCCATCGTCGGTCCATAGCCGCCCGCTTCGCGGTTGACAAAGCGTGGTGCGGAAGGGAAGCGATCGGCCCTTCCGGACCCGTTTGTCGCCTTCTGAGAGATCGCACGATCATGCATGCCTATCGCACCCACACCTGCGCCCAGGCGCGCGCCGCCGATGTCGGATCGCAGATCCGCCTGTCGGGCTGGGTGCATCGCAAGCGCGATCACGGCGGGCTGCTGTTTATCGATCTGCGCGATCATTACGGGCTGACCCAGATCGTGAGTGACGCCGACTCGCCGGCCTTTGCCGCGCTCGAGGCGGCGCGGACCGAGTCGGTGCTGACGATCACCGGCAAGGTGCTGGCCCGCTCGCCCGGAACCGTGAACACCACGCTGCCGACCGGCGAAGTCGAGGTCTATGCGCAGGAAGTGGCGGTTCAGTCCGCCGCGCAGGAACTGCCGCTGCCGGTGGCGGGGGAGCAGGAATATCCCGAGGATATCCGCCTGCGCTATCGCTTCCTCGATCTTCGCCGCGATCGCATCCATGCCAACATCATGCTGCGCTCGCAGGTGATAGCATCGATTCGCGCCCGCATGATCGGGCAGGGCTTCACCGAGTTCCAGACGCCGATCCTCACCGCCTCTTCCCCGGAGGGCGCGCGCGACTATCTCGTCCCCAGCCGCGTCCACCCGGGCAAGTTCTACGCGCTCCCTCAGGCGCCTCAGATGTTCAAGCAGTTGCTGATGGTCGCCGGCTTCGATCGCTACTTCCAGATCGCACCATGCTTCCGCGATGAGGATGCCCGCGCAGACCGCTCGCCCGGCGAATTCTACCAGCTCGATTTCGAGATGAGCTTCGTCACGCAAGACGATGTTTTCGCAGCGATCGAGCCAGTGCTGCACGGCGTGTTCGAGGAATTCGCGAACTTCCAGGGCAAGGGCCGGCAGGTCTCCGCGCTGCCGTTCCGCCGCATCCCGTACCGCGAGTCGATGCTGAAGTACGGCTCGGACAAGCCCGATCTGCGCAACCCGATCGAGATCGTCGACGTCAGCGATCACTTCCAGGGGTCCGGCTTCGGCCTGTTCTCGCGCATCGTCGAGGGCGGCGGCGTGGTCCGTGCGATTCCAGCGCCGAACACCGGCGACAAGAGCCGCAAGTTCTTCGACGACATGAACGAATGGGCGCGCGCCGAGGGGCATGCCGGGCTCGGTTACATGACGATGAAGTCAGGCGTGCCCGGCGGCCCGATCGCCAAGAATCACGGCGAGGAAGCGACTGCCAGGCTGATCGCCGACCTCGGCCTCGGCCCGGACGACGGCCTGTTCTTCGCCGCCGGCAAGGAAGGCCAGGCCGCCAAGCTTGCCGGCGCCGCGCGCACCCGCGTCGGCCAGGAACTCGGGCTGATCGATCCCAAGCGGTTCGAGTTCTGCTGGATCGTCGACTTCCCGATGTTCGAATATGACGAGGACGCCAAGAAGGTCGATTTCAGCCACAATCCTTTCTCGATGCCGCAGGGCGAGCTCGAGGCGCTGGAGACGATGGATCCGCTCGACATCCTGGCCTACCAGTATGACATCGTCTGCAATGGCGTGGAGCTGTCGTCCGGCGCGATCCGCAACCACCGTCCCGAAATCATGTACAAGGCGTTCGAGATCGCCGGCTACAGCCGCGAACAGGTCGACACCGACTTCGCCGGCATGATCAACGCGTTCAAGTTCGGCGCCCCGCCGCACGGCGGCTCCGCGCCGGGGATCGACCGGATCGTCATGCTGCTCGCCGACGAGCCGAACATCCGTGAAGTCGTGCTCTTCCCGATGACGCAGAAGGCGGAGGATCTGATGATGAACGCGCCGGCCCCGGCAACGCCGAAGCAGCTGCGCGAACTGCACATCCGCACTGTCGAAACACCGAAGGGCTGAGCGGGGTGGCCGGTCGGTGGCAGCTTAAGCGGAACGCCTCGATGTCCGCGTAACCGGATGGTGCGCGAAGCCGTCCAGCAATGTTGAGGAAACCGTTTGGCGCACCACCTTTCGAACTACGAAGCCGGCGACAAGTTTGACGGCAATTATGACGAGGCGCTGGCCGCGGTGCAGGATCGGCTCGCCCGCATCCAGGTCGCGCACATCGTCCACGGCCGGCGCAGCGTCGTCGTGCTGGAGGGCTGGGATGCCGCGGGAAAGGGCGGCATAGTCCAGCGGCTCACCGCCGAGTGGGATCCACGCCACTTCTGCGTCTGGCCGATCTCCGCCCCGACGCCGGACGAAAAGGCCCGTCACTTCCTCTGGCGTTTCTGGAAGCGCCTGCCGGGGAAGGGCGAGATCGCGGTGTTCGATCGCAGCTGGTACGGCCGGGTCCTGGTCGAACGGGTCGATGGATTCGCTACCGAGGCGCAGTGGCGGCGTGCCTATGACGAGATCAACGAGTTCGAGGCCCAGCAGAAGGATGACGGCACCGCTATCGTCAAGCTGTTCGTCCACGTCACCGCGGCAACCCAGGACGAACGCCTGCGCAAGCGCCTGGTCCACCCCTGGAAGCGGTGGAAGACCGGCGCTGACGATTTCCACAACCGCGCCCGCCGCCCGGCCTATGCCGAGGCGATCGCGGACATGCTCAAGGTCACCGATACGCGGTGGAGCCCGTGGCGGGTGATCGACGGCAACAACAAGAAGGCGGCGCGCATTGCGGCGCTCACCTATATTGCCGACCAGCTTGAAAAGGCGGTGTCGATGATCCCGCCCAGGCCCGACGAAACGCTGATCGGTTTGGCCAAAGCGGAATTCGGCATCGATCTGTAGGCGGAGCGGCACCGGCGCGGGGGCGCCATTGCCGCCCCGGATCGGGCGAAGATCAGACCAGGCTGGCCTTGTAGAGCTTCATCAGTTCGCTCCACGCCCGCTCGGCAGCGGCCTGATCATAGACCTGGCTTCCCGGCACGCACCAGCCATGGTCCGCCGGATAGACCTCCACCGTCGCCTTGCGCTTTTCCTTGGCAAAGGTGGTCCGCAGCACGGTCTTGGCATCGGGCTGCTTCTCGTCGTCGTTCTTCGCAATCGCGACCAGGTAGGATGCCTTGGTCTTGGCGATCAGCAGGTGGGGGGAGGAGGGTTCCGCCGTCACCAGCCCTGCGCCGTGGAAGCTGCCCACCGCGCCGATCCGGCCGGGCATCGCCGCTGCCGTGCGGAACGACAGCGGCCCGCCCATGCAATAACCCTGCACGCCCATCTTCCGGCGCTTGTCCGTCTGCGGCTGCGCGGTCAGGAAGGTGACGAAGGCAGTCGCATCCTTGTCGATGCCGGCATCGGTCATCGCCTGGCGCATCGCCATCACCTTGGAACGGTCTTCCGGCTTGCTGAAGTCGAACGCCCCGTCGACCACCGGCGCACGCTTGCTGCGATAGAAGGGGTTGGGCACCAGCACCACATACCCGGCCGCCGCCAGCCGCCGCCCCATGTCGCGGAACACCGGCCGCAGCCCGAGAATGTCCGGCCACACCAGCACACCCGGCCATGGACCCTTGCCTGCCGGGTGGAACAAGGCGGCATCGGCGCTGCCGTCCGGCGTGGTGATCGTCACGTCCTTCTCGACCACGCCGTCGGCGAAGCCCGCAGTCGCGGCGCCGGCCACCGCGACGCCTGTCAGCATCACCGCCCGTCGGGAGAAACCCGTATTCTCTACCAGCCCCTGATGGATCTCGCTGTCGCACATGATCGTCACCCCTGCGGTTTGCGGCAGGATGGCCAGATCGGGGCCGGGGCTGTCAAGTAGCGGACAGCGCCGCTACTTCGTGGGCGTCGGGATAGCTGATCGCCAGCACCTCATACTCGCACGCCCCGCCCGGCAGCTCAACGCGGCGGCTATCGCCGACGGCGGCCCCGCGCAGCGCCCAGGCCAGCGGTGATCGCCAGCTGATCCGCCCTGCCGAGGAGTCGGTCTCGTCCTCGCCGACCAGGGTCAGCACCCGTTCCCGATCCTGCTCGTCGACGATTTTCACCGTGGCGCCGAAATGCACCCGGCCACGATCCGGCTGTTGCGCGGGATCGACGACCTGCGCCGCCTTCATCCGCTTCGCCAGCCAGCCGAGTTCCCGGTCGATCTCGCGCAGTTTCTTCCGGCCGTAGACATAGTCGCCATTCTCGGAGCGGTCGCCGTTCCCCGCCGCCCAGGAAATCACCTCGACGAGTTGCGGCCGATCCGTCCCGAACAGCTGCTGATAGCGGGCGCGCATCACCGCCAGCCCGGCGGGAGTGATATAGTTCGGGCGGTCGGCCACGATGGCGATCCGGATCAGCCCGGATTGCGCTTGCCGAGATAGGCGGAGAGCCGGTTGTTTGCCGGCATTCGCGCCCGGCCGGGGTTCATGGCGTCGTACACCACCGCGTTTTCCAGCACGCGCTGCACGTATCCGCGCGTCTCGGTAAACGGGATAGCCTCGATCCAGTTGACCACGTCCACCCCGGGTATCCGCGGATCGCCGTTTGCGTTCAGCCACTTGCGGACGTTTCCTGGGCCTGCATTGTAGGCCGCCACCGCCAGCACGTAATTGCCGGCATACTGCTCCAGCAGCCGCGCGAAGAAGCTCGATCCAAGCATGATGTTGTACTGGGCGTCGCTCGTCAGCCGCGCATGATCGTAGGGCAGCCCCATCTTGCCCGCGGTCTCGCGCGCGGTGCCGGGCATCAGCTGCATCAGCCCGCGGGCACCGGCATGGCTGACGATCTGCCGGTCGAACTGGCTCTCCTGCCGTGAAATGGCATGGATCATCGTCCAGTAGGTCTGCGCCGTCGGCGGCACCACCACCGTCGGGAAGCCGGTCGGCACGAAATCGCTCACCCCGTTGTTGCGGGCACTGCGCGCGACCATCACCCCCAGGTCCGGCCGCCCGATCGAGCGGGACAGATCGGCGGCAAGGATGTGATCGGCGTCGCTCTTTGCGTTGGATGCGATCGTCCGCAGGAACTGCGTCTGGTCCTGCCAGGCGCCAAGCTCGCCAAGCACGCGGGCGGCACGGACGACGGAGCTATCCTCGAACGCCTGCCGCACCTCGGGAGCGATCGCGATAGGCGGCGGCGGGGCGGGGGGCACCGCGGAGCGGCCCACCCGCTCGGCGGCGAGTTGACCGTAGAACTGGTCGGGGCTGGCGGCGGCTTCGGCGAAGAAGCGCTGCGCCCCGGCAGCATCCCCGCTCGCCAGCGCCGCCCGGCCGGCCCAGTAGAAACCCTTGCTTTGCGTCTGCGGCGATTTGGCGGCGCGGGCATAGCGTTCGAACATGCCCACCGCATCGGCCGGGCGGTTCATCTGCTGCAGCGCCACGGTTCCGGCCAGCCACACCAGGCTGGTATAATCGTCCCGCTCACCCAGCGAACGTTCGCGCACGCTGGTCCCGGCGGGGAAGGCGTCATCCACCTGGGAGGCGATGCCCCACGCGGTACTCCACTGCCGATCGGCCGCAGCGCCGCGGGCATTGGCCAGCAACACCTCCAGCCATGCCTCGGCATCGAACGGCGGCCGATCGAGCATGCGCGGATTCGCAAGAAAACCGCGCGCCGCCGCCCACTGGCCGGTATCCTTCAGCCACTGCGCGCGATCGGCGATGTAGCCGGCATCGCGCATCGCCGCTGCGCCCAGCGCATAGCCGCGGTCCGCCGCGTCGGCCGTCTTCTGCTGGAGGGCCAGGCGCGCCTCGTACATCGGCCGGCGGGCGGGCGAGGTCAGCCCCAGCTGGCGTGCGGCGGATCCGGTCGCCCGGCTCCACAGCAGCCGCTCCATCCGTGCGTCCTGCTCCTCGGCCGTAAAGGTGAAGCGGCCGAGCAGCCTGCCCTCGTCCGCCGGTGCCAGCGATCCGGACAGCCATGCCGCGCGCGCCGCCGCCCGCGCGGCATCGCCGCGTCCGAGCGCGGAGAGCGCCTCGGCATACCGCAGCTGCGCCGTGCCGGAGAGCGGCGGCAGCCGATCGAAGAACCCGGCGACCTCGGCGGGGGAAAAGCTGTTCGGATCGATCCGTTTCTCCGCCACCTTGCGCAGCGCCGTCTCGCCCGGCCAGCCGGGATAGGAGAGGAGGAAGCCGGCATAGTCGGAGAAGGAATAGCTATCGCTCTGGCGCAGGCGGTTCCAGCGCAGCACCGCCTCCGCGATGGGATCGGTCGACGGCATCGTCGCCGAACCCATCGCGCCGGCCACGCCCATCCGTGCGCGATACCAGTCGCGCTGTTCGTTGCTGAGCGTCGCCGCGGCCGCCGCCACCGACAGCGCGAGCAGCCCGACTCCTGCCAATCGCCGGACCGTGCTGGACAATGCGCGGCACCCAACCCTATCTGCCGTTCGACGAACCCTCTGTCTCATTATGCCGTTATGGCCTTTGTGAGCGCCGAGGTGAAGGGAGTGCAGCATGTTCAGCGGGTCCATTCCGGCGCTCGTGACCCCATTTCGCGACGGAACGTTTGACGAGGCGGCATTTCGCCGCCTGGTCGACGCCCAGGTCGCAGCAGGAAGTTCCGCGCTCGTTCCGTGCGGGACGACCGGCGAGTCGGCGACGATGTCGATCCGCGAGCACGATCATGTCGTCGCCGTGTGCATCGATCAGGCGGCGGGCCGCGTGCCGGTGATCGCCGGCTGCGGATCGAACGACACGTTGGTGGCGCTCAGCCACATGGAGCGGGCAAAGGCCGCGGGGGCGGCGGCGGCGCTGGTGGTGCTGCCTTATTACAACCGTCCGAACCAGGACGGCATCCTCGCGCACTACACCTACCTGGCCGATAACTGCGATCTGCCGATCCTGATCTACAACGTTCCCGCTCGTACCGTGACGGACATCTCCGTCGAGACGATGGGGCGGCTGGCGACGCTGCCCGGCATCGTCGGGGTCAAGGATGCGAGCGGCAAGGTGGAGCGTGTCTCCGCCCAGCGGCTCGCCTGCGGGGCGGATTTCTGCCAGCTTTCGGGCAATGACGATATGGCGCTCGGCTTCATGGCGATGGGCGGGGTGGGGTGCATCTCCGTCACGGCCAATGTCGCGCCGAAGCTGTGCGCCGATTTCCAGAAGGCCTGTCTGTCAGGCGACTGGGCGGGCGCGCTGGCATTGCAGGACAGGCTCTATCCGCTCCACGCCGCCTTGTTCAGCGATGCGTCGCCCGGCCCGGTCAAATATGCGTTGTCGCGGATCGATGCGGACTTCACGACCGATCTGCGCCTGCCGATGACGCCGCCGTCCGCTTCGTCTCGCGCCGCGGTCGATGCGGCGCTTGCGCACGCCGGGCTCGTCTGACCGGATGGCCCGTCCCCGCACCGTCGAGTTCGAGAAGACCAAGACCGTCGCCGAGAACCGGCGGGCCCGCTACGAATATTTCCTTGAGGAATTCTTCGAGGCGGGCATCGCGCTTACCGGCACCGAGGTGAAGGCACTGCGTTTCGGCGAGGGCTCGATCGCCGAAAGCTATGCCGAGGTGAAGGATAACGAGGTCTGGCTGGTCAACGCCAACGTGCCCGAATTCAGCCACGGCAACCGCCACAATCATGAACCGAAGCGCCCGCGCAAGCTGCTGCTGCGCGAACGGCAGATCACCAAGATGAAGGAGGCGGTCGGCCGCGAGGGGATGACGCTGATCCCGCTGTCGATCTACTTCAATGCCCGTGGCCGCGCGAAGGTCGAGCTCGCGCTCGCCAAGGGCAAGAAGCTGCACGACAAGCGGGAAACGGCCAAGGCCCGTGACTGGAAGCGCGAACAGGGCCGCATCATGCGCGACCGCGGATAAGCAGGCGCCGATGCTTCAATCCATGCGCGCCTGGGCCCAGCGCAATATGCCGCGTGAGGAAACCTTCCAGAACAACCGTTTTCTGCGGCCGATCGCGCACCGCGTGCTGCGCCCGGAACTGTGGCGCTTCACCCGGCGGTCGGTGCCGCGCGGCGTGGCGCTGGGGGTGATCGTCGGCGTGCTGGTGCCTGTCGCGCAGACCGTGTTCGCGGCATTCCTGGCGCTGCCGGCGCGGGCGAACGTGCCGGTGGCCGCGCTCACCACCTTCCTCACCAACCCGATCACCACGCCGCCAATCTGGATCGGGGGATACTGGATCGGCAAGTGGCTGCTGCGGATCGACGCCGGCACGCCCGGCCGCCCGATTTCCACCCACCTCGATTCGGAGGCGGTCGACTGGCTGCGCTGGCTGCTGTCGGATGCCGCCCCGGCCACCGCCCTCGGTCTGTTCGTGATCGCGATCGTCGGTGCCGCGCTCGGCTACATGCTGGCAGCGGTCTGGTGGCGGATATGGATCGCCCGCAAATGGAGCCAGCGTTCGCTCAACCGGGCGCTGCGGGCTTGATCGCCTAGACGGCTCCGCTATCTGCCGGGGAGCCATTTCCGCCCGAGGTTTCCGTATGATGCGTTCCATCGCCGCCTTGCTCTGCGCCACGTCCATGCTGGCTGCCTGCGCCAGCGGAGGCGGCGGAGGGGGCGAGACCGCCGCCGTGTCCGGTGCCGCGGTCGGCAAGGCGGAGGCGCCCACGTCGGCCGCGGCCTCGAACAAGCCGGCGATCGGCTCGTTCGGCTTCGACGAAGCGGGCATGAACAAGTCCGCCGCGCCCGGTGACAATTTCTACGCCTTTGCCAACGGCAATTGGGAGAAGACGACGCCGATCCCGGCCGATCGATCGAACTACGGCAACTTCACCGTGCTCGACGATCTCTCCTTCACCCGCACCCACACCATCCTGGAGGAAGCGGCCAAGCAGCCGGGCTCGAAGATCGGTGCGCTCTACACCAGCTTCATGGACGAGGCTGCGGCCGAGGCGAAGGGGATCACTCCGGTCAGGCCGCAGCTTGCCGCGATCCTCGCCATCACCAGCCGCGCCGCCTATGCCACCGCCCTGGGCGAGGCGCTGCGCACCGGCGTGACCGGGCCGTTCGGCATGTACGTCGGCATCGACGACAAGAACCCGGATCGCCCGGTCGTGCAGATCGCCCAGTCAGGGCTCGGCCTGCCCGACCGCGATTACTACCTGAAGGCGGACGCGAAGCTCGCCGAGACCAAGGCCGCCTACGTCGCCTATCTCGCCAAGCTGTTCGATCTGGCGGGGGAGCCGAACGGCGCCGCGCGCGCCCGCGCGATCGTGGATTTCGAGGGGCGGCTCGCCCAGGCTCACTGGACCCGCGTCGAGAGCCGCGACAGCGACAAGACCTACAATCCCTTCGCCCGCGACGACTTCGCCAGGAAGGCACCGGGCTTCGACTGGGCGGGCTTCTTCAGTGCCGCCGGCGTCAATCGCGAAGGCAGCTTCGTCGTCGCCCAGCCGAGTGCCATTGCCGGCAGCGCCAGGATCGTCGCTGCGACCCCGCTTCCCGTCCTGAAGGACTATCTGTGGGCGCGCACGCTCGACGATGCCGCCCCGTATCTGAACAAGGCGCTGGTCGACGCGCACTTCGCCTTCCACGGCACCACGCTTGACGGCACGCCGGAAAACCGGCCGCGCTGGAAGCGCGCCGTCAACGTCGTGAAGGAGGGGATGGGCGAGGCAGTCGGCGAGCAATATGTCGCGCGCTACTTCCCGCCGGAGGCGAAGGCGGAGGCCGACAAGCTCGTCCGCAACGTCATCGCCTCGATGGACAACCGCCTCGCCAACCTGGCGTGGATGGCGCCCGAGACGAAGGCCAAGGCCCGCGCCAAGCTCGCCGCATTCCGCCCGCAGATCGGCTATCCGACCAAGTGGCGCGATTATTCGGCGCTGGCGATCGACCGGGGCGACCTGTTCGGCAACGTCGAGCGGGCGACCCGTTTCGAATGGGATCACGGCCTCGCCAAGCTCGGCAAGCCGGCTGACCGCGACGAGTGGTTCATGACACCGATGGAGGTCAACGCCTACGCCAACCCGGTGTGGAACGAGATCGTGTTCCCGGCCGCGATCCTCCAGCCGCCCTTCTTCGATCCCCATGCCGATCCGGCCGTGAACTATGGCGGCATCGGTGCGGTGATCGGGCACGAGATCAGCCACCATTTCGACGATCAGGGCCGGAAGTACGATCAGACCGGCCGCCTGGCCGACTGGTGGACGCCTGCCGACATCACGCGTTTCACCGCGCTCACCGATCAGCTGGTCAAGCAGTATGACGCTTATGAGCCGCTGCCGGGGCTCCACGTCCAGGGCGCGCTGACGCTAGGCGAGAACATCGCCGATCTCGCCGGACTGACCGTCTCCTATGAGGCGTACAAGCTGTCGCTTGGCGGCAGGCCGGCGCCGGTGATCGACGGCTATACTGGCGATCAGCGTTTCTATCTGGGATGGGCGCAGGTCTGGCGGCGCAGCTACCGTGAGGCGAACCTGCGTCAGCGGCTGCTCACCGATCCGCACGCGCCGTCGGTCGAACGGTCCGCCGTCGTGCGCAACCTCGATCCCTGGTACTCGGCCTTTGCACCGAAGCCGACGGACAAGCTGTTCCTGGCGCCCGAGACGCGCGTGCGTATCTGGTAGGTGCGCGCGTGGCTTGGCTGGCGCGAAGCACCTCCCACGCCGCTTGACGGCGGCGTAGGGCGGAGCCGAAGAGGCGGAACATGGCTTCCACGGTTTCCGACCTTTCCGATGCGCGATCGAACGGCACCCGCTTGATGGGAGACCGCGTGCCGATCGGCGGAAGCTATCGTGATCGGCTGCTGATGCTCGGCGTTCTCGCGGCCGGGGTCGTATCGGCGCTGCTGCTGCTCTGGGCGGTAGGAAACCTGCTGTTCGTCGGCGCCTTCCTCGCCACGTTCCTCGCCGCGGCCATTCTCGTATTCCTGTTCGTGCAACTCCGCGCCGGGGCGGTCGCAGCCCCGGTGGGGGCGCCGATGCACGATATCAGCCTGGTCAAGTCGGCGATCGATGCGAGCGGCGATGCGGTGGCGATCACCGATCGTGCCGGTCGGATCGTCTGCGCGAGTACCGTCTTCGGCGATTGGTTTCCGGGCTGGCCGACCCCGCCCGAACTGCCCTTGCACCCCGACGCGGCCGAGCGCTTGCGCGACGCCGGCCGCGCCGCCTGGCGGGACGGTGCGGCGGGCGCCGTCGGCCTCGGCGGACCGCGCGGCACCTACGATGCGACGCTGGTTCGTGCCGGCGGGCTCGAAGAACATCTCGTCTGGCGGTTTCTGCGCACCGACACGTTCGATCTGATCGCCTCGGCGCGCGCGCTGATGGAGGGGGAGGGCGGGCTCCGCCTCGGCGAGGCGGGGGTAATGGCGGCGCTGGTCGATGGGCGTGGGCAGATGCTCGCGGCCAACCGCGTCTTTCTCGCCCGCGCGCTCGGCCGCTCCGATGTCGAGGTGGCTGGCCGGGATCTTGTAGATCTGCTCGCCATCGGCACGGATGATCTGATCCGCCTCACCGCCGAAGGGGAGGAAGCCGATCCGCTCCGCCTGGTTCAGATCGCGCTGGAGGAGGGGGAGGAATCCGGCGGCACCACCCTGTTCCTGATGCTGGACGAGCAGGGCGTGTCCGCTGCCGGTTCCGGGGTGCGCAGCACCGCCACGGTCCATGTCCATGCGCTGCTGGCCATGCTCCCGCTCGGCCTGGCGCTGGCCGAGCGGGACGGGCGGTTCCTGTTCATGAACGAGGCGTTCGAACGCGCCGCCGGGCTCCAGCCGGGCGACGCGCCGATCTATCCCGGCGATCTCGTCGTCAAGGAAGATAAGGCCGCCGTTTCCGATGCGGTGCGGCGCTTTGCGGCAGGCCAGCGCCATTCGGGGGATCTCGCGGTCCGCTTGGTCAACCGCCAGGACGAGCCGGTCGCACTCACCATCGCGGCCGCGCGCGGCCTGGGCGATGCCGCCGTGCTCCTCAGCCTGAAGGATTCCAGCGAGGAGATCCGGCTCAAGCGGCAGGTGGCGCAGGCCACCAAGATGCAGGCCGTCGGTCAGCTGGCCGGTGGGGTCGCGCACGATTTCAACAACATACTGACCGCCATTCTCGGGCATTGTGATCTGATGCTGATGCGCCACACGCCCGGTGAGGCGGATTATGACGACATCCAGCAGATCCGCCACAACAGCAACCGCGCCGCCGGGCTGACCCGCCAGCTGCTCGCCTTTTCGCGCCAGCAGACGCTGCGTCCGCAGGTTCTCCAGCTGCCGGACGTCGTCTCGGAAACGTCCAACCTGCTCAAGCGGCTGCTCAACGAACAGGTCGATCTGGTCGTCAAGCACGGCCGCAATCTTGGGCCTGTCCGCGCCGATCCCGGCCAGCTCGAGCAGGTCATCGTCAACCTGGCGGTCAACGCGCGCGATGCCATGCCTGATGGCGGTACGCTGACGATCCAGACCTTCGCCGTTGGCGTGGACGAGGTTCGCGTGATGGCCAGCGAAATCCTGCCGACGGCGGAATAGACCGCGCTCAGCGTATCCGACACCGGCACCGGCATCGCGTCCGACATTCTCGGCAAGGTGTTCGAACCGTTCTTCACCACCAAGGAAGTCGGGAAGGGCACCGGGCTCGGCCTTTCCACGGTCTACGGCATCGTCAAGCAGAGCGGCGGGTTCATCTTTGCCGATTCGCAGGTCGGGCAGGGGACCAGCTTCGTCGTGTATCTGCCGGTCCACCGCACCGATCCCGCCGCGGAGGCGCCCGCGCCTGCGCCGCCCGCCGTGTCCGGCGAACTGTGGGGCAGCGGCACGATCCTGCTGGTGGAGGATGAGGACATGGTCCGCGCCGTCGCCGAGCGTGCGCTGGTCCGGCAGGGATACACCGTCCTGACCGCCTCGAACGGCGAGGAGGCGCTGGAGCTGCTCGGCACGGACGAGCCGGTCGATCTGCTCATCTCGGACGTGATGATGCCGACGATGGACGGGCCCACCCTGGTCGCGCACGCCCGCAGGCGCTTTCCCGATCTGCCGATCCTGTTCATGTCGGGCTATGCCGAAGAAACCCTGCGGCGATCGATCGATCTCGATCACGTCGCCTTCCTGCCGAAGCCGTTTTCCGTGCGCCAGCTGGCAGAGGCCGCGCGGGATGCCTTGGCCGATCGACATTAGCCACGATCGTTCGCCTCACCGCGTTAAAGGGTCTATGCGGCGCGCGTAACGATCTTTATGGGGCTTTCCCGATGGTTGCTCCCTTGTCCATATTGATCGTCGAAGACGAACCGCTCATCTCGATGATGCTCGAGGATTTCGTCGATACGCTGGGTCACCGCGTCGCCGGCACTGCCGATACGGTGGAGGCTGCGCTGGCCTGCGTTGCCGATGGCGGCTTCGATGTCGCGATCCTGGACGTGCATCTGCGCGGCGGGGAGGCTTCCTGGCCGGTTGCCGATGCGCTGTTCGAACGCGACGTGCCGTTCCTGCTCGCTACCGGGGGCCATGTCACCCCGCCGCCGGCGCGCCACGCGCTCGCGCCGACGCTCGCCAAGCCGTTCACGATGGATGGCGTGCGCGCCGCGCTGGAGGCCAGCGTCTCCGGAGACTGACCGGAGGTGTCCCTTGCTCGCCGGTCTTGCCCGGAAGTCCTTGTTCCAGCCATTCTGTTCCCTACTTGTTCCCGTAGAACATTCCGTGTACGTGGGTCCTGCCGCGTTGACCGCACGGATGGACTCTCTACGAGGGAATTGAAGCGATGGCCGCACAACTCAAGGTTATCGGCTCCGATGGGGGATCGATGAAGGAAACAGGTTCCGTGGATCGGCAGAAGGCGCTCGACGCCGCTCTTGCCCAGATCGATCGTGCGTTCGGCAAGGGCTCGGCGATGAAGCTGGGCAGCCGCGAGAAGATGGAGATCGAGGCGGTTTCTACCGGGTCGCTCGGCCTGGATATCGCGCTCGGCATCGGCGGCCTCCCGCGCGGCCGCATCATCGAGATTTTCGGGCCGGAAAGCTCGGGCAAGACGACGCTCGCGCTTCATGCCATTGCAGAGGCGCAGAAGATCGGCGGCACCGCTGCGTTCATCGACGCCGAACACGCGCTCGATCCGTCTTATGCCAAGAAGCTGGGCGTCAACATCGATGAATTGATCGTCAGCCAGCCGGATACCGGCGAGCAGGCGCTTGAGATCGTCGATACGCTCGTCCGCTCCAACGCGGTCGACGTGCTGGTGATCGACTCGGTTGCCGCGCTCGTCCCCCGTGCCGAGATCGAAGGCGAGATGGGCGACAGCCATGTCGGCCTGCAGGCCCGCCTGATGAGTCAGGCGCTGCGCAAGATCACCGGATCGATCAGCCGTTCGCGCTGCACCGTCATCTTCATCAACCAGATCCGCATGAAGATCGGCGTGATGTACGGCAGCCCGGAGACGACGACGGGCGGCAACGCACTGAAATTCTACGCCAGCGTCCGGCTGGACATCCGCCGTACCGGGCAGATCAAGGACCGCGACGATATCGTCGGCAACACGACGCGGGTGAAGGTCGTCAAGAACAAGGTCGCGCCGCCGTTCAAGCAGGTCGAGTTCGACATCATGTACGGCGAGGGCATATCCAAGGTCGGCGAGATCCTCGATCTCGGCGTGAAGGCCAGCCTGGTCGAGAAATCGGGTTCGTGGTTCAGCTACGATTCGATCCGGATCGGGCAGGGGCGCGAGAATTCGAAGACGTATCTGCGCGAGAATCCCGATGTCGCCACGCGGCTGGAAAAAGCCATCCGCGGCAACTCTGCCGAGGTTGGCGAGGCGCTGATGGCCGGGCCGAGCGAAGACGACGACGTCTGATCTGTAAGTTCGTGGATCTCGGAAGTTCGCGCACGGCCGCGAACTTCCGAAGTTCGGGCGCCGGAACTTCCGCTGGGCGCCCCTGGTGTCGTATCGCGCGTTCGGACGTTAGGCTCGCTCTCAGGAGCGGCCATGATCATCGTCCACCACCTCGAAGACTCCCGATCGCAACGCATTCTCTGGCTGCTCGAGGAACTCGGATTTCCCTATGAGGTCCGTCGTTACGAGCGTGATCGCAAGACGATGCTCGCCCCTCCCGAACTTCGCGAAGTCCACCCGCTCGGCAAGGCGCCGCTGATCGAGACGGACGGGCAGGTCATCGCGGAGACCGGCGCGATCGTCGAATATCTGGTCGATCGCGCGGGCGGCAGGCTCGGTGCACCCGACGATCGGGCAGGGGCGCTGCGTTACCGACACTTTCTGCATTATGCGGAGGGATCGATGATGCCGCCGTTGCTCGCCAAGCTGGTGCTCGATCGCCTCGGCCTGCTTGGCAGGCCCGCCGTGGGCGCGGTGCAGGGGCTGATCGATGGCCATCTCGACTGGCTGGAGCAGGAACTTGGCCGTCGCCCCTGGTTCGCCGGCGACGCCTTCACCGCCGCCGATGTGATGATGAGCTTTCCCCTCGAAGCATGCCGCCAGCGTGCCGGGTTGAGCGACTCGCGGCGGCATCTGGTCGCGTGGCTCGCGCGGATCCATGCCCGCCCCGCTTATGTCCGGGCGCTGGAGCGCGGTGGCACCTATGCCTTCGCTTGAGCTCGGGCCGCTTCCCGTCGTCGTCAACCGCTCGGGCGGCACCGCCGCCTCGCTTGGGGACTCGCTTGGCGATACGGTCCGGAGCGCCTTCGCCGCCGCCGGTCGCCGGATCGATCTCCACCTTGTTGATGGCGAGGGGGTGGACGCCCTCGTCCGCGGCCTGGCGTCCGCTCCCATCCTCGTCATCGGAGGCGGCGATGGCACGATCGGCGGTGCCGCCCAGGCACGAGTCGAAAGTGGCGGCGGTGCGCTCGGCATCCTTCCGCTCGGAACGCGCAACCACCTCGCCGGCGAACTTGGAATTCCCTCTGATCTCACCGCCGCCGCCGCGGCGATCGTCGCTGGCTCCGTCCGCCATATCGATCTGGCGATGGTCAACGACACCGCGTTCGTGAACAACGCCTCTGTCGGCCTCTACCCGCTCATGGTGCGCTGGCGCGATGCCGAACGGAAGCGAAAGGGCATTCCGAAGTGGCTCGCCACGCTCCCCGCCACGTGGGCCACGCTGCGCCGCCTGCCGCACCACCGGCTGCGGCTTCGCGGTGAAGGCATCGCAGAAGCCGTGGTCACGCCGCTGCTGTTCGTCGGCAACAACCGCTACACGCTGGAACGCGGCCGGGTCGGCAAGCGGGTCGCGCTGGACGATGGGCTGCTCTCCGTGTTCGCGGTCGGCGCACGGTCGCGGCTCGGCATGGTGTGGTTCGCGCTCAGGACGATGCTCGGCTTCAGCAACCCCGGTCGCGACTTTGCCGCGATCGGTGACTGCGCTGCCTTCACCGTCTCCTCCCCGTCGGCGACGATCGACATCGCGTTGGACGGCGAAGTCCGGCGCATGGCCACGCCTTTGATGTTCAGCCTTCGTCGGCGTGGGCTGGCGGTGATCGTTCCTGCCGACGCCCGCTCACAGGACGTGTGCACAGGCGCAGGCGACAGCGCCGCTTGAGAAGAGCCGCGCCCTCGCTTAAGTCCCGTCCATGACATCGACCAACGACATCCGCCGTTCGTTCCTGGACCACTTCGCCGGTGAGGGCCACACCGTCGTGCCCTCGGCGCCGCTCGTCCCGTACAACGATCCCACGCTGATGTTCGTGAACGCGGGCATGGTGCCGTTCAAGAACGTCTTCACCGGCCTGGAGACGCGGGGTTACTCCACTGCCACGTCCAGCCAGAAGTGCGTGCGTGCCGGCGGCAAGCATAACGATCTCGACAATGTCGGCTACACCTCTCGCCACCACACCTTCTTCGAAATGCTCGGCAACTTCTCGTTCGGCGATTACTTCAAGGAACGCGCGATCGGCCTGGCCTGGTCACTTATCACGGGCACATGGGGCATCCCCGCCGACCGGCTGACCGTCACCGTCTACCATACGGACGATGAGGCATTCGATCTGTGGCGCAAGATCGCGGGGCTGCCCGAGGAGCGGATCATCCGCATCCCCACGTCCGACAACTTCTGGTCGATGGGCGATACCGGCCCATGCGGGCCCTGCTCGGAAATCTTCTACGACCATGGCAGCCACATTCCCGGCGGGCCTCCCGGTTCGCCGGATGAAGATGGCGACCGCTTCGTCGAGATCTGGAACCTCGTGTTCATGCAGTACGAGCAGATCGATCCCGATCAGCGCCGCGATCTGCCGCGCCCGTCGATCGATACCGGGATGGGGCTGGAGCGGATCGCGGCGGTGCTGCAGGGCGTCCACGACAATTACGATACGGACACGTTCAAGGCGCTGATCGCCGCTTCGGGAGACCTGACCAGAAGCGACACGGCCGGGCCGATGCGAGCGTCGCACCGAGTGATCGCCGATCATCTCCGCGCTGCTGGCTTCCTGGTGGCCGACGGGGTGCTGCCGGCGAACGAGGGGCGCGGCTACGTGCTGCGGCGAATCATGCGGCGGGCGATGCGGCATGCGCACCTGCTCGGCGCGGCGGATCCGCTCATGCACCGGCTGGTGCCCGCGCTGGTTGCCGAAATGGGTGCGGCCTACCCGGATCTTGTCCGCGCCCAGCCGCTGATCGAGGAAACGTTGAAGCTGGAGGAGACCCGCTTCCGCCAGACGCTCGACAACGGCATTCGCCTGCTGGAGGAGGCGACCCGCGGCCTGGTGCCGGGCGCCACGCTGCCCGGCGAGGTCGCGTTCCGGCTCTACGATACCTACGGCTTCCCCTACGATCTGACCGAAGATGCGTTGCGCGCGCAGGGTCTCGCGGTCGATCGCGTCGGCTTCGACGTCGCCATGTCCGAGCAGAAGCGCGCCGCCCGTGCTGCCTGGAAAGGCTCCGGCGACAAGGCTTCGAACGAGATCTGGTTCGACATCGCAGAAGAGGCCGGCGCTACCGAGTTCACCGGCTACACCGCGTCGGAAGGAGAGGGGATCGTCGTGGCGATCGTCCGCGACGGCGTTCGGGTCGATACCGCGCAGACTGGCGAGACGGTGACGATCCTCACCAACCAGACGCCCTTCTACGGTGAGAGTGGCGGCCAGTCGGGTGACGTCGGCACGATCCAGGGCGACAACGGCTTTGCCGCGACGGTCAGCGATACCGGCAAGGCGCTCGGCAAGCTGCACACGCACAAGGCGGTGATCGAGGGTGGCGAAGTCCGTGTCGGGGATACCGTCCAGCTTCAGGTGGATACCGCCTACCGCGCGCAATTGCGGGCGAACCACTCGGCCACGCATCTCCTGCATGCCGCGCTCCGTCATCGGCTGGGCACGCACGTCACCCAGAAAGGCAGCCTGGTCGCGGCGGATCGGCTCCGCTTCGACTTCTCTCATCCCAAGGCGCTGAGCCAGGCCGATTTGGCGACTGTGGAGGCGGAGGTAAACCGCCATATCCGCGAAAACGATCTGGTTACGACGCGGCTGATGACGCCGGACGATGCAGTTGCCGCGGGAGCCATGGCGCTGTTCGGGGAGAAATACGGCGATGAAGTTCGCGTCCTTTCCATGGGCCGCGCGGACGATGCCAGCTATTCGGTGGAACTGTGCGGCGGCACGCACGTCAACGCGCTCGGCGACATCGCGCTGTTCAAGATTATCGGGGAAAGCGCGGTCGCCAGCGGCGTCCGCCGTATCGAAGCCCTGACCGGCGAGGCGGCGCGGCAATGGCTGACCAGCCGTGAGGACCGGCTCAAGGAAGCGGCCCAGCTCCTGCGCACCGCGCCGGAAGAAGTGCCCGGCCGCATCGCCACTCTGGTGGAGGAACGCCGCCGGCTGGAACGCGAGCTCGCAGAGGCCAAGAAAGCGCTGGCGCTCGGCGGTGGCGCGGCCGCCGCCGGTGATGGCGCCGGCAGCGAAGCCGAGCAGATCGCCGGCAAGGGATTCGTCGGCCAGGTGATCGAAGGGCTCGATCCCAAGGGATTGCGGGGCCTCGTCGACGATGCGAAGCGCCGCATCGGATCGGGAGCCGCGGTTCTCGTGGCCGTGAACGAGGGCCGCGCCAGCGTTGCGGTCGGCGTTACGGACGATCTGGCGTCATCGCTGAGCGCGGTCGATCTGGTGCGCCGCGCCGTCGCCGTTCTTGGCGGGCAGGGCGGGGGCGGCCGGCCGGACATGGCACAGGGCGGCGGGCCGGATGGCGCCAAAGCAATCGATGCCGTGCAGGCCGTTCGGGAGGCGATCGCGTTGGCCACTGCCGCTGCCTGAAGCCGGCGGGGGCTAACGTCCCGCGCGACTATGGGATGTCGCGTAGGGTCCGGCGCCGGAGCGGTGGCTCGCGGTCGATCTGTGCCATCTCCATGATCTTGGCGCGAAGCTCCGCCCGCTTTTCGTGGATGGACGCGATCACCGGCCCCATCGGCAGCCCAAGGTCGACGAGTGCCGCCTCGGATAGCTGTAGAGACGATTCGATGGTTTCGGGTACGGCATCGGTCGCCCCGGCCCGATAGAGCTCCGCGGCATGGTTGGGATCACGTGCGCGGGCGACGATCGTCAGGTCCGGAAAGCGTTTGCGGACGCTGGCCGTGATCCGGCTGGTCAACGGACGATCGCCGACGGTGACGACGATCGCGTTGGCGGCACCGACGTCCAGCAGCTCGAACATTCCGGGGCGGGAAATGTCTCCGTAGATGACGTTGTACCCGCGCTTGCGCGCGCGGGCGACGCCGTCCACGTCCGCGTCGATGGCGAGGTAGGGCAGTTTGTGCGCGTCGAACATCTGCGCGACCAATCGACCGACCCGGCCGAAGCCGACGATGATCGTCCGCCCATTCGCCTCGTGATCGATCTGGACGGCTTCCCGCTCGGCGGTCGCCCCCTCGAACTGCCGCGCAAGATCGCGGCCGACCCGCGCCAGCAGCGGCGTGATCGTCAGCCCGATCGCCGTAACGATCTGCCAGAAAGAAGCGGTTGAGGGCAGGATCAACTGGGCCGCCGCCGCCGCCGCCAGCACGATCAGCGTGGTTTCCGACGGGGAAGCCATCAGCAACCCTGCCTCGGCGGCCACGCCCCGGCGCTCACCGCTGATCCGCAGCAGGACGGCCGTGACCACCGTCTTTGCGATCACCACGCCGACCACGGCAGTCACGAGGCTTACCCAGTTCGCGGCGATGACCTTCAGGTCCAGCCCCATCCCGACGGTGATCAGAAAGATGCCCAGCGCCAGCCCCTTGAATGGCGCGGTCATCAGCTCGACCTCGGTGTGGTAGTCGGTCTCGGCGATCAGCAATCCCGCGAGCAAGGCGCCGACGATCGGTGAGAGGC
>NZ_JAQGLK010000159.1 GCF_028292925.1 Sphingomonas bacterium
CGCGTCGAGCACGCCGGTTGTCTGGTCGGTCATGCCCAAGCGGATAGCAGCCGGAACACCCTGCCGCCAGCATCCCCCGCCCGCCCCGTTTCCCGCCTGATCCGGCAGGAATAGCTTACCTTACCGGGAAGGTAGAAAAGGCGCGCGCACTTTGTCCACCGTTGCAGTTAGGAAGGGGACGACTCAATTAGGGGGAAAAAGTGCGCGCTTCGAAAAGGCTTCTGACGACCTGCGCCGTGATCGCCGGCATTTCGGCACCAGCGGCTGCCCAGACGGCGGACACCGCCGTGCCTGCCGCAGCTGCCGGGCCTGCCGCCGTGCCTGCACAAGCCCCGTCCGGCGGGTCTCTCGGCGTCGTCGCCGGCGACATCCTGGTGACCGCCCGCCGCCGCAGCGAGAGCGTGCAGAAGGTGCCGCTGGCGATCAGCGTGATCGGCGGCGAGACGGTAACGGCCACCGGCGCATACAACGTCAACCGGCTGACGCAGCTTCAGCCGTCGCTGCAATTCTACTCGACCAACCCGCGCAATTCGGCGGCGAACATCCGCGGCCTGGGCGCGCCGTTCGGGCTTACCAACGACGGCATCGAACAGGGCGTCGGCATCTATGTCGATCAGGTCTATTACAGCCGCATCGCCGCCGCGACGTTCGATTTCCTGGATGTCGACCGGATCGAGGTGCTGCGCGGGCCGCAGGGCACACTCTACGGCAAGAACACCACCGCCGGGGCGATCAACATCACCACCCGCACACCCAGCTTCACGCCGGAGGGACGGGTGGAGCTGACCGCGGGCAATCTGGGGTTCCTTCAGGGCAAGGCTTCCGTCTCCGGCCCGCTGGTGGACGACAAGGTGGCGATCCGCCTGGGCGTTTCGGCGACGCAGCGCGACGGCACGATCTTCAACGTGACGACCGGCAACAAGGTGAACGCGCAGGACAATCTGGGATTCCGCGCGCTATTGCTGTGGCGGGCGAGCGACACGCTCGATCTCACCCTGTCGGGCGATTACAACCGCCAGAACCCGGAGTGCTGCGCGCAGATCTACGTGCGGACGGGGGCGACGCAGCGCCCGCTCAACCGCCAGTTCAACGCGCTGGCCGCGGCGTTCAACTATGCGCCACCCAGCACGAATGCGTTCGATCGATTGACCGATCTCGACACCGATCTGCGCGCGCGGCAGGAAATCGGCGGCGCATCGCTGCGGGCGGAATGGGATATCGGCCCCGGCACGCTGACATCGGTCAGCGCGTGGCGGTTCTGGAACTGGGATCCCTCGAACGACCGCGATTTCACCGGGCTGCCGATCACCACCGTATCCGCCAACCCCTCCAAGCAGCGCCAGTGGACGCAGGAGTTCCGCTACGCCTCCTCCGGCCAGAACACGGTCGATTACGTCGTCGGCGCTTTCCTGTTCTACCAGAAGATCCACACCGATGGATTGCAGGTGCAGGGATCGGCCGCCAGCCGCTTCCTGCTCGCCCCTCCGGCGGGTGGCTGCACCCCCGCGAGCACGGCAAACGCCTGCAACCCGGCGGTGCTGAACGGGCTCACCTCCGTCAACGACATCGATTTCAGGAATACCAGCGCCGCGATCTTCGGCCAGCTTACCTGGCGGCTGAGCGATCGGCTGCGCATCCAGCCGGGCCTGCGCGTCAACTATGACAAGAAGACGGGATCGTACATCGCGACCGTCGCCACGGGCACCGGCAGCGCGGTGCTGAACAGCGACCAGCGCGGGGTGCTGGCGCCCCAGACCTACGAGCCGAGCTTCAGCGACTGGAACGTCTCGGGCGATCTCACCGTGTCGTACGACGTTGCCGACGACGTGCTGGCCTACGCCACCTATGCGAAAAGCTTCAAGTCGGGTGGCATCAACCTGTCCGGCCTGCCGCTGGACGCCAGCAACAATCCGATCCTGAGCGCGGGCAGCGTCCGGCCCGAGAAGGTGGATCATTTCGAGGTGGGCCTGAAGACCCAGTTCCTCGATCGCCGCGCCACGCTCAACCTGTCCGGCTACTGGACGGAGATCGGCGACTATCAGGCCACAGTCACCAACGGCCAGCTCGGGGTGCTGCGCGGCTATCTGGCCAATGCCGACAAGGTGCGGGTACGCGGGATAGAGGCGGATTTCGGCTTCCGCCCGACCGGGCGGCTGAGCCTGTTCGCCAACGCCGCCTTCACCGACCACGAATATGTGAAGTTCACCGATGCGCCCTGCCCACCCGAGCTGGCCGGCGGCACCGCCGCGACCGCGGCCAACCCGGCGAGCGCCCCCGGTACGCCGGGCGGGTTCAGCCCGTCCAACTGCGACATCTCCGGCCAGTGGCTGCCGGGTATCTCCAAATGGTCCTTCTCCTACGGCGGCGAATATAATCTGCCGGCGCGGGTGCTGGGACAGGACGGCCAGGTCTATTTCGGGGCGGACGGCAATTACCGATCCAAATTCTCGTCCAACCCGTCGCGGTCGGCCTATACCGATGTGAAGGGCTACGCGATCACCAACGCCCGGATCGGCTTCCGCAGCGACGACGGGCTGAACGTGTTCGGCTGGGTACGCAACCTGTTCGACACCGACTATTACGAGCTGCTGGCGACGCAATCGGGCAATACCGGCCTGATCGTCGGCCAGCCGGGCGATCCGCGCACCTACGGCGTAACACTTTCCAGGCGGTTCTGATCGATGCGCGCGCTGCGGGGCTCTACAGCTCCCGCAGCGCGCGGGCCGGCCGCGCCGCCAGCACCGGCAGCGATCCGATCAGCCCGATCGCCAGCGTCAGCGCGGCACCACCGACGAGGGTGAGCGCGACGATGCCCCAGTCCGGCCCCCATTCCAGATCGAAGACCTGGGTGACGACGTACCAGCCGGCACCCGCGCCGACCGCGGCGGCGATCCCCGCCAGCACGACGCCGAGCAGCGCATATTCCATTCCCTGGAGCAGCAGGATCTGCCCCCGCGTCGCGCCGAGCAGCTTGAGCAGCACCGCATCGTAGACGCGCGCGCGTCGCGACGCCGCGATCGCGCCGACCAGCACCGCGATGCCCGCCGCGATGGCCACCGACGATGCCGCCGCGACCGCCGTTGCCAGCTGGCCGAGCAGGCCGCCGACAGTATCGATCACGTCCTTCACCCGGATCAGGCTCACCGAGGGGAAGGCGGCGGTCACCGCGCGGTTGAGCGCCTGTTCCCGTTCCGGCGGCAGGCCGATCGTGGCCATGTAGTTGAACGGCGCGCCATCGAACGTGTGGGGCGAGAAGACGAGCACGAAATTGAACCCCAGACTGTCCCAGTTGATCTCCCGGAACGAGGCGATCGTGGCGGGCACCTCCACCCCCAGGGCGGAGACGGTGATCGCATCGCCGATCTTGAGGCCGAGCAGCTTGCCCGCCTCGGCATCCATCGAGACGAGCGGCGGGCCGGCATAGTCGCGCGGCCACCACCGCCCGGCGGTGATGCGGTTGCCCGTCGGCAGATCGGCGGCGAAGGTGAGCCCGCGGTCGCCACGCAGGATCCACGCGCCCTCCGGCAGGTTCTTCATGCTCGCGACGCGCTGACCCTTCAGCTCCACGATTGGCCCGCGCAGCGTCGGCACGGTCACCATCTCGGCCTGTGGCGCGGCGGAACGGACGAGGGCGCGGAAACGGCCGATCTCGGCCGATGGCACGTCCAGCACGAAGAAGGATGGCGCGCGGGCGGGGACGCTGGTGCGCAGCTGCCCGGCCAGGTTGGTCTGGATCACCGCCAGCGTGGCGAACAGGCTGAGCCCGAGGCCGAGCGCGACCACCAGCCTGTCGATCTGGGTGGCCGGCGCATGCAGCCGTGCCAGTGCCAGCCGCAGCAGCGGACGCCGTGGCCGCGGTGCGCGGGCGGCAAGCGCGCGGATACCCGCGCCGAGTGCGGTCAGCAGCAGCAGCAATCCCGCCGCCGCACCGAGGAACGCGGCCGCGAAATAGGGCTCCCGCGCGCTCCCGACGGCCAGCAGCGCAGCCAGCAGGATCGCCGCGGCGATACCGGCGAGTTCGGGCAGTGGCGGGCGCGATCCGGCCTCCACAACGCCGCGAAACAGGGATGCCGCGGTCACCGCCCGCGCACGGGCGAGCGGGGCGAGGGCGAAGGCGAACGCGATCAGCAAGCCGTATCCCGCCGCCAGCAGCAACGGCAGCGGATAGACGCCGATCCGCGGCGGCACCGGCAGCGCATCGCGCGCCAGCGCGCCGACTGCCGCCGGCAGGAACGCGCCCACCACCAGCGCCAGCAGGATGGCGCCTGCCGCAACGATGCCGATCTCGATCAGGTACAGGCGGAAGATCAGCGCGGAACTCGCCCCCACGGTCTTCAACGTCGCAATCGCCTGCCGCTTGCCTTCCAGATAGGCGCCGACGCCGTTGCCGACGCCGATGCCGGCGATCACCAGAGCCGTCAGCCCGACGAGGGTGAGGAACTGGCCGATCCGCTCGACGGAGCGGCGGATGCTGGGCGCGCCGTCGCTGCGGTCCTGCACCCGCCAGCCCGCTTCGGGGAAGCCCGTCCGCAGCCGATCGGCCGCCGCCTTGGGATCGATCCCCGCGGGAAGGGCGACGCGGTACTTCCAGTCATACAGGCTGCCCGGCTGGATCAGCTGCGTCGTCCGCAGCGTGGCCATATCGACCAGCGCGGTCGGGCCGAGGCTGAACCCCTGCCCCGCCCGGTCCGGCTCCCCGGCGATCAGCCCGGTAACGACGAGCGAAGCCTCGCCGATGCGGATGCGCTGGCCGACGCGAACGCGCAACCGCTCCGCCAGCGCCGGCGCGATCAGCACCTGCCCCGGGCCGGGTCGTTGCGCGACGGCGCCGGATGCCACAGTCAGCGACCCATAAAGCGGATAGGCGGCATCGATGCCTTTCAACTCGGCGAGCACCGCCTCCTGCCCGTCCGGTCGCGCCGCCATCGCCCGCATCGATGCGGTCTCGGACAGGCGGCCGAGCCGGGCGATCGCCGCACGCTCCGCCGCGGTCGCCTGCCGCTGTGCCAGCGACACGGCAATGTCGCCGCCCAGCAGCACGCCGCCGCGCGCCCCGATTTCCGACAGGATGGCGGCGGACAGGCTGCCGACCCCGGCGATCGCCGTCACCCCGAGGAACAGGCACACCGCCAGCAGGCGCAAGCCCTTGAGCCCGCCCCGCAGATCCCGCAGCGCGAGCGCCCAGGCGATCCTCATGCGGCCGGCCGATCGACCACGATGCGCCCGTCGCGCATCTCCAGCACGCGGCCGCACCGCTGCGCCAGGCCGGCATCGTGGGTGATCATCAGCAGCGTCGCGCCGCTGGTCCGCTGGCGGGCGAACAGCATGTCGAGCACGTTCGCGCCGGTTGCCGCATCGAGATTGCCGGTCGGCTCATCGGCGAACAGGATCGCCGGGCCGCCCGCGGTAGCGCGGGCGATGGCCGCACGCTGCTGCTCGCCGCCGGAAAGCTGCGCGGGATAGTGGCCGACCCGGTGGCCGAGCCCGACCGCGTGAAGTTCGGCCGCCGCCCGATCGAACGCGTCGGCGGCGCCGGCAAGCTCCAGCGGCACGGCAACGTTTTCCAGCGCGGTCATCGTCGGCAGCAGGTGAAAGGCCTGCAGCACGATGCCGATCCGCCCGCGCCGGGCGAGCGCCAGCGCGTCTTCGTCAAGGGCGCCGAAATCCTGGCCTGCCACTTCGATGCTGCCGCCGGTCGCGCGTTCCAGCCCGGAAAGCACCGCCATCAGCGACGACTTGCCAGAGCCCGACGCGCCGAGCAGCGCCACAGTCTCGCCAGCGGCAACGTCGAGGTCGATCCCCTTCAATATCTCGACCCGCGCAGTGCCGCGGCCCAGCGCAAGGGTGACATTGCGAGCGCGGATCGCGATATGGGTTTCTGGCATGTGTGGAGGTGATCCCGTGACGGAGCGCAGAACGCTATATGGCAGGGCCGCGCGGCTTTGCCACGGCTGGCTGCGGATCGCCGTGCTGCTGCTGGCGCTGGCGGGTGCCGCCCCCGCGGCGGCAGCGGACAGGCTCGTCCTTGCCTTCGGCGACAGCCTTACCGCCGGCTATGGCCTCGGGCCGACCCAATCCTTTCCGGCCCGTCTGGAAGGGGCGCTGCGCAAGGGCGGCGTGGCGGCGCGGGTGCACAATGCCGGCGTGTCCGGCGATACCACCGCGGCGGGCCGGGCGCGGCTCGGCTGGGTGCTGCGCGGGCTTGGCCGCAAGCCCGACCTCGCCATCGTCGAGCTTGGCGCCAACGACATGCTGCGCGGGCTGAAGCCGGCGGAGACGCGCGCCAACCTGGATGCGATCCTGGCCGAGCTGAAACGCCGCCGGATCCCGACGATCGTCGCGGGGATGCGCGCCGCGCCCAATCTGGGCCGCGCCTACGCCGCCGCGTTCGAAGGGATCTTTCCCGCGCTTGCCGCCAAGCACGGCGCGCGGCTCTACCCCTTCTTTCTGGAGGGGGTCGCCGGCAACCGATCGCTGCTGCTGGCGGACGGGATGCACCCGACGGCCCGCGGGGTGGACATCATCACCGCCCGCATCCTGCCGACCGTCCGCGCCGCGCTGCGCTGATCGCGGCTATTGCCGCCGGGCTATTCCGCTGCGCTGCAACAAAGGCTAGCCTGCCCCATCATCGGTCGGAAGGGGCACCATCCATGCGCAGCGGCATCGTTCACCTCCTGCTGGCCGGCGGCGCACTGCTTGCCCATGGCGCACCGGCGCAGTCCGCTCCCGCCGTGTCGCGGGCGGCAAAGGCCGTCCATAACCGGCTCCTCACGCTGGACACCCACCTGGACACGCCGGCAAACTTCGCGCGGAACGGGTGGGACTTCGCCGCCCGGCACGATGCGCTGAAGGATTTCGCGCAGGTCGATCTGCCGCGGATGAAGGCGGGCGGGCTGGATGGCGGGTTCTTCGCGATCTACACGCCGCAAGGGCCGCGCACGCCGGAGGGCAATGCCGCCGCGCGCGACTCCGCCCTTCTCCGCGCCACCGCGATCCGCGAGATGGCGGCGCGGTTGCACGACCGTGTCGAACTCGCCTTCACCGCCGCCGATGCGGCGCGGATCGCCGCGTCGGGCAAGACGATCGTCTATCAGAGCATGGAAAACGCCTACCCGCTGGAGGGCGACCTGGGTCTGCTTGCCACCTTCCAGAAGCTCGGCGTGCGGATGGTCGGGGCAGCGCACTTCCTCAACAACGATTTCGCCGACAGTGCGACGGATCCGAAGGGCGCGGAATGGGGCGGTTTGAGCCCGCTCGGCCGCAGGCTGGTGCAGGATGCCAACCGGCTGGGGCTCGTGCTCGATGCCAGCCACTCGTCCGATGCGGTGCTCGATCAGATGCTGGCATTGTCGGCCACGCCGATCATCCTGTCCCACTCCGGGTGCCGGGCGGTGTACGATCACCCCCGCAACGTCGACGATGCCCGGCTGAAGGCGCTCGCCGCGAAGGGAGGCGTCATCCAGATGAACGCCTATGGCAACTACCTCGCCGATATACCCGCCAATCCCGAGCGGGACGCGGCGATGAAGGCGCTGAATGCCAGATATGGCGACCGCGACGCGCTGACGCCCGAGCGCACCGCCGCCTACATTGCGGAGCGCGAAGCCCTGCTCGCCCGCTATCCGGGATCGGAGCGGACGTTCGACCAGTTCATGGCGCACATGCTGCACGCGCTGAAGCTGGTCGGCCCCGATCATGTCGGCATCGGGCTGGATTGGGACGGCGGCGGCGGCGTTGCGGGGATGGAGGACGTCTCCGCCGTGCCGCGGATCACCGAGGCGCTGCTGAAAGCCGGCTATAGCGAGGCGGACCTCGCCAAGATCTGGAGCGGCAACGTTCTGCGCCTGCTCTCCGCTGCCGAAGCGGCCGCAAGCCCCCCTGCTGCGGCAGGCGCAGGCGGGTGAGCGCGCGCGCATCGGCTGCCACCCCAGCCACGGCGATCAGCGCAGCTTGTTGATGCCCAGGCCGTCCGCCTTCGCCCGATCCTTCACCGATTCCTCGCTGCGCGTCAGCGCCTTGGCGATCGCCTTCAGCGCCATGCCTTTCTTGGCCAGCGTGTGCAGTTTCTGGATCTCGTCCTGTGTCCAGGGTTGCCGATGCCGTTCGAACCGTTCCGCCATTCGCTTCCTCCACGCCCCGGCGCGCCCGCGCGTCCGCTATCCCAGCCGCCGCTCCTAGCATGCCGCGCCGCGCACGCATCCCGTTCCGATGGGCACGCGCTGCTCCGGCCGGCTGAACGCCCCCGCCCGCGATTGCCATGCAAAAAGCGGCGGTTTCGCAACTTGCGGGCGGCCGCTCCGTTTTGCCTGCGTGTTCATGATCGCAGAGGACCAGACATGGCCGACGACAAGAGCAAGATCGGGGCTGAGGATCGCCGCACGGTGGCAGGCGACGAGGCCTATGAAGTGAGCTATTTTGCGAAGCGGCATGGCATCACGGTCGCGCAGGTCCGCGAACTGATGGCCGCACACGGCAACGACCGCGCGGCACTGGATGCCGCTGCCGCCGCGATGAAGGCCTGAACATCCGCAGTGCGGCGCGCGTGATCCGCGCCGCGATCGACGACAGAGCCACCCCGATGTGGCTGGACAGGACGGAGGCGACCATGAGCGACAAGGTGCCCATGCCGGC
The DNA here is from genome assembly GCF_028292925.1 of Sphingomonas bacterium. GTDB lineage: Bacteria > Pseudomonadota > Alphaproteobacteria > Sphingomonadales > Sphingomonadaceae > JAQGLK01. Next base: position 8,632 of record NZ_JAQGLK010000159.1, read on the forward strand.
CAGTGGCGACGGCAAGAACAAGGGCGGCGCGGACGGCGTCAACGCATCCGGCGCACGCGCCGCCGGCGGCGAAAGCGGCGGCGCCCACTATGACAATCCCCACACCGGCAAGGATGGCGGCGGCGATTCGAGCGGCTTCATGGGCCATGGCGGCCAGACCGACATCGGCTATCATGGCGGCGGGCAGGCAGGCGACGAAGGGGCGGCGAAGTCGAACTCCCCCACCCGCACGAACAGCGGCATATCGGACGCCGGCGACACACCCACCGGCCCGAAGGACGGCCCGCGCGGGCCCCAGCAGGATCGTGAGGCGCAACAGACCCGCGAGACGAGCGTCGGCAACCGGACGATCGAGGTGTTCGAGACGTCCGGCGTTGCCGCTGCGGAGACAAGCGGCAAGATCGGTTCCGAGGATCCATCTTCCGAGCATCCCGGATCGGGCTAGCGCCACCCCGCTCCCCGCGGCGCCCCTGAAACTGCCGACATCTTTGCCATAGCAGGCGCTATCCGGGCCTGGCAGCGTTCGTCGCCTGCCCCGCGCCCCCTGGCTCGCGCGCCGGTTCGGCTTGCACCTCCAGCCGGCCCGGCGGTGGCTGGCGGGACGTCCCGGTGCGGTGACACGCCCTTGGGCGCTGACGGTTCCGTTTGCAGCGGGATTGTTCTATCAGCCACCAAAACCAAGCGAGGGGTGCACATGAAGGCCGACCGCGCCGCAATATGGACGGCAGCATGCCTCGCACTGGCTGCCCTTGCCGGCTGCAACAAGGCGGAGCCGGCCCAGCCGGCACCACCCTTGATCCGCGCGCACGACATCCTGCAGCTGATGGCGATCGTGGTACAACCCCAGGCTGATGTGTTCTGGCGGTCCGCCGGTTCGGTATCGGACGAGACCGGCGTCCACGATCTCACGCCCACCACGGACGAGGGCTGGCTGGCGACGCGGAGTGCCGCGGCGACCGTGGCCGAGATGGGCAACCTCCTCATGACGCCGCTCTACGCCGAAGGGCGGGGGGACGACTGGATCCAGTTCTCCAAAGCCCTGGTCGAGAT
>NZ_JAQGLK010000012.1 GCF_028292925.1 Sphingomonas bacterium
GCGCCCGTGGTTCGCAGGCGCAGATCAAGCAGCTGGCCGGCATGCGCGGCCTGATGGCCAAGCCGTCGGGCGAGATCATCGAGACGCCGATCATCTCGAACTTCAAGGAAGGCCTGACCGTCCTTGAGTACTTCAACTCCACCCACGGCGCCCGCAAGGGCCTCGCGGATACGGCGTTGAAGACGGCCAACTCGGGCTACCTGACCCGCCGCCTTGTCGACGTTTCGCAGGATTGCGTGATCGTCGAGGAGGATTGCGGCACGGAGCGCGCGCTGGAGATGAAGGCGATCGTTCAGGGCGGCGCGACCATCGCCTCGCTTGGCGAGCGCATCCTGGGCCGCACGACGGCGGAGGACATCATCGACTCCAAGACCCGCGAGGCGATCGTGGTCGAGGGTACGCTGCTGGACGAAGCCGCGATCGTACAGATCGAGGCGACCGGGGTGCAGGCGGTGAAGATCCGTTCGCCGCTGATCTGCGAATCCAAGGGTGGCGTTTGCGCGGCCTGCTACGGGCGCGATCTCGCCCGCGGTACGCCGGTCAACATCGGTGAGGCTGTCGGCGTCATTGCCGCGCAGTCGATCGGTGAGCCGGGTACGCAGCTGACGATGCGGACGTTCCACATCGGCGGCGCGGCGCAGCTGAACGAGCAGTCGCATCTGGAGGCGGTTGCCGACGGCAAGCTCGAGTATCGCGGGCTTCGCATCATCGTCGACACCCGTGGCCGCCGCGTTTCGCTCAGCCGCAACGCCGAGATCGCGATCGTCGATCTGGAAGGCCGCGAGCGGGCGACGCACCGTATTCCCTACGGCGCGTACCTGCTGTTCGACGACGGCCATCTGCTGACCAAGGGCGATCGCCTGGCCGAGTGGGATCCGTTCACCATGCCGGTGATCACGGAGACCGGCGGAACGGTGAAGTATCAGGATCTCATCGAGAACTCGACGCTGACCGAGCAGGTCGACGAGGCCACCGGCATCTCCCAGAAGGTGGTGACGGAATATCGCTCGACCAGCCGCAAGGAGGATCTGCGTCCGCGCATGACCCTGCTGGAAGGCGAATCGGGCGAGGCGGCACGCTACATGCTGGCGCCGGGCACCGTGCTCTCGGTCGAGGATGGCCAGCGGGTCGCGGCGGGTGAGGTTCTCGCCCGTACGTCCCGCGAGTCCGCCAAGACGCGCGACATCACCGGCGGTCTGCCGCGGGTGGCGGAGCTGTTCGAGGCGCGCAAGCCGAAGGAGAATGCGATCATCGCGAAGGTCTCGGGCCGTGTCGAATTCGGCAAGGACTACAAGGCCAAGCGCAAGATCAGCATCCGTCCGGACGATGGCGGCGATCTGGTCGAGTATCTGATCCCGAAGTCGAAGGTGATCGACGTTCAGGAAGGCGACTACGTCAAGCGTGGCGACAATCTGATCGGCGGCTCCCCGGATCCGCACGACATTCTGGAAGTGCTCGGGATCGAGCCGCTTGCCGAATATCTCGTGTCGGAGATCCAGGAAGTCTATCGGTTGCAGGGCGTGAAGATCAACGACAAGCACATCGAGACGATCGTTCGTCAGATGCTGCAGAAGGTTGAGATCACGGCCGCCGGCGACAGCACCTTCCTGCCGGGCGAACAGCTCGACCGCGAGGAGATGGACGAGGCCAACGTCAAGCTGGTGGCCGACGGCCGCGAGCCGGCGCAGGGCAAGCCGATCCTGCTGGGCATCACCAAGGCCTCGCTGCAGACGCGCAGCTTCATCTCGGCCGCTTCCTTCCAGGAAACGACCCGGGTGCTGACCGAGGCCTCTGTGCAGGGCAAGATCGACACGCTCAACGGTCTGAAGGAAAACGTGATCGTGGGCCGCCTGATCCCGGCGGGCACGGGCGCGGGCATGAACCGCCTGCGGGTCACTGCCTCCTCCAAGGATGCCGCGCTCCGCGCTTCGCAGCGTTCCATCGCTGCGGCGATCGTCGCGCCCATCTCGGCAGCCGAAGAGCATGCGGCCGAACTGAAGCGCCCGATCGAGGCGGACACCGGCAGCGATCCGCTGGCCGCGGTCATCGCCGAGACGCACGGCACCGATGCGGATGCGGGCGACTACCTGCAGAGCTGATCCGCCGAAGGATCCTGCAAAGCGTAACAACGGAAAGCGCCGTCGCCCGACAAGGGCGGCGGCGTTTACCGTTTCGAGGGAGGACCGCCGATGCTCATCAAGCTGATCGCGATCATGCTGCTGGCGGCGCTGCTGCTGCCGATGCTCGGCGGGATCCGCCGCATCCGCGATCTGCCGCGATCCGGTCGGACACCGGATCCCTCGGCCGCCGCTGAGCCGGACGCGACCGGCGAGGGCGACATTCGCAACGACTGACGAAGGTGCGTTGGCCTTTTGGCGGGCGAGCGTCTATCGAGCGGCCGGATGGACGTTACCGAACTTCGCGTCGCCCTGTTTACGGGCAATTACAACTACGTGCGGGACGGCGCCAACCAGGCGCTGAACCGGCTCGTCGGCTATCTGCTCGCCCAGGGTGTCGCCGTACGGATCTATTCGCCGCGGACCGACACGCCGGCCTTCCCGTCCGTCGGCAAGGTGGTCGGCGTGCCTGCCTTGCCCCTGCCCGGCCGTGCCGAATATCGCGCGCCCCTGTTCATACCGCCAAGCGTGAAGCGCGACGTGCGGGCGTTCGCGCCGTCCATCTTTCACGTCGCCAGTCCCGAGATCCTCGGCCATCGCGCCGTCACACTGGCCCGCAAGCTGAACAAGCCGGTGGTCGCTTCGGTGCACACCCGCTTCGAAACCTACCCCCGTTATTACGGCCTCACCTTCCTGGAGCCGGTGATCGAGGCGGCGCTGCGGCGCTTCTATCGGCGCTGCGATGCGATCTTCGCACCTTCGGAATCGATGGCGCAGCTGCTGCGCGATCAGCGGATGAGCTACGATGTCGGCATCTGGTCCCGCGGGGTGGACCGGGACGTGTTCGCCCCCGAACGGCGCGACATGGAGTGGCGGCGCAGCTTCGGCATCTCCGACGATGAGGTGATCATCGGCTTCGTCGGACGGCTGGTCATGGAGAAGGGGCTGGATGTCTTCGCCGACGCCATAAACGAACTCGAACAGCGCGGCGTGCGGCACAAGGTGCTCGTGATCGGCGAAGGCCCGGCGCACGGCTGGTTCGAGCGGCGGTTGCCCAATGCGGTGTTTGCCGGTTTCCAGAAGGGGCCTGATCTGGGCCGCGCCGTGGCATCGTGCGATATGCTGTTCAACCCGTCCGTTACCGAGACGTTCGGCAATGTGACGCTGGAGGCGATGGCCGCCGGCCTGCCCGTTGTCGCCGCCCGCGCGACCGGCAGCCAGAGCCTGGTCCGCGAAGGCGTGACCGGGCGGCTGATCGGCCCCGGCGCGATCGGGGATTTCGCCGACGCGCTGCAACTCTATTGCGAGGATGCCGACGGCCGCGCCCGCGCCGGGGAGGCGGGCCGCCGCACCAGCGAGCGATATGGCTGGGATCAGGTCAACCGGGTGCTGCTCGATGCCTATCTGCGCATCGCCCGCCAGCGCGAAAAGGGCGCCAGCGGGCCGCCGCGAATGGGGCCGCGCATCTAGCCATCCGCGCCGCCGCCCGGCTTGGCGGCAGTCAGCCGGAAACTGCGTCTTCCCATGTGAAGGGCAAGGGCGCCTCCCGGAAGGCGAAGCGATCGAGGTGGCGGGCGAGAACGCCCTTCATATGGGCCAGCTGGGGCGGGACGCTCGCGTCGATCCGGCATTCCAGCGTGTCCGGGTGGGCGATCATCGTCACCACCGCCTTGTCCGGCCATTCGGCTCCGCGCGCATCGCGAGGAAACTGGACGACGCCCTTCCCGGCATCGAAAACCACCTCCAGATTGTGGCTCCAATGCTTGCAGAGCTGCTGCATATACTTGCTGCCGCTGGTGGTGGGCACCTGTGCCGTGCTGCTTGTGGCCGTGCCGCCGGTCTCCGGGCTGCCGGCTTGCGTGTCGTCCGTCATGGTCCTGCTCCTTGCAACGGTTCGATGTTCTGCGCCGCGGCGTCGAGGATCGCGGCAACCTCGTGCAGGGTCTCGGCCGCAACGCCCCCGACCGTCAAGCGCTGGTGCTTCCCATCGCCTACCTGCCTTCGGGACATAACCTAGGGCCTGCCTGGATCGAGATTTCCACCGTGGATGAGACCGGCCCCGCGTGGCGGGATCGCACCTTCACGCATTTGCGGGTGGCTGGTGCGTCGGCCGCGGTGATCTCCTATATCGATGCGCTATGGCGGACCTGTTCGAACAGCCCGGCGAAAGCCTTTCCGAAGCTACCGGCGCCGAAGGGCCGCTGGCCGATCGGCTGCGGCCCCGCCAGTTGGCCGATGTCGTGGGTCAGGATCATCTGACCGCGGCGGAGGGAGCAATCGGCCGGATGGTCTCCGCGGGAAGGCTTTCCTCGATCATCCTGTGGGGGCCGCCCGGCACCGGCAAGACGACGATCGCCCGGCTGCTGGCGGATGCGGTAGGCCTGCGCTTCGCCGCGATCTCGGCCGTGTTCTCAGGCGTCGCGGACCTCAAGAAGATGTTCGCCGCGGCGCGCGATCATGCCCGGATCGGTGCCCGCACCTTGCTGTTCGTGGACGAGATCCACCGCTTCAATCGTGCCCAACAGGATGGCTTCCTCCCCTATGTCGAGGATGGAACCGTGATCCTGGTGGGCGCGACGACCGAAAATCCTTCGTTCGAGCTCAATGCGGCATTGCTCAGCCGCGCCCAGGTCCTGATCCTCCACAGGCTCGATGCGGCGGCGCTGGAACTGTTGCTGACGCGCGCCGAGGCAGCGGAGGGGCGCCCGCTCCCGCTGAATCCGGATGCGCGCGCAGCCCTGATCGCCAGTGCGGACGGCGATGGTCGCTTCCTGCTCAACCAGGCGGAGACGTTGTTCGCGGTGGACCTGCCCGTACCGCTCGATCCCGCCGGGCTGTCGGCGCTGCTGCACCGGCGGATGCCCGTCTACGACAAGGATCGGGAGGGGCATTACAATCTGATTTCCGCGCTTCACAAATCGCTGCGGGGATCGGATCCGCAGGCCGCGCTCTATTATATGGCGCGGATGCTCGTCGCGGGCGAGGAGCCGCTCTACGTGCTGCGGCGGCTGGTACGGTTCGCCTCGGAGGATGTCGGCCTCGCCGATCCGCAGGCACTGGTGCAGTGCCTTGCCGCCAAGGACGCGTATGATTTCCTCGGCTCGCCCGAGGGCGAACTGGCGATCGTGCAGGCCTGCCTGTATCTTGCCACCGCGCCCAAATCGAATGCGGCCTATGCAGCGCAAAAGGCGGCATGGGCATCGGCGAAGCAGACGGGATCGCTGATGCCGCCGCGATCGATCCTCAATGCGCCCACCAAGCTGATGAAGGAGATCGGCTACGGGAAGGATTACGCCTACGATCACCAGGCGCCCGATGCCTTTTCCGGCGACGATTACTGGCCGGAGGAGATGGCGGCGCAGACCTTCTACACCCCGTCTCCGCGCGGGTTCGAGGCGAAGGTGGCCGAGCGGCTGGCCCATTGGGATCGGCTGCGCAGCGAGCGCCGCGGCGATTAGATCGTCATGATCCCGGCGGTGGCAGAGCTGACCTGCATTAACGCACTCCACCGCGCCAGCGTCTAGATCGCGGCCATGCAAACCGAACGCACGACAGGATGATGGACCCGACGAACAACGATAAGGCGCCCGGCGGTGTCGCCCTGCTGATCATCGACATGATCAACGATCTCGACTTTGCCGGCGGCAAGGAGATGCTGCCCGCGGTGGAAGCGGCGGCCGCGGCGATCCTGCAGCTGCGGGACGAGGCAACCGCGCTCGGCGTGCCGATCGTGTACGTCAACGACAATTACGGCCAGTGGCACTCCGAACGATCGCGGATCGTGGAATATTGTTCGCGGGACGAAAGCGCCGCGCGCTCGCTCGTGAAGCGGATTGCCCCGCGCCATGACGACTTCTTCGTCATCAAGCCGCAGTTCTCGGGCTTCTATTCGACGAACCTGCCGGTGCTCCTGCCGACGCTGGGGGCGAACCGGCTGGTGCTTACCGGCGTCGCGGCGGATATCTGCGTGCTGTTCACCGCCGCCGACGCGCACATGCGCGACTATGATCTGTGGGTGCCAACGGACACCGTCGCCAGCCTGGATGCGCAGCGCACGGCCTGGTCGCTCGACATCATGGCAAGATCGATGAAGGCAGAAACCCGCCCGACCACGGATCTCGCGCTGGCCGAGTGGGTTGCCACTTCGACGTGATTTTCCGCCCGGCCACACACTGATCGACATCGTACTTGCAAGGAGACCGACATGGCTTTTGACGATCCGATTGCCCGCCCGCAAGTCACCGATATCCCCCAGATCCGCCTGTCCGGCAGCATCGACGATGGAACGCTGTCGGCGTTCAACACGCAACTCGCCGGGGTCGCGCCCGGCGACGTGCCGATCACCGTCGAACTTTCGACGCTGGGCGGCGATGCCGAGGTCGGCCGGCGGCTGGCGCTGGAGGCCAAGATCGCGGCGCGCAGCCTGGCACCGCGCACCTTGCTGTTCCTCGGCAAGACGACCGTCTTTTCCGCGGGGGTGACGATGATGTCGGGCTTTCCGCGCGACCACCGTTTCCTGACCGAAGACACGGTGTTGCTGATCCACTGCCGCCAACTGCAGAAGACGATCGAGATCCAGACGTCGCTGCGCGGTGCCAAGCTGCAGATCGGCCAGATCCTTTCCGAGATCGAAAACGGATTGCGTGTGGAAAAGGAGGACTTTGCCGCGCTGATCGCCGACAGCGACGTTTCGATGGACGAACTGCTCGAGAGGGCGGGCACCAACTGGTACGTGCCGGCGCGCGAGGCGCTCGATCGCGGGCTGATCGGCGGGATCGTCTGACGGCGGCCGGTCAGGCCGGCGTGATCGCCAGTGCCACGTCCGTGCGCAGATCGGGCACGGGGACGGTGGTGGCGGCGGCGGCGGCATCCGTCACGATGATGTCGCCACCGCCGCACAGCGTTCCCGCTTGAGTATCGAAGCGCCGGACGAGGTAGCGCCCGGCGGCGAGCCCCGGCACCGTCACGTCGGCGTCCCGCGCCGCGGCGCAGGGATCGAGTGTGCCATCGCGCCGGATCGTATCCGTCCGCAGCAGCCAGATCAGCGCCTGTTCCCCATCGCCGCAGCCGAACCCCGCCACCCCCGCCGATACGGAGAGCGTCTGGTTCAGGTTGCGGCGGCGAAAGCGCGTCCAGTCGATCAGCGGCAGGAAGGCGGCAAGCGCGCGCTGCGCCTCGCGCATTCCCGGCGTCAGCACATGGGGGTGGCGGTTGGGCCAGCGCATCCCGCCCCCTGCCCCGCCGCTCGCCAGATGGGCCCACTGGATGTGCCGGAAATATTCGTCGTCGAACGCCGCCGGCAACGTCTTGTGCTTGTCCTTGAAGCGGTGGATCGGGCCATGTTCGCTATCGAACACCGGCCGCAGGTCGCTTGCCTCGTTCACCGCCGCGCCGATCAGCCTGCCCACCGCCAGCGCCGGAGCTACCGTATCGCGCGGATCGTCGATCGTGCCATGTTCGTAGAGGTGGGTGTTCGCAAAATCGAGCGCGGGGTGGCGAAAGATCGGCGTGCACAGATCCGGGTACTTCACCAGTTCCGGCCCGAAGATCGACACCGTCTGCGGATGAGCCCGGCCGTGGCGCGCGATTTCGTGCGCGCGGAGCCATGTCGAGACATCGTCGATGAACGGCGCGAAGCTCGCCGGGTCGTCGCCGCCGTGCGCGGGGTGGATCTCGTTCCAGATGTCCCACGCGAACAATGCCGGGCTACCACCCCACCGATCGCTGGCAAAGGCGAGCCGCGCCTTGAGTGCGGCACGGGTATCGGGGCAGGTCAGCCACTTGCGGCGCCCGGCGCACGGGCCGCCATTCGCCCGGTTGTACGGATGGTGCCGCCACTGCGTCCACATGAAGAAGGTATCGACCGGCGTGAGCAGCAGCCGCAGCCCGACCTTCTCGCACAGCGCGAACAGATCGTCCCACAGCTGCACCATGTTCGGCGCGAACCGGCCGACCGGCTTTTCGATATAACGGTGGCGAACCTGCGCATATTCCAGCATCAGCCGCAGGCAGGTGACGCCGTGCGCCTGCAGCCAGCGCAGATGCGCCTCGACACCGGGCAGATCGCGGCGGCGGAACAGCCCGTTCAGCTCGGGCCAGGAGATCGCGTCGTTCTGGCCGATCGGCGTCCACGGATCACCCTGTTCGGTGACGAAGTAGGGCAGACCCGGACGGGTCTCGATCCACGGCATCGATGGCGCGCGGCCGGAGGTACAGGTTTCGCCATCGTTCGCGGATCGATCCAGCCATTGCATGGAACAGGGTGCACCTTCATCCGATCGCACCGCCCGACCGGCGCGTGGCCGGACACCTAGCGCGGCCGGGGCTAAATGGAAGAGTTACCGGGCATTTCCGTCGCTGGACAATTGGAGAAGCAGAAATGTCGCAACAGAAGCAGCAGCAGCAAGAACAAGCGGCATCGTCCGGCATGAGCAGTGCCCTGCGCGCCAACATCGATGCGGTGCAGCGGCATCGCGAGCAGGCGCGCCGCGATGCAAAGTTCAGCGAACGTGTCGCCGATGCGATCACCCGCTTCGCCGGCAGCATGACCTTCGTGCTGATCCATCTCGCCGCCTACACGCTGTGGATCGTGATCAATCTCGGCTGGATCCCAAGCCTGCCGCGGTTCGACCCCTCGTTCGTCGTGCTGGCGATGGAAGCTTCGGTCGAAGCGATATTCCTGTCGACGTTCGTGCTTATCAGCCAGAATCGCATGGCCGCCGCGGCCGATCGCCGTGCCGATCTGGATCTGCACATCAACCTGCTGGCGGAACACGAACTGACCAAACTCGCGGTGCTGCTGGCGGCCATTGCCGACAAGCTGGATGTGCACAGCGACGCGGACGTGGAATTGTCCGAGATCATGCAGGACGTGCAGCCGATAAAGGTGCTCGACGAACTCGACGCCGGTGCCGAGGGCTGAGGGCTGAGGGCTGAGGGCTGAGGGCTGAGCGGCGGTGCCCTGCCCCGCTCCGCTCTGACGCCGCCTAGCCCGCGATGAACGCCTCCACCGCGTTGTAGGCGGCATCGTCGGTCATCTGCTCGGGCGGGTGCTTGCAGAAATAAGCGGACGGGGCGAGGATCGGGCCGCCGATGCCGCGATCTTTGGCTACTTTGGCGCAGCGGATCATATCGATCGCGACGCCGGCCGAATTGGGGCTGTCCTCAACGGAGAGGCGCAGTTCCAGGTTCATCGGCACGCCGCCGAACAGCTGCCCCTCCATCCGCAGGAAGCAGACCTTGTTGTCGTTCTGCCACGCCACGTAATCGGATGGGCCGACATGGATATTCTCGTCGTCGAGCCGGTGTTCGGCGACGGACTGTACCGCCTCCGTCTTGGACACCTTCTTGGAGGCCAGGCGCGACTTGTTCGCCATGTTGAGGAAGTCGGTATTGCCGCCGGTATTGAGCTGGTACGTCCGATCGAGCTTCACGCCGCGCTTGGCGAACAGATCGGTCAGCACGCGGTGCACGATCGTCGCGCCCAGCTGCGCCTTGATGTCATCGCCGATGATCGGCACGCCCGCCGCGCGGAACTTCTCGCCCCATTCGGGCTGGCTGGCGATGAAGACCGGCATGTTGTTGACGAAGGCGACACCGGCGTCCAGCGCGCACTGCGCGTAGAACTCCGTCGCCTTCTGGCTGCCGACGGGCAGGTAGTTGACCAGCACGTCCGCCTTGCTCTCGCGCAATGCCGCGATCACATCCGCCGCATCCGGCTCGGCCGCATCGGCGACGACGAAGGTGCGGTGCTCGGGGTGGTCGGCCATATGATCGGCCACGCCGTCCAGCACGCGGCCCATGCGGACCGTCGCGCCCGTCGCCTCGACATCTTTGCAGAACACGGTGGTGCAGTTCGGCTTGGCAAAGATCGCCTCGGCCACATCGCTGCCAACCTTGCGGGCATCGACATCCCACGCCGCGACGACGCGGATGTCGCGCGGCTGGTAGCCGCCGAGATCCCAGTGCATCAGCCCGATCTGCTCGTTGGCGCCGCCCTTGCTGTAATGGGCCAGCCCCTGCACCAGCGACGATGTGCAATTGCCCACGCCGATGACGGCGACGTTGATGCGGGGTTCACCCATGGATTTCACTCCGCTCCGGCACGACCAGGCCGGCAGCGGCCTGTGCGGGGGCATAACGTTCGATCATCTGCGCGCAGAAGTCGGCAAAGGCCTGCGGATCGCGTGGCGGGCTGGTGTGATGCGGCGCGATGCCGAGATGCTCGGGCGTGAAGCAGAAGGTGACGGTGACGTCGAAGTCCGCCAGCGCCTCCATCTGCCGATCGAACCAGCCGATCGCATCTTCGCGGAAGCTGTCGGCCCAGCTCAGCCCGGTGCGCAGGTGGCGCACGCCCAGCCGCTTCATCCATGCAACCGCGTCGTCGAGCCGGGGATCGCGGTAATGGAACCACTGCATCAGCCCCATCTCACCGGCATGGCGGGCATAATGCTCCAGAGACGGCTTGGGCGTGCCATCCTCACGGATCAGGCCCATGTAGAAATGGCGGTAGTAGCTCGATCCCTCCGCCTCGCGGTGGCGGGTGGTCGCGCCCCATTCGCGCGGGAGATCGTACAGGCTGTACCAGAATATCCGCGGCACGAGGCCGATCAACAGTTCGGCCGTGCGATCGACACCGAAGACCTGCACCTGCTCGGCCCCGAACGATCCCACGCCGACTTCCGTTACCCATACCGGATGGTTGGGACAGACGGCCTGGATTTCGGCGACCTTGGCCGGCCATTCGTCGATCTGCCACAGGTTCCAGTCGAGCGGGAAGCCGTGCACCGCGACGACGTCCACCTCGTTCAGCACGCCGTGGCGGGCAAGCGTGGTGACGAAGTGCGGATCGATCGGCGACATGCCGCCCAGCACCCGCGTCACCGCCGGGTTCACCGCGGCGATGGCGCGGCCGGCGCGGATCACCGTATCGGCATAAAGCGACCAGTCTGGGTCGAGCGCCGGATCCCAGTGCGACTTATTGTTCGGCTCGTTCCAGAGCATCGCCGCTTCGATCACTTGGAACCTCCTACCGCCGGATAGACGGCGCCGACGGGGCCGTAATCGGCGAACGGCACCGGCCCGGCGCGGCAGATATAGACCTCGTCATGCGGGCCGGATTCGATCGTGAACCCCGCCGCGCGCAGCATCGCCTCGTTCGCGGCGCGGTTGGGCACCCACCAGTTCGTCCAATCGTGCGCGAACTCGCGCTCGACGAAGTGGAGCTTGGGGTAACCCGGCTCGTCGAACGCATCCGGCTCGTTGAAGTCATAGTCATCGGCGATTTCGGCAACGGCCTTGGCGCCGCGGGTGAGCGACTGGAAGATCAGCATGTCGCGCGCGACATGCTCGCGGATCAGGTCCAGCGCCAGCAGCGGGTGCCGCAGGTGATAGAGCACGCCCATGAAGATCACGACGTCGAACTGCTCGCCAAGCGAACCGACATCGTAGACGGACAGCTTGGCGAACTCGACATCGTCGAACGCCAGCGCTTCCGCGGCGAGCCGGGCCTGCGCCAGGTAGCGATCGTCCCAGTCGATGCCGAGCACGCGGGCGGCGCCGCGGCGCTTCATCTCGATCGAATAGAAACCGGCATTGCAGCCGATATCCAGCACCGACTTGCCGGTCAGGTCGGCCGGCAGCGCATGGGCGAAACGCTCGAACTTGCGGCCCGGATAATCGCCGAGGAAATGATCCGGGGCGGTCCAGATCCCGCCCAGGTTGATGTTGTGAAACCAGGGCGCCAGCGTGTCGATCCGCGCCTGCAGCGCATCTTCCGCCATGGTGTCGCGCTGTTGCGGTTCGCTCATGCCGCCGCCCTTTCGTTCAGGCCGAGGACCCGGCTGCCCCACGATCCGACGAGCAGAGTGCTGAGCGACGCGGTGTCGACATCGAACCGCAGCAGTTTGTCGAAATCCAGCCCCAGCGCATCGGCGACGAGGCCGCGGATGATATCGCAGTGGCTGACGCAGACGACACCGCCGCCCTGCCCGGCAAGCGCCGCGACATGCTGTCGGGCGCGCGCCACCGCTGCGTCCATCGTCTCGCCTTCCGGCGGACGGGTGCTGCCGCGGCGGGCATTCCACGCATTCCAGGCGGCATCGCCGGCCAGATCGTCGAAGCTGCGCCCGCTCCATTCGCCAAAGTCGATCTCGTCCAGCGCATCGACGATCTCGACCGTGGCGCCGATGCGTTCCGCGATGATCTCGGCGGTCTCCACCGCGCGCTGGCGCGGGCTCGTGTGCACCGCCCGCACATCCTCGCGCGTCAGCCGCTCGGCCACCGCCGCGGCCTGTGCACGCCCTTGCCCGGTAAGGGGAACGCCGCCGCGCCGGCCGGTCAGTACCTGGCCGAGATCGCCGTGTGCACCATGCCGCACCAGAAACAGGTTTACCGTCAACGCATGCCCCGAATATCCATGATCGCCCGTCCGCGGTCTGCCACGAGGAAAGAGCCTACATAGAAGCCGGCGCGCTTCGTCAACCCGCATGACGCGGGAGAGACAAAGCCAGCAAAGCGGAACATAGTTGATGATGAAGCTGTTGAGCGATATGCATGTAGCTTGCAAGCTACCCGATCTTCCGCGTTCGGCAAGCACGGCGGATCGCAGGCATGCAACGACTTAACTTGGATTAGGTGGCCGGGCAGGTGAATTGTGCCCGACGACCGATAAAGAACGTCGTCCAACCAGCGGGCGGGCAAGTAAAGGGGAACGCGTGGAACGGATTCTCATCACCGGCGGCGCCGGGTTCATCGGCCGCTTCGTCGCGGACGAGCTGATTGCCCGCGGCAACCAGGTCCGCGTTCTCGATAGCCTGATTGAGCAGGTGCACGGCGACATCGAACGCCCCGCCGCGCTGAACCCCGAGGTGGAACTGATCCGCGCGGACGTGCGCAACGGCGATGCGGTCACCAAGGCGCTGAAGGGTGTGGACAGCGTGATCCACCTTGCGGCCGAAGTCGGCGTCGGCCAGTCGATGTACGAGGTGGAACGCTACACCTCCGTCAACGATGTCGGCACGGCCGTGCTGTTCGAAAAGCTGATCGACAATCCGGTGCGCCGCGTGGTCACCGCATCGTCGATGTCGATCTACGGCGAGGGCCTGTACCGCGACGCCGACGGCGCCTTCGTCGAGGATGCCGAACGCACCACCCTGCGCGACGGCCAGAAGAACTGGGAGCCGACCGATACGCAGGGGCGGCCGCTCACCCCCGTCGCCACGCCCGAGTGGAAACGCCCCAACCTCGCATCGATCTACGCGCTCAACAAATATGTGCAGGAACGCACGACGTTCATCATGGCCAAGCCGTACGGCATGGAGGGAACGTGCCTCCGGCTGTTCAACGTCTACGGGCCGGGCCAGGCGCTCTCCAATCCCTATACGGGCGTTCTGGCGATCTTCGCCTCGCGTCTGCTGAACGGCCAGCAGCCGATGATCTTCGAGGATGGCGAGCAGCGGCGGGATTTCGTCCATGTGTCGGACGTGGCGCGGGCCTTTGCCGACGCGCTGGTGCTCCCGCAGGCGGTGGGCGAGACGTTCAACATCGGATCGGGCCATGATCGTTCGGTAAGCGAGGTCGCCACCGAACTGGCCAAGGCGATGGGCAAGAACGACATCAGCCCGAAGACTGTCGGCAAGGCGCGTATCGGCGATATCCGCCACTGCTTCTGCGACACGACGAAGGCGGCGGACAAGCTCGGCTTCCAGGCACGGCAGGATTTCGGCGAAGGGCTGGCCGACCTGGCCGAATGGGTGGCGGAGCAGACCGCGGACGACCGCGTCGATCAGGCGCGCGCCGAACTCGAAGCACGGGGGCTGGTCTCGTGAGCGGGGGCGGGTCCGCCGACGCTGCCGACGGGCGGCCGATCCTCGTCACCGGCGGCGCGGGGTTCATCGGCTGCAACATTGCCGACCGGCTGGCGGGCCTTGGCCACGATGTGCTCGTCTATGACGCGCTCGCCCGTCCCGGCGTGGAGACCAACCTCGCCTGGCTCAAGGAGCGCCATCCCAAGCGGATCAGCAGCATCGTCGCCGACATCCGCGACGAGGACGAGGTGCGCCGCGCCGCCGCGGACGCCAAGGCGGTGTTCCACATGGCCGCGCAGGTTGCCGTCACCACCAGCCTGGTCGATCCGCGCGACGATTTCGAGATCAATATCCGCGGCACGCTCAACCTGCTCGATGCGCTGCGCGTGCGTGGCGATGCCACGCCGTTGATCTTCGCATCCACCAACAAGGTGTACGGCGATCTGGCGGATGTCGATTTCGTGCTGGCGGGGGATACCTACCAGCCCGACGACGCCGACATCCACGCGCACGGCATCGGTGAGGATCGCCCGCTCGAGTTCCACACACCCTATGGCTGCTCCAAGGGCGCGGCGGACCAGTATGTGCTGGATTATGCGCGCAGCTTCGCCGTGCCGACGGCGGTGTTGCGGATGAGCTGCATCTACGGGCAGCGGCAGATGGGCACGGAGGATCAGGGCTGGGTCGCCCACTTCCTGATCCGGGCGCTCACCGGCGAGCCGATCACGCTTTACGGCGATGGCTATCAGGTTCGCGACATCCTCGACGTGTCCAACGCCGTCGACGCATATCTGGCGGCGTGGCAGCGGATCGATGCGGTATCCGGCCAGGCATTCAACCTGGGCGGCGGGCCGGCCAACGCGGTCAGCCTGCGCCGCCTGCTCGCCTATATCGGGGAACTGATCGGCCGCGAGGTGGACGTATCCTTTTCGGATTGGCGGGCGGGCGACCAGCGTTACTTCGTCGCGGATACCCGCGCGGCCGAGGCGGCGCTGGGTCTCGGGCCGAAGGTGCCGTGGCGGGAGGGCGTCGCCACGCTCGCGCGGTGGCTGGCGGAGGTGCGCGGCATCGCCCTGCCGGGTGGCATGGCCGAACCGGAACTGGCGAGAGCCGCATCGTGAGCGGTACGCGCCAGTGATCGGAACACGCACGTGAGCGATGGACGGCCCCACCTGTTGATGACGACGGATGCCGTTGGCGGCGTCTGGCAATATTCGACGGATCTTGCCCGCGAACTCGCGCGGCAGGGCTGGCGGACGACGCTCGCCGTGCTCGGCCCTGCCCCCGGCCGATCGCAGCGCGAAGGTGCCGCATCGATACCGGGCCTCACCCTCCTCGACACCGCGATGCCGCTCGACTGGATGGCGCATGACAGCGGGGCGATCGCGCGCGCCGGCCGGGCTATCGCCGCGCTCGCTCGCAACCTCCATGCGGACGTGATCCATCTGAACAGCCCGGCACTGGCTGCGGAGGTAACGTTCGACGTGCCCGTGGTCGCCGTCACCCACAGCTGCACCGCAACCTGGTGGGCGGCGACGCAGGCAGGCCCCCTGCCCGACGAACTCGCCTGGCGGCCGGCAATCGCCGCGGCCGGCCTCGCCGCAGCCGATCGGGTCATCGCGCCGAGCGCGTCCTTCGCCGCTGCCACCCAGCGCGCCTACCGGCTGCCCCAGCGCCCGATCGTCGTCCACAATGGCCGCGCGCCGCTCACCCGGCCGAGCGCGGCGATGCACGATTTCTGCTTCACCGCCGGCCGGCTGTGGGACAAGGCGAAGAACATCACCACGCTCGACCGCGCCGCCGGGCGGCTGACGGTGCCCTTCCGCGCCGCCGGCTCGCTCCACGGCCCGAATGGCGAGGCGGCGCCGCCGTTCGAGCATCTCCATTCGCTCGGCAGCGTCAGCGAGGCGGAAATCGCCCGCTGGCTCGCTTCACGGCCGGTCTTCCTGAGTGCCACGCATTACGAACCCTTCGGGCTGGCGGTGCTGGAGGCGGCGGCGGCGGGATGCCCGCTCATCCTGTCGGACATACCGACCTTCCGGGAACTGTGGGACGGGGCCGCCACCTTTGTCGCGGCCAACGACGCCACCGGCTTCGCGGCCGCGGCGGACGCGATCGTCGGCGACACCGGGCTGCGGATGGCGCTGGGAGAGGCGGCACAGCAGCGCGCGGCCCGCTACACCCCTGCGGCGATGGCGGCCGGCATGGCGACGATCTACGCAGGCCTTGGCATTTCGCCCCGCTCCTCGGCGCCGGCCACCGCGCGCGCAGGCCGGGCAGCAGCATGAAGATCGTCTATTTCACCCATTCGCTGGCGTCCTGCTGGAACCATGGCAACGCCCACTTCCTGCGCGGCGTGCTGCGCGATCTGGTCGCGCGCGGGCACGATGTCGTCGCGCTGGAGCCGGAGGGATCGTGGAGCCTCGCCAACCTGACCGCCGATCATGGCGATGCCGGGCTGACGGCATGGCGCACGGCCTATCCCGATCTGTCGTCCGCCGTGTTCGATCCGGCCGGGGACGTCGAGGCCCTGGTCGATGGCGCGGACGTGGTGATCATGCACGAATGGAACGATCCCGCGCTGGTCGGCCGGATCGGGGCGCTGCGGAGCGGCGGGGCGGGCTTTACCCTGCTGTTCCACGATACCCATCACCGCGCCGTGAGCGATCCAGAGGCGATCCGGGTGTTCGATCTGTCCGGCTACGATGCCGTGCTCGCCTTCGGGGAGACGCTGGCGGAGGTCTATCGCGGCTGGGGCTGGGGGGACCGCGTGTTCGTCTGGCACGAGGCGGCCGACCTGCGGCTGTTCCACCCGCCGGAGGTGGAGCGCGCCCGCGAAGGGCTGATCTGGATCGGCAACTGGGGTGACGACGAACGCTCCGCCGAACTCGAAAGCTTCCTGTTCCGCCCGGCACAGCAGGCCGAACTCGCGCTCGACATATATGGCGTCCGCTACCCGGAAACGGCCCGCGCCACCCTTGCCAGCTACGGCGCCCGCTATCACGGCTGGGCGCCCAATGCGCGCGCGCCGGAGCTGTTCGCGGCGGCGATGGCCACGGTGCACGTGCCGCGCCGTTTCTACACCACGATCCTGCCCGGCATCCCGACGATACGGGTGTTCGAGGCGCTCGCCTGCGGCATCCCCCTGGTCTCCGCGCCGTGGCGGGATAGCGAAGGGCTGTTCCGCGGCGGCCGGGATTACCTGATCGCGGCCGACGGCGCGGAGATGACGCGGCACCTGCGCGCGCTGCGCAACGATCCGGCTCTGCGCGCCAGCCTGGTGGCGAGCGGGCTGGAGACGATCCGCGCCCGGCACAGCTGCACCCACCGGGTCGACGAACTGCTCGCCATACTCGATCGTCTCGGCGCCCTCGCCCCAATCGGAAGCAATCCATGAAGATCGCCTTCTACGGCTCCAGCCTGCTCTCCTCCTACTGGAACGGCGCGGCGACCTATTATCGCGGCATCCTGAGTGATCTGGCGTCGCGCGGGCATGACATCACCTTCTACGAACCGGATGCGTTCGATCGCCAGCAGCACCGCGACATCGATCCGCCGGAATGGTGCCGCTCCGTCGTCTATCCGGCAACGATCGAGGCCGTGCGCGGCGTGCTGGCGGAAGCGGGCGATGCGGACGTGGTCGTCAAGGCGAACGGCGTCGGCGTGTTCGATCGCGAGTTGCTGGAAGGCGTCATCGCCCACGCCTCGCCCGATGCCCTGCGCATCTTCTGGGATGTCGATGCCGCCGCCACTCTGGACGAGATGCGCGGCGATGCCGATCACCCGGTCCGCCGCGCGCTGCCCGATCTGGACATGGTGCTCACCTATGGTGGCGGCCCGCCGGTGATCAATGCCTATGAGGCGTTCGGCGCGGCGCGCTGCGTGCCGATCTACAACGCGCTCGACCCCACGACCCACTTTCCGGTCGCGGCCGAACCGCGCTTCGCCGCCGATCTCGCCTTCCTCGGCAACCGCCTGCCCGACCGCGAGGCACGGGTGGAGGAGTTCTTCCTCAAGGCGGCAGCGGCACTGCCCGATCGCAGCCTGCTGATCGGCGGCAACGGGTGGGACAGCAAGGCCATGCCCGGCAACGTGCGCCACATCGGCCATGTCTATACGCGCGAGCATAACGCCTTCAACTGCACGCCGCTGGCGGTGCTGAACGTGGCGCGGGACAGCATGGCCGATGTCGGCTTCTCCCCCGCCACCCGCGTGTTCGAGGCGGCCGGCGCCGCCGCCTGCCTGATCACGGACGCATGGGAGGGGATAGAGCAGTTCCTGGCGCCCGACAGCGAGGTGCTGGTCGCCCGCGACGGGCAGGATGTGGCGGAGCATGTCGCGGCGCTCACCCCCGAACGGGCGCGCACGATCGGCCAGGCCGCGCTTGCCCGCGTGCTCGCCGAACACACCTATGAAAAGCGCGGCGCCGAGGTTGATGCGATCCTGCGGGCCCACGCCGCCCGCGCGCGCGAGGCGGCATGAGGATCGTCGTCCTGGGCCTCAGCCTCTCCTCGTCGTGGGGGAATGGCCACGCGACCACGTTCCGCGCCCTTCTGCGCGCCTTTGCGGCGCGGGGACACGACATAGTGTTCCTCGAACGGGACGTGCCCTGGTATGCCAGCCAGCGCGATCTGGCCGATCCGGATTTCTGCCGGCTCGCCTTCTACGGCGACCTGGCGGGGCTGGAGAGCTGGCGGGACGAGATCGCGGCCGCAGATGCGGTGATCGTCGGCTCCTACGTGCCGGAGGGCGTGGCGGTCGGCCGCTTCGTGCAGGAGACGGCGCGCGGCGTGACCGCTTTCTACGATATCGACACGCCGGTCACACTGGCCAAGCTGGCCCGCGGCGACTTCGAATATCTCTCGCCGGAGATCATCCCCGGTTACGGCGTCTATCTGTCGTTCACCGGCGGGCCGACGCTCGACCTGCTCGAGCGCAGCTATGGTTCGCCGGCGGCGCGGGCGCTGTACTGCTCCGTCGATCCGGAAGCCTATCCGCCGCTCGATGTGCCGAAGCGGTGGGATCTCTCTTATCTCGGCACCTACAGCCCCGATCGCCAGCCCACGCTGGAACGGCTGCTGATCGGGCCGGCGCGTGCCGAGCCGGATCGCCGCTTCGTCGTCGCCGGGCCGCAATATCCGGCGGGCATTGCGTGGCCGGAGAACGTGGAGCGGATCGATCACCTGCCGCCTGCCGACCATGCCGGGTTCTACGCAGCCTCGCGCTTCACCCTGAACGTGACGCGCGACGACATGATCCGGGCCGGCTGGTCCCCCTCCGTCCGGTTGTTCGAGGCGGCGTCGTGCGGCACGCCGATCATCTCGGACATCTGGGACGGGATCGGTGACCTGCTGATCCCTGGGGAGGAGATCATCCTGGCAGAGGATGGCGCCGCGGTGACGGCGGCGCTGGCCGGCGATGCCCGGGCAATCGGCGCGGCGGCACGGGCACGGGTGATGGCGGGGCACACCGCCGGCCACCGCGCGGCCGAGCTGGAGACCTATCTGAACGAGGCGATTGCGGCCAAGGCGGACGTCAGCGCCGCCGCCGAATGATCGTGTATGGCGACCGGGCCGAAACGGTCCGGCCCCGCGACCGGCTGGCCGAACTCGCCCGCGCGCTCGACGCGGTCGCCGCCATGGCCGCCGGAATAGCGCGGCATGGCGCGCTCGCCGCCTGCTTCGTCACCCTCGGCCAGATTGTCCAGGGCGTCGCCGATGCAGATCTGGAGCGCTCCGGCGCGGATGGCGGATCGGCGGCAGAGGCGGCATTGATGCCGGTGCTGGCCGCCACGGCCGGGGCCCTGCTCGCTTCGTGGGAAAGCGGGTTTCAGGCGCTGCCGCCCCTGCCACCGCTGCCGCCCCTGCCCTGCCCCGAAGATCTGCCGGAAACGATCGCGCTACGCCTGCCCGAGGGCTACGCCTTCTACGGCGTCTATCCGGAGGGGTATGCCGCCGCCGCCAGGAAGCTGAGGCTGGCCGGAGCGCCGCGGGTCATCGGCATTCGCAGTATCGGCACCGGGCTGGCCGCCATCGTCGCCGCCGCGCTGGAGGCACCGCCCCCGCTTACGGTGCGCCCCATCGGCCACCCGTTCGACCGGACGATCGCGCTGACGCCGGCTGCGGACGCGGCGCTCATCGATCCGTCCGCGCACTATATCGTCGTCGATGAAGGCCCGGGCCTCTCCGGCAGCTCGTTCGCCGCCGTCGCCGCATTCCTGGAGGAGCGCGGCGTTTCGGCCGGGCGGATCGCCTTCCTGCCGAGCCACGCCGGTGCGCCGGGCGCGCAGGCGAGCGAGCGCACCCGCGACCGCTGGGCCGCGGCGCAGCGCCCGGTCGTCGCGCTGGAAGAACTGATCCCGCCGGAGCGGCTGGCGGAATGGGTTGCGGCGCTGGTCGGCCCGGTCGACACCGTCGAGGATATATCGGGCGGCAGCTGGCGCGCCCTCGCCTATCCGGGCGAGCGCGACTGGCCGGCGATCAACCCGATGCAGGAGAAGCGCAAGTTCCTGATGCAGGCGGGGGGCGAACGCTGGCTGGTCAAGTTCTCCGGCGTGGGGTCCGTCTCGCTCGACAAGCTCCATCGTGCACGCCTGCTCCACGCGGCAGGGTTCGTGCCGGAGGTACGGGGGGCGGTGCACGGCTTCCTCGTCCAGCGGTGGATCGATGCGGCGTCGGTTTACAGGGCAGCAGGGGACGTCGTCGACTTCGCCGCACGCTATCTCGGCGCCCGCGCGCGGCTGCTGCCGACGGCGGGCAGCGGCGCGTCCGTCGAGGAACTGTTCGACATGGCGCACTTCAATATCGGGCAGGCGCTAGGCGGCGCGGCGGCGGCGGCGTTCGCGCGCCGTCACCCCGATCGCACGGCCCTGGCCGCCCGCGTGCGAACGGTCGCGACGGACAATCGCTGTGATCCGCACGAATGGCTCCGCTCCCCCGACGGCCGGCTCTGGAAGGCGGACGCGCTGGACCACGATGCCGCGCACGATCTGGTCGGCGCACAGGATCTCGCCTGGGATGCCGCCGGGTTCCTTGCCGAGTTCGATCCGGGGCGCGACCGCGCGACACGGTTCCTCGCCGATCTGGAGGCCGCGGCCGGGCGCGCTATCGACCCCGGCCTGCTCGCATTTCTGCAACCCTGCTACCTGGCGTTCCGGCTGGGCGCAGCGCAGATGTCGGCCGACTCGCTTGGCGGCTGGCCGCAGGAGCAGGCGCGCAACCGCGCCGCTGTCGCCCGCTACGCGGCGGGTATCGCCGATCTTCTCGGCGGCTGAGGGTCAGCCGGGGGCGTGCCCCGCGCCGACGAGCCACAGCACGATGGGGATCGTCACGAACGACGCCGTGGTCGCCACGAGCAGGGCGGCCGCGCAGACCTTCTCCTGCCCGTAACGGCCGCCGAGGATCGGATAGACGCTGAACATCGGGATGCAGGCGAGCACGATGGCCGCACGTCGCAGATCGGGGTCCGGCACCGGGATCAGCTGAAGGAAGCCGATTGCCGCCAGCGGGTGCAGCACGAGCTTGCCGATGGAGATCTGCGCAATCTCCCCGACGATCCCGGCCACGCGCAGCCCGACCAGCGTGCCGCCGATCGTGAACAGGGCGACGGGGGCGGAGGCATCCGCGATCATCCCGACTGCCTTGGCGAGCGGCGCGGGCAGGTGCAGCCCGGCCAGTCCGAAGGCACCGCCGGCCAGAATGGCGAGGATGAGCGGGGTGCGGGCGAGATTCACGACGATCCCGCGCGCGATCCTTCCCGCCCCCGGATGCCCGCTGCGCCCTGCCTCGGCCAGCGCCAGGGCAATCGGCAGCACGACGAGATTCTCGACGATCATCGTCAGCGCGAGCGCGATGGCGGCCGGCGCCCCGAGGAACTGCGCGGCGACCGGGTAGCCGATGAAGCCGCTGTTCGATGCCGCCATGCCGAGCCCGCGGATCGCGCTCTCCGTGATGCCCTGCCGCCGCACCGCCCGGAACCAGACGAAGCCGCCGAGCAACGCGGCGACGGAGGCGAGCGCATAGACCGCAAGGTAGCTGCCATCGAAGATTTCGGCGAGAGGCCGCTGCGAGAGCGCCCGGAACACCAGGGCCGGCAAGGCAAAGGTGATGACGAAGCGGCCCAGCCCGCGCACCTGATCGGGGGTGATGATCCCCTGCCGCGTGGCGAAGTATCCGGTTCCGATCAGGAGGAAGATGGGCAGCACGATGGCCAGGATCGGCAGCATGTCGGCCTTTCTCCAGAAGAAGCGTGATGGGCGCGTAGCGAGCGTCCGGTGCGTCCGCAATGGCCGCGGGAAGGCATCGCCGCCGGCGCACGCGACTCGCTGCCATTCCATGACTAAGCAGGTGGGAACATCGGGCCGGGGGCAAAATGATCGATTCGACTGGTGCACCGGCGAAGCCACGGGGCACGATGCTGTTGCCGCTTGCCGCGATCGTGGTGGCGATGGTCTCCGTTCAGGGCGGTGCCTCCTACGCGAAACGGCTGTTCCCGCTGGTCGGCGCGCAGGGCACGACGGCGCTGCGCCTCGGCATCGCGGCGATCCTGCTGGCGATCGTGATGCGGCCGTGGCGGTCCCGCATCTCGCGGACGACGGCGCCGGCGCTGATCGGCTACGGCGTCGCGCTCGGCGCGATGAACCTGATGTTCTATCTGTCGCTGCGCACGGTGCCGCTCGGCATTGCCGTGGCGCTTGAATTTCTCGGGCCGTTGGCGGTGGCGATGCTTTCGTCGCGCCGGGCGATCGATTTCGTGTGGATCGCGCTGGCGGTGGCCGGCGTCGCCGTGCTGCTGCCGATCGGGGCAAGCGCGCACGATGTCGATCCGGGCGGGGCGGCGCTGGCGATCGGCGCCGGCATCGGCTGGGCCTTCTACATCCTGTTCGGCCAACGCGCCGGGGCCGCGCACGGCGCGCAGACCACCGCGATCGGCACCGCCATCGCGGCGATCGTGGTGGTTCCGGTCGGGATCGCGCATGCCGGCGCCGATCTGCTGTCCGCGCCGCTTCTCTGGTCCGGGCTGATCGTCGCCGTCCTCTCCAGTGCCCTGCCCTATTCGCTGGAGATGATGGCGCTTACCCGCCTGCCGACGCAGACCTTCGGTACGTTGATGAGCCTGGAGCCCGCGGTGGCGGCAGTCAGCGGGCTCGCCTTCCTGGGCGAGACCTTGACCGGCGTGCAGTGGCTCGCGATCGGCGCCGTCATGTTCGCCTCTGCCGGCACGGCGCTCACATCCCGCTCCACGACGGTGCTGCACGACTGAGGATTTACCGATGCCTCCTTCTTCCGTCCGCATCCGCCCGGCGCGCGCCGAGGAGATCCCGATGCTGGAGGCGTTGATCGAGCGATCGGCGCGCGGCCTCAGCCGCCGCGACTATGACGAGGCCGAGATCGAGGCGCTGATCGCGCACATCTTCGGCGTGGATACCCAGGTGGTTGCCGACGGAACCTACCTGGTTGCGGAGGTGGACGGGCAGGTGGCGGGGTGCGGCGGGTGGAGCCGGCGGCGCACATTGTTCGGCGGCGATCGCTTCGCCGCCCGCGAGGACGGCCTGCTCGATCCCGCGACCGACGCGGCACGCATCCGCGCCTTCTTCGTCGATCCGGCCTTTGCCCGCCGCGGCGTCGGCAAGGCGATCCTGGCGGCGTGCCAGGCTGCGGCAGTGGCGGCGGGGTTCCGCCAGCTGGCACTGATGGCGACGCTGCCGGGGGTGCCGTTCTACGCCGCGGAAGGCTTCGTCGGGCAGGACGAGATCCGCGTCCCGGCGGGGGGCCTCGAAGTTCGTTTTCGGCCGATGATGAAACATGTGTGACACTTTGACACACCCTGCGCATTAATCTGCAGGCGGCGCTTACACGCTATTGCCAAACATCCTCGTCCTTGAAAGTATCGTGACAGATTCCGGCAAGGGGCTGGCATCAATCACAATATTGTCGAACACGGACGAGGCAATCCTCCGTGAGCAAGGCGGCTTCGGCCCGAGTGCTTTTGCGCCCTGGAAAGATGTGCCTTCTAAACATGTACACGGCAGGGGCGTACCGCCCTGCCCGGAAGCGAAGCAGGAAAGAGATTCAAAACAAGACATAATCGCGGAGAGGATCCTGTCGCGGCGCTCTTAACAGAGGACGCAGGATTCATGACTTCAGCCAACCGAAGTGTTTCGCATCTTGCATTGGTGATCGCATCGCTGTTCCCGGCGGGTGCGGGCCAGGCCCAATCCACCACTCCCCCGGTAGAACCCACCACGGTGGTGCCCGGCGTCCCGGAAGATATCGCTCCCGGAAGTGAAATCATCGTCACCGGCACGCGCCGCACCGATCGCACGGTCGCTGAGTCACCTACCCCGATCGACGTGTACAGCGGTGCCGAGCTCGTGAAGCAGGGCTCGGCCGACATGAACCAGATCCTCCAGAACCTGGTCCCCTCCTTCACCGTCGCCCGCTATGCGATCGGCGACGGATCCAGCTTCGTCCGTCCGCCCAACCTGCGCGGCCTGGCCCCGGATCAGACGCTGGTCCTTCTCAACGGCAAGCGCCTCCATCGCTCCGCGCTCGTCCAGATCGGCGCCAATGCGCAGAGCGCCGGCGCGCATTCGGCCGATCTCGCGCAGATCCCGGCGATCGCCGTGAAGAACGTGGAGGTGCTGCGCGACGGTGCATCGGCACAATATGGTTCGGATGCCATCGCCGGCGTCATTGCCATGTCGCTGAAGGACAATTCGGACGGGATCAGCGGCTATGTCCGCTACGGCCAGTATTATGAAGGGGACGGCAAGGATTACCAGGCGGCGCTGAATGCCGGTTTCGCGCTTGGCGACACCGGCTTCATCAACTTCAGCGGCGAATATGTGAACGCCGGCAAGACAAGCCGCGGCGTCACCCGCCCCGGCGCGCTGCAGCTCTCGATCGAGCAGCCGACCATCGGAGTTCCCGAACTTGCCCAGCGTTACGGCAACCCGAAACTGGAATCGGAGCGGTTCTTCGTCAATGGCGGGTTCGATTTCGGCGAGAGCAGCCTCTACTTCTTCGGTAATTACGGCCACAGCTATCAGGAAGAAAGCTTCAACTATCGCCAGTCGGTCGACGCGACCGGCTTCGGCCGATCGGGCGTCTTCAACGACATCTTCACCGATTTCGACAACACGCGTGCCGGTATCCAGAGCGGCGCGGCAGGCGGCAACGTCTATGCGCCCAACAGCTACCAGGTCACCGGGCCCACCGCCCGCAACTATCGGCAGGTCTCCAACTGCTCCGATCCGCTGGTGCAGAATTTCAGCTGCATCTATCCGGGCGGCTTCACCCCGATCTTCTTCGGCAAGATCGATGATGCGTCCGGCACGGTGGGGTACAAGGGAACAACCGGCTTTGGCCTGAACTATGATTTCAGCGCCGGCTACGGCCAGAACACGCTGGCCTACTCGCTCACCAATTCCATGAACCCGTCGCTCGGGGTCACCTCGCCGAACGAGTTCTACCTGGGCAAGCTCCAGCAGCGGGAAACGCTGGCCAATGCGGATTTCAGCTATCCGCTGGAAATCGGCCTCGCCAGCCCGGTCACGTTCGCGTTCGGCGGCCAGTATCACCGCGAAAGCTACGAACTCGGCCTCGGCGACGCCGCCTCCTACGCGGTCGGCCCCTATACCGGAAACCTGGTCTTCCATCAGGACGGCACCCCCGTCTTTACGGGGACGCCGAACGCCGCCTTCAATTCCGCACTCGCGGTCGGCCCCGGAAATTACCAGTTCCAGCAACTCTCCACCACGCAGGGCGTCGGCGCAAACGGCTTCCCGGGCTACGGCCCGAACATCGCGGGCGAAAGCAGCCGGAACAGCAAGGGCGTCTACATCGACATCGAAGGCGACATCACGGAGGCGTTCAGCGTCGGCATCGCCGGCCGCTACGATCGCTTCAGCGACTTCGGCAGCACCACCAACGGCAAGATCTCGGCACGCTATGCCATCGCGCCCTTCGTTGCCGTCCGCGGCACCGCCAGCACCGGCTTCCGCGCGCCGACCCCGGGGCAGGTGAATACCAGCAGCATCGCGACGGGCTTCAACCCGGGCGATCCGAACCCGGTGGAATCGGCGACGCTGCCGGTTTCCAGCCCGGTCGCCGCCTTCCTGGGCGCCAAGCCGCTGACGCCGGAAAAGTCGACCAACTATAGCGGTGGCTTCGTCTTCACGCCGGGCGGCGGGGCGACGCTGACGATCGACTATTACAACATCGAGGTTCGCGATCGCATCGGTACGTCGGGCGCGTTCGACAACTTCACCAGTGCGCAGCGCCTTCAGTTCCAGTCGCTCGGTCTGGCGAACTTCGCCTCGGTCAACGAAATCCGCTTCCTGACGAACGCCTTCGATACCCGTACGCAGGGCGTCGATGTGGTCGGCAGCTACCGGATGCCGACGGACATGGGGTCGTTCACCACCACCCTGGCGTTCAACTACAACAGCACGAAGGTCACCGATCGCGATCCGGACATCATCACCGATACCAAGGTGCGCCAGCTTGAGAAGACGCTGCCGCGATACCGGGTGGTGGCGACGGAGACCTGGGCCAGCGGCCCCTTCTCCATCCTCGGCCGGGCCAACTGGTACGGCAAGAACTCGGCGATCGACGACGGCACGGGGCCCAACGGCGAAAGCTATATCGAGCAGGTCTTTGGCAGCGAATTCGTCTTCGATATCGAAGCGACCTATGCGTTCAACGACACCTTCTCGCTCTCCGTCGGTGCGCAGAACCTGACCGACAACTATCCGGACCGGATCACGCTCGGCGGGACCTACGCCTCGACGAACGGCGGCCGCTTCACCGGCGATCTCTACCCCGATACGTCGCCCTTCGGGTTCAACGGCGGCTTCTGGTACGCAAAGGCGGGCTTCAAGTTCTGATAGCCGCTCCTTCCGTTGCCAGGACGATGGCGGCCCGGGCGTTCCGGGCCGCCGATACGTGCCGCGACCGGAATGTCGATCCGGCTGCGGCAGGAAATCCGCGGCGGAATCCGGACTGCGGACAGGATCCGGTTCCGTCCCGCCCCCTTCAATCCAAGTGGATCGCACGCACATGACGATGACACGACGCTCCTTTCTCGAAAGTCTCGGCTCGGTCGGCGGCACCGCGCTGGTGCTGGCCGGCATGGAGGCGTTCGGGATGGGCACCGCCTCCGCACAGACCCTGCCCCCGGCGCTGCAGGGCGGCGGCAAAGGCAAGTCGATCGTGATCCTGGGCGCAGGCGTCGCGGGGCTGACCGCCGCCTACGAACTGACCCGTGCCGGATACAAGGTGCAGGTGATCGAGGCGCGATCCTTCGCGGGCGGCCGATCGCAGACCGCGCGCAAGGGCTTCCAGCTGACCGAGCTGGGTGGCCAACCCCAGACATGCGAGTTCGACGACGGCCTTTATATCAACCACGGCCCCTGGCGGATCCCGTTCCACCAGCGTTCGACGCTCCATTACATCAAGCAGTTCGGCGTGGACGTGGAGTTGTTCAACAACGACAACGACAATAGCTACGCCTACTTCACCAAGGGCAGCGGCCCGCTGGCGGGCAAGCGCGTCCGCAAGCGGGAGATCGCCGCGGATGCGCGCGGCCACGCCGCCGAACTGCTCGCCAAGGCGGTCCAGTCCAAGGCGCTCGACCAGCAGTTCACCGCCGACGACAAGGAGTTGTTCCTCAGCTACCTGGATAGCGAAGGCTACCTCAAGGGCGCGGCGCACGATTATTCGGGCACCGACGGCCGCGGCTGGATCGTCAAGCCGGGGGCGGGCCTGATCGCGGGCGAGGAAGCCAAGCCCTACGCGCTCACCGACGTGCTTCACTCGAATGCGTGGAAGGTCCTGTCCTCCGTCTCGGAGTGGGATCAGCAGCGGACGATGTTCCAGCCCAAGGGCGGCATGTACATGATCCCGACCGGGTTCATGAAGCATATCGATCCCAAGCTGATCCGCTTCAGCACCGTCGTCGAAAAGATCCGGCAGGACGGCGGCGGCGTCGAGGTCAGTGTCGTCGACGGCAAGGGCCAGCGAAGCGTGGTCAAGGGCGATTACTGCCTGTGCACGATCCCGCTTTCGGTGCTCAAGTCGATCGACAATGGCCTGTCGGCTGCACACAAGTCGGCGATGAACGGCGTCGCCTATGCTCCCGTCGGCAAGATCGGGCTGCAGATGAAGCGCCGTTTCTGGGAAGAGGACGAGTGGATCTATGGCGGCCACGTCTACACCGACGATGCCGACATCGGCAGCGTCTCCCTCCCCTCGACAGGTTGGATGGGGCGCAAGGGCGTGCTGCTCGGCTATTACAATTTCGCGGCCAATGCCGCCAAGGTGAGCGCCCTTTCGCTTCAGGATCGGACCAGGCACGCGCTTGCGTTCGGTCAAAAGGTGTTCCCCGGCCAATATGCCGAGAATTTCGAAACCGCCTTCTCGGTCGCGTGGCACCGGGTGCAGTATAACCTCGGCGGCTGGGGCGTCTGGAGCGAAGAGGCGCGGGCACGCGACTATCCTGTGCTGCTTCAGCCCGACAACCGCATCTACCTGGCGGGCGAGCATCTCAGCCATCTCGGCGGGTGGCAGGCAGGCGGCATCGAATCCGCGTGGATGCAGATCGATGCGATCCACAAGCGGATGAGCGCGGCCTGAGCCGGCACGCGCGACTGCCCGATCAGCTCAACCGTAAACCGAACAGCGTAACGAAGGTCCGGATATGAAAATCGTGCTTATCGCCGCCCTGTCCTGCGCCGGTGTCGCCGCGGCTGCCGTCGCACAGACCCCGGCGCAACATGCCGGCGCCGCCCAGGCGCCCGCGGGCGGGCAATCGGCCGTTGCCGGCAGGGAAATCTTCGCCACCAATTGCGCGGCCTGCCACCAGCCGGAGGGCGAAGGGATCGAGGGGGCGTTCCCCAAGCTTGCCGGCAATGCGTTCGTCGCCGGGGATCCCGAGGGTGTCGTCGCGACGCTGCTCAACGGGCGGGGCGGCATGCCGAGCTTCCGCGACGATCTGAAGGACGATCAGCTCGCCGCCGTCGCCTCGTTCATCCGGTCGAGCTGGGGCAATGCGGCCGCACCGATCCCCGCACAGGCGTTCGCAGCCCAGCGTAACGGGACGACGGAGGTGATCGCCCGGCCGATCCCGGCGCACTGACGGGGGGGCTGCCGGGGCGATCCGCGGTCGATCGCTCCGGTGGCCGGGCGCGCGTCTCTCAGCCGTGGATCGCGGGAAGAGTCAGGATGAAGCGCGCGCCCTTGCCCGCCGCGCTTTCGACGACGAGGTCGCCACCCATCGCCTGCGCCAGCCGCCGCGCAATGTAGAGGCCCAGCCCGGTGCCGCCCGGCTCGGCTGGATCGACGCGTTCGAACTTTTCGAAGATCCGCGCCTGATCGGCGCTGTCGATCCCCTTGCCCTGATCGGCCACGATCAGGGCGACGCGGCTGCCATCGCGCTCGCACCGCACCGCCACCGTTCCGCCGTCCGGCGAATAGCGGACGGCATTGCCGATCAGGTTGACCGCGATCTGCAGCGCACGCCGGAACTCCGCCAGCGCCGGCAGCGCCTCCGTCGGGGCAGGCCGATCGATCGTGATATCGCGGTCGGCGGCACGGACGGAGAGCAGGCCGGCGGCACGGCGGGCAACGTCCGCCATGTCGACGGGATCGCGCATCGGGGTAAAATCGGGGCGTTCGATGGTCTGCAGATCGACGAGGTCGTCAACGAGCGCGAGCAAGTGCCGGCCGGCGGTGGCGATATCCTCGGCATAATCGGCGTAATCGCGACGCAGCGGCCCGTCGCTCTGGCTGCGGATGCTCTCGGCGCGGCTGATGATCCGGTCGAGCGGCAGGCGCAGCGCCACATCGAGCCGCCGTGCAAAGGCCGCGCCCTGCTCCTGACGTTCGCGCTCCGCACGTTCCTCGCCGGCGCGCTGCTGTGCCTGGCGCGCCCGCTCCGCCTCCTCGTCCGCCGGGTCCGGAACGGCGGTGGCGGTGCCGCGGAAACCCGCGAAACGCCCGTCCCCGCCGACCAGCGGCATCCCCGACAGCGTGAGCAAAGCGCCGGGCCGGGCCTTCAACTCGGCCGCCTGGTCGCGGAACATCGCCTGCTGCGCCAAGCCAAGCAGGATAGGCAGCGTGCCGTCCTCGCTTTCGATCAGCGTGAAGATGCGCGTCAGCGGCTGACCTGCGAAGCCCTGCGCGACATCGCCGATGCGATCCGCGGACGTGGGATCCAGCGCGCGCAGGTTGAGCGCCGCGTCCGTCTCCCACGTCCAGTCCGCACCGGCGCGCAGGAAATCGTGCGTGCGCCCGGGGGGCGCCGCGGGGAAGGGAGGGGTCGCCGGGCGACGTCTCCAGCCGACGATGGCCAGATCGATCGCATCGCCATCGGGCTGCGCGCGGACCCAGAGATCGAGATCGTCCAGGCCATCGGCCGCAACCACACCGCGCGAGACGACCACGTTCAGCCGCCGCGCCAGCCGCGCGACCGCCGCGATCTGGGGCACCGCCACCGTGCCACCCGCCGCCCCGCCGGCGCGCCGGTGCAGAGCGGCAAGCAGCGGATCGGCACCGATCAGGCGCCCGCCACGATCGATCCGCCCGCGCACCGGGGCGTTATCGTCCGCGCCGCCGTTCACCGCCGCCCAGCATTGCGCGTCGCGCGATCCGGCTCGGCCCGCACCTGCCGCTGACCGGCGCCGAGCGGCCGGAGGGAAATCGTATCGCGGGCGGCAGGCGGATCCACCTGCCCTTCCGCGCAGGGGCGCAAGGCGAGGAACTGATCAGGGCGCGGGAGCCGGCGGGCGATCCGCATCGAACCGACCGGAAGTGGATCATCCTTGTGCCAGGGAAGGCGACTGTCGAGGTGACTGCCGAGCGCGGCGCTGGCAGCGGCATGGGCGACAGGGATTTGGGCGAGGAGCGACTCGCCAGCAGCCAGGGTGCGATCGTGTATCGGCATCAACGCTGGCTAGCCTCTTATCGTTAAAAGCCGCTAAACTCCTTCTGCCTGAACACGTCCCGCAACGTGCCGTTGCACAACGAAGAAAGATGCCGCTGCATAAAGTGCGATCCCCACCGCACCGGCCAGCCACTGCCCGGCGAGCGCGAACGGCAGCGCCGCCCAGATCAATCCATCCGCGTTCGCCAGCCAGACAGGCGGGGATGGCGCGCCGAGCACCGCCAGGATGCGCCGCTCGGCCGCCAGCGCGACCGCGGCCGCGATGGTGACTGTGCAGACCGCGATCGCCCCCCACCCGGCTGCGGCCTGAAGATCATATCCCAGCGCCAGCAGAGTGGCCGCGGCGGCCGCATCGCGCAGGCGGTGGAACAAGGGCGCACGTCGCACGTCCGCCAGCCGGGTAGCCGCCAGCCGCTGCGCCACGGCCAGCAGCGGGCCGGTGAGCAGCAGCAGGACCAAAGCGGCCCAGCGCCAGCCGCCCAGCGCCGCCGGCACCGCCAGGAATGCCGCCGCGGTGCCGCCTGCCGCCAGCCACATCGGTTCCACGGCGCGGCCGATCAGCGGCCGGAGTGCGAGTTCCTCCATCGGGGGGAACAGGTAGCGCGCCGGCCAGCTTTCCGCCCGCCCGCGCGACGCGCGGATCAGGCGCGGATCGATACCTTGCAACACCGCGGCACGATCGGCGATCAGCAGCAATTCGGGGCTCTGCGCGGTTGCCGGGGGGAAAGCGTCGATCCGCGTCGCGCCTTCCTGCAACGTCCGCCGAAGCAGGGTGGAAAGCATGTCCCACTCCCCGAGCATCGCCACGGTCCGGCGCAGCTGCGCGCCGTCGATCAGCGCCAGCCCGCCCCAGCGGGTGAGTGAGTCGATCCGCTCGAACGCCTGTCGCTCGCTGTGATCGGGCACCGTTACCAGGCTCGGCACCGGCGACGCGACCAGCCGCGCCAGCAGCGGCTCACCGGCCAGGCAGCCATCGGCGATCACCAGCAGGCGCTCGTCGGGATGAAAGCGGTCGGCGGCATCGGCGGCGGTGCGTGCGACATCCACGGCGATGCCATCGCGGCGCAGCCGATCGAAGGCGGCGGTGAGCGCGGCTGGCATCCGTTCGACCAGAACGACGACGTGCGCGGCCCCGGCCCGGCGCGCGAGCCGCACCTGCTGCTCCAGCAACGTACCCCCGACAAGCGGAAGGGCGGCGCGAAGCCCCTCGCCCGCGTCGTTGACCTGCCCGTAGGCAGCTATCAGTGCGCCCAGCGCCACATCGGCTCTCAACGTCCCCCTAGCATTGTGCCGCGATAGGCGCTGGGCGGCGAAGTTGCAAAGGCATGTCGGCCCATCCGCCCGCAGAATGCGCGCGCGGGCCTAGCCGTCGAACGCGGCGATGGCGTTGCGGACGCGGCGCAGCACCACCGGATCGCCGGGGGCGCCGACCGCCGCTTCCTCGGCAATGCCCATCAGCGTGACCGCGCCGAAGCTTGCGGCCAGCCCCTGCAGGCGGTGGGCGGCCATCAGCCAGTTGCCGTCGGAGCGCGATCCGGCCAGCATGTCCGCCGTGCGCGCTGCGCTTTCCAGAAAGGCGGCGCGCAATTCCGCGACCAGTTGGGGATCGTCCCCCACCGCCGCGGCAAGCGCTGTTCGAAGTACACCGGGATCGTAGACCATTTACCACAGGTACATGGCAGATCGTTAAGGCTCTGTTGCCACCGATGCTTCCGCCGCGCCGCAAAGGTGGTACACAGGCGGTTATGGCGACAGGGGCAAGATCTGTGGAAGAATGGCGCGGCCATATGGGCCATACGGCCCAGGCGGATCCGGTGATCGAGGCGGCTGGGCCTGGACTCGACGATTACCAGCCGGCCTATGACGATCAGGATGGCGATGGCGATGCAGCCCGCCCGAACTGGCCGCAGCGTATTGCCGCGATCTTCCTCGGTCTCGCGGCGCTGGCGTGGATCGGGATCGCCGGCTGGCACCTGCGCAGCGTGATTGCCGGCGGCGCGCCCGCTTTGGTCTCCGCCGCCGCGACTGTGTGCATGCCGCTGACGCTGATCGGGATCGCCTGGCTTTTGCTGCAACGGACCAGCCGGCGGGAGGCGCGGCGTTTCGCCCGCACCGCCACGGCGATGCGGGCCGAGGCGACGCAGCTCGAACATGTCCTTGCCACCCTATCGGCGCAAATCGCCGCCAACCGGCGCGAGCTGGCCGATCATGCCCACCAGTTGCTCCTGCTCGGCGACGAGGCGACGGCGCGGCTGTCCGGCATCAGTGCCGGGATGCGCAGCGAAACCGGCGAGATCGCCCGTCATTCCAGCCAGCTTGAGCAGGCCGCCCGCGGCGCTCGCGGCGACATGGCGCTTCTGCTGCAGGATCTGCCACGGGCCACCTCCGAAAGCCGCTCGATAGCGACGCTGCTGCAGGAAGCCGGCATCGGCGCCCAGGAACAGGCCGGCGCGCTTTCGGCGGCACTGAGCGCGATCAGCCAGGGTGGCCGGGAGGCAGAGGACGTCGCCGGTGGCGCGGCGCAGCGACTGGCGGCGCACCTCGCCCAGATCGAAGGAACGAGCGCGCTCGCCGGCGAGCGGATCGAGGCGGTTGCCGGCCAGATCGGCAGCACCGTCGATACGGCCCTCACCCAGGCGGCCGGCGCTCTCGACGAAGCCCGCCGGGCGATCGACACGCAGGCTGCAGCGATGATCGCCATGTCCGAACAGGCGCGCGTCGCGCTGGAACAGGCGGGCGCCGAATCGGCGCAGGCCCTAGCGAAGCGGCTGGACCAGATTGGCGGACGCCTCGACGATCTCGCCGCGCAACTCGCCACCCAGGCCCAGGCTGGCGGCGCGATGGTCGGCACCATCGATGCCGGGCTGAGCGCGATCACCGGCCGCATCGAGGCGCTGGGCGCAACCGGTGCCGAACAGTCCGCCGGGCTTGCCGCGGCGTTCGATCATCTCGAGGACCGTGCCGACCGGATCGACGCAAGCCTGATCCGGGGCGTGCAGAGCGCGGAGGCGCTCGTCGATCGTGCGGGCACCGTCAATGGCCTGCTGCGGGAAGGCGGCGAGGAGCTGCGGATCATTCTGCCGCAGGCGCTCGATCGTCTGGCGCAGCGTGTCGCCGAAAGTCACGGCGCGCTGGCCGCGCTCGTTCCGCAGGCGGAAACACTCGCCGCGTCGGCCAACGATGCGGCGACGAAGCTGCACGGTGCCGACGCGCTGCTGCTCCGCCAGGCCACGACGATGCGCGCGCTGGGGCTGGCAGCGGAGGAACGGCTGGCGGCGATCCGCGATCAGGCCGGGCAGTTGGAGGCGGCGATCACCGGCAGCGCCGAACAGGCACGCGCCCTGGCAGAAGGCGCCGGGCCGCAGCTGATCGATTCGCTGCTGCGGGTGCGCGAGACGGCGATGCAGGCGGCCCAGCATGCCCGCGAAGCCTTTACCAGCGTGATCCCCGCAGCGGCCGCCTCGCTTGGCTCGGCCGCGCGCGAGGCGCTTGCCCGGGTGATGGAGGACGGCATCGAGGAGCAGATGGCCGAGGTTGCGGCGACCTCCGAACAGGCGGTGCAGGCGGCGCAGCGCGTGACCGAGCGACTGATGCGGCAGATGCTGACCATCGCCGATACCACCGCCGCGATCGAGGCGCGGATTGCCGACGCGCGCGCCGAGGCGGAGGAGGCCGACGAGGAAACCTTCTCGCGCCGGGTCACCCTGCTGATCGACCAGCTCAACTCCACCGCGATCAACGTGACCGGCTTGCTGTCGCAGGAAATCGCCGAGACATCGTGGGCGTCGTACCTGAAGGGCGATCGCGGGGTCTTCACCCGGCGCGCGGTGCGGCTGCTGGACGGTGCGGAGGTTCGCGAGATCCTGCGGCTCTATAACGGCGACACCGAATTCCGCGATCAGCTCAATCGCTACGTCCACGATTTCGAGGCGATGCTGCGCCGCGTGCTCGCCAGCCGCGAGGGATCGCAGCTGGCGGTCACCCTGCTCTCGTCGGACATGGGCAAGCTCTACGTCGCGCTCGCCCAGGCGATCGAGCGGCTGCGCACCTGATCCTGCAACCGCGGATCTGCTCCCCTCCACCGCCGTGAATCCGGCGGACGGGCGTTCGGGGGGGGGCGATCCGCTGGTCCGGCCGCCGCGCAGGGTGTATATCCGCAGCGGGGGCCGAACAGGAGCGCGCGATGACCGACATCCTTCCCGATCCGGTAACCGATCCCCACCACGAGCTGATATCCTCGACGCGCGTGGAGGGTACTCCGGTGCGCAACCTGGCCGGCAAGAAGCTGGGCATCATCCACTCGGTGATGATCCACAAGGTGTCGGGCCGTGTCTCCTACGCGCTGCTCGCGTTCGATCGTTTCCTGGGCGTGCCCGAATTCGTCTATCCGATCCCGTGGGAAAAGCTGACCTACGATCTCGCTGTCGGGGGTTATGTCGTCGATCTTACCCGCGAGATGCTGGAGGCCGCGCCGTCGCTCAGTCTCGATGCCGCAGCCCGGCCGTCCGACCGCGCGACGGACGAGGCGCTGTTCGGCTATTATGGGGCGACGATGTTCTGGTAGGCCCGCGGCCTTGCCCAAACGCGGACCATCAGGGAACGCGAACCATGTTGCACTGCAACAATCTGCCGCGTTAAACGTTGGGGATGGAACAGGCGAGCCGGAACGTCCCGACGTCCGCCCAGGAGCCGACATGCCCAAGATTCGTACCTTCCCCTACGCGCCGCGCTCCGGCGGCACATCGTCCAGGCTTACCCTGCTGACGGCCGCGGGGCCCAATCCGGGCGCGCTGGCGGGCTATACCTACGTACCCGCGGATGTCGCCGCCCGTCCGGCGCTGGTGGTCGTACTGCATGGCTGCACGCAGAACGCGGCGGGCTACGATCACGGCGCCGGCTGGTCCACACTCGCCGACGAGCATGGCTTCGTGCTGCTGCTGCCGGAACAGCAGCGCGCCAACAATGCGAACCTGTGCTTCAACTGGTTCGAACCCGGCGATATCGCCCGCGACAAGGGTGAAGCCGCATCGATCCGGGCGATGATCGCGCAGGTCGTGGCCGAGCATGATATCGATCCCGCGCGGATCTTCGTCACCGGCCTTTCCGCTGGCGGGGCGATGGCAGCGGTGATGCTTGCTACCTATCCCGAGCTGTTCGCGGCGGGCGCGATCATCGCCGGGCTTCCCTACGGGTTCGCCAACTCCGTTCCCGAGGCGATGGAGCGGATGCGTAGCGGGCCGGGCGCCACGGACATTGCCTTGGCCGGCCGCGTGCGCGCGGCATCGGCCCATGCCGGGCGCTGGCCCCGCCTGTCGATCTGGCACGGCGACGCCGATCGCACGGTCAGCCCGATCAACGCCGACGCTCTGGTCCGCCAGTGGGCGGCGCTGCACGGGTTGCCGCCGACCCCGACCAGGCAGGACGATAACGGGGACCACCCCCGCCGCGTGTGGATCGGCGCGGACGGAACCGAGCTGATCGAGGATCACCTGATTGCCGGCATGGGCCATGGCACGCCGCTGGCGCCGGGCGAAGGGGAGGATCGCTGCGGCACCGCCGGCGCCTACATGCTCGACGTCGGCATCTCCTCCAGCCACGCCATCGCCCGCTTCTGGGGCATTGCCGATGCAGCAGCAGCAGCAGCAGAAGCAGCAGCGACCGCGGCAAAGCCCGCCGAGTCGCCTGCGGCCGAGCCTGCACCGCGCATTCTGAACCTGCCCGCGACGGGCGCCGATCTCGCCCCGCCGCCGCGCCGGATGGAAGTGATGGGCCGCACGCCGCACCGGCCCGGAGCTACTGCGCACACCTCTCCGGGCGGCGTACAGGGCATCATCGAGGACGCGCTCCGCTCGGCCGGGCTGATGAAGTAACCGGCGGGCTGCGGCCCGGCAGGCGTGCGCTAAAGCGTCGCATCCACTGCCAGCCGCAGCCGATCGCCGACCGGCAGGAAGCCGAGCCCGAGCAATCGCGCCCGCGCTGCATCGCCACCCGGCCGGACGAGGAGTTCCGCGCGGACGCTGCCGCTGCCCTGGATCGCCAGCGACAGCATCTCGGCACCGCCCTGACTGGCCAGCGGGAGCATCAGCGCCCCTCCTTCGCACCGGGCATTGCCGGTCAGCCCCGCCGGCAGCGAAATACCCGCCACGTCACCGGCAAGCTGCGCCTTCACCAGCCCGTCGGCATGGTCGCACAGCCCGTCGCGGAAGCGCACGTTGACCTCCGTCAGATCGAGGGTGCGGATCGGCAGCGGCGCAAGGCTGGCGCCGATCGGCAGCGATGCGCTCACGTCGTCCACGCCAAGCGCATGCCGGCTGACGATCACCGCGCCGCGCAAGGGCAAGCCGGCATCGCTTCGCTCCAGCCGGTCCATCTCCACGCGCGCGCGCCCCGCCGCCAGCGGCAGTGGATCGAGGCGCGCGCGCAGATCGCCGATCGCGCCGCCGCCGATACGCACCTCGCGCAGCGCCCCCAGCCAGATGCTTCCCTCTGCCTGCCGCGCGGACACGCCGAGGGTATCGATCGCCAGCCAGTCCAGCGCCAGTCGCAGCGGCAGCAGCGCGACGGCCGCGAACAGGAAGGCGCACAGGAAGAACAGGCCGCGCCCCAGCGGCAACCGGATCCGTCTCATGCCCCCTGCCCCCGCACGCTCAGTTCGACCGCGAGGGTGGCATCGGCGTTGGTGCGCACGCTCAGTTGATCGACCACCAGACCGGTCCGGCGCTGGAGATCGGCGATCCAGCCAAAGAAGGCCGGCGCCCGCACCGCAGGGATGGTGAGCCGGGCGCCGGCACCACCCTCCGCTGTCACTGTCGCGGCCGAAAAACCGCCCTGCGCGGCGGCACTGGTTACCAGATCGACGATCGATCCGGCCGACACCGGCCGGATGCCGCGCCGCAAGGCGGCGATGGCATCGGCCTGATCGCGCGTGGCCGCCAGCGCGATGACCGCGCGGCCGTGCCGTTCCCGCGCGTCGGACAGGGCATCGCCGAGCGGGCGGATCACCAGCAGCCAGGCGAAGACGATCAGAAACAGCCCGGCCATCACCAGCAACAGACGCTGCTCACGCGGGGTGCGCCCGCGGAACCAGTCGATCAGCGATGCCGTCATGGCGCCCGCACCGTCAGCTCCGCACTCTGCCGCCCGCCCGCCGCCCCGATTGCGCCGGCCGCCACCAGAAAGCCAGACGCAGCGAGCCGTTCCTGGAGCGTCGCGACATCCGCCGGGCCGGCCGCCAGCACGCGGACCTGCAAGCTACCGTCGCGATCGAAGCGCAGGCTGGCGAGATCGACGTTCGGGGTATCGCGCACCGCCGCGAACACCGCCGCCGCCGCGCAGGGCGGTCAGCCGCTCCGTCAACTGGACGGGCACGTTGGCGATGTTCGCGCCGCGCGGCAGCGCGCTGCGGGCCACCGTCTCCGCCTCCGCCTCCAGCCGATCCGCCGCGAATGAGTAGCGGAGGATCAGCGTGAACTGGATCAGCAGCGTGATCGCGACAATCGCCGCCCCGAGCGCCGCCAGCCGGCGGACGAGCGCCCAATCCATCCGCCAGCGCCGCCGCTTCGCGAACGCCCCCTGCCGCAGATCGAGCGGGCGTGCCGCGATCGCCTCGGCCAGCATCTCCTCGAATCGGTCGCGTCCGATCGTCTCGATCGGCTCGTCCCCGGCCGCAACGGCCACAAGTTCCGGCTCGGCCGCGAAGGCGAGCATCGGGCCGCGCACCACCGACAGATCGCCGCTGGCAATGCCGCGGATCCCGCTCTCGGGCGGGAGGATGAGCAGGCTGAGGGGCAAAACGAGATCGGGATCGTGGCCGAGTGCGGCGGCGTGGCCGAGCCAGCCGGCCATTCGGAACGCGGAAGTGATGGCGATCGCCCGTGGCTCCCCGGCCGGCCCGGCCGTTTGCACCGCAACATGGAGGCCGTCGACCGGCTCGGCGCTCGCTTCCGCGGCGAGGAGGCGCGCCGCCGCCATCGCCTGCGCCGGCGCGAGCGGGGGCAGATCCACCCAATGAAGCGCGACATCCTGCGCCGGCACTACCACAACGACGCGCGCCCGATCGGGCCGGTCCTCCGGCGGCGGCGGCGGCGATCCGGCGTCCCCCCGGCCGGTGATCACGCCATCCTCCAGCCGCAGCCAGTGGCATGCCGGCGCATCGTCGAGGAACAGCAACAGGGCGCGCGCGCTCATTCGCCCTCCCCCCATCGTCTCAGCAGAACGCGGGCCGGCACCAATCCTCCGTCGATCAGCGCCGTCTCGGTCACCTGCGCCCCCGCCAGCTGCACGTCGAGATCGAGCGCGAACCACCGTGTCTTGATCTGCACCTGGCTGGCCGCCTCGGCCGGGACGGTCAGATTGGCGAGGGTCTGCGTCCGCCAGAAATCTGCCGTGCTCCCCCAGCCGGCGGATGGGCGGCGGACCAGCACTTCGCGCGCGCGGCCCACGTCTATCCTTCCCGGCAGCAGCATCGCCAGCAGCGGCGCCTGATCGGGCAGCAGCGTGTTGACGTTGATCGGCGACATCTGCGCCCCCGGCAGCGCGCAGATCCACGGCCGGAGCGTGGCATAGATTTCCGGCGTCACCCCGGCCACCGCCCGCAACTCGCTGCCCTCGGCGATCAGCGTGTTGGCGGTACGATAGGGCCGGGCGGCGCGGGCATAATCGGCATCCTCGGCGCCACCGGGGTTCGGCACGACATCGCCGTCGATCCAGTCCGCCAGCGCAGCGGCGATCCGCATCGCCGTGCCGCGATCGATGCCGAGCGCCTCCTGCAACGCGACGAATTGCTGCTGGCCCGCCGGACGGGTCGTCAGCTCGGTCGCGGTCGCGCCTTCGGCAACACTGTTGAGGTTGAAGCAATTGCCCCCATCGCGCACCCGCGCCACGGCCAGCCCTCCGGGGATCGGGATGGTGAAAGCGCGCTTGTTCCAGTTGCCGGCCAGCGTCGTCCGCTCGATGCCCGGCCCCGCAAAGCCGGCGATCCGCGCGACGATTACCGCCTCCCCGCCGACGGCGAAGGCGCGCGCCTGATCAAGCGCGATGCCGTTGGTGGCAAGGTGGGTCGCCAGCCGAAGCCGCTCCAGCACCACCGCCGAAAGCGCCGCCATCACCGCGACGAGCAGCAGCACGGTGAGCAGCGCGGCGCCCTCTTCCGCGGCGCCCTTGCCGATCGCTGGCGGTCTGCCGGTCACAGACCCGCGCCGGTCAGAAAGAGTTGCCGTACCGCGCCGAAGCGGGGCACCTGGATCACCGCCTCGACCACCTGCGGGATCGCGTCCGGCCGCGTATTATCCCACCGATCCAGCCAATCCGCGCCGCTGCGGTAACGCAGCCGCAGGCCCGATACGTTGCCGATCACGATGGTCGGCGGGCCGATTTCCGCCCCGTCCAGCATCGGAAAGGCGCGCCGTTCGATCCGGTCCGCCACCAGGCGGTACTCGACCTTCTGGAGCCCGGCGCGGGGAGCGCCATCGGGATTGCTCCAGCCGCGCCGCACGAACGCCAGCGCGACCTCCCCTTCGGCGCCGGTGCCCCCCGCGAACGCGGCAACGCGGTCACCGTCGCGGTTCCGGGTGATGCGGGGGGCAGCCTGCGCCAGATCGGCGGTGAGGATGGCGCGGGCGCGCTGCAACGCCGCATTCTCGTCCAGCCGCTCGGCAGTCGCCTGCTGCGCGCGCACGCTGAACCCGAGCAACGCCACCCCCGCCGCTGCCAGCATCCCGAAGATCAGCAGCGATACCATCAGCTCGACGATCGTGAAGCCGCGTTCGGATGGGGTGTCGGGGCGAGCGCGCGGCGTCATGAAAGCGGCCGGAACACGGTCATCGTGCCGGCGGCGGCGCCGTGATCGTCCGCCACCGATATATCAATGCGCTGAAGTTTCGGGCCGGGCGCGGCGCTCGTCCGGCGGGTCCAGCGCCACAGCCGGCCGGCATTCTGCTCTTCGCCGTTGGAGAGTCCCATAGTCGGCGGCTCGGGATCGCTCAGCGCCTCCACCGCAATGTTGCGGGCGACGATCTGGCCGATCAGCCGGTCCTGCAAGCGCGCCGTACTCGACAGGCTGACCCCCTCCAGCCGCAGCAGAGCCAGCGCCGCCAGGCTGAACACCGCCAGCGCGACGACCAGTTCGATGAGGGTGAAGCCGCTTTCGGCGGATCGGGGATCAGGCGCCGACACGCACCGTCCCATCGCCGCCGACATGGATCCGCACGCTCTGTTCGTCCCGCACCAGCACGACATCCACCGGGGTGCCCGATCCGGTCGTGTCGAACGTCACACGGGCAGTGCCGCCATCGCCGACGATCGCCTGCGTTCCTTCCGCCCAACGCTGCGGCGCGAAGGGCTTGGTCGCGATCGGCACCCACCGGCCGGACGAATAGCGGCTGAAGCTGTAACCATCCGGGCGCAACGTCAGCGCGATGTCGCGTGCCTCGATCACCGCGGCATCCTGCGCGCCGCGGACGCGGGCGGCAAACCTTTCCGCGTCGGTCTTCAGGTCGCCGCGCGCGTCCGGCATCGTCAGCACCGCCACGCCCGCCCCCAGCCCGATGATCGCCATGACGACCATCAGCTCGACCAGCGTGAAGCCGCGTTCGCTGGAACGCCGACGGCGCCACATGGCCACCCGCCTCATCCCAGCGCCCTGTTCAACGCCAGTTGCCGAGATCGGCAGCGTCGCCCTCGCCACCCGGCCGGCCATCCGCACCCAGGCTGGAGATGTCGAACGGGCCGTGCTGTCCCGGCGACGCATATTGATAGGGCTTGCCCCAGGGATCCTCGGGCAGGCGCTTCAGGTAGCCGCCCGCACGGTAGCGGCCGCCCTGCGCCATGCTGGCAGGTGGCGTCACCAGCGCCTGGAGCCCGTCCCCCGTCGCCGGGTAGTTGAGGTTGTCGAGCCGGTACATTTCCAGCCCCTGCTCGATCAATGCTATGTCCGCCTTGGCCTTTTCCACCCGTGCCTTGTCCTGGCTGGGCAGCACGTTGATGACGACGATGGTGGTGAGCAGCCCGATGATGACGATCACCACCATCAGTTCGACCAGTGTGAAGCCGTGTTCGGCGGAGCGCCGCCGGGGTCTGAAGCCGTGTTCGGCGGAACGCCGCCGGGGTGTGAAGCCGTGTTCGGCGGAACGCCGCCGGGGCGCGAAGCCGTGTTCGGCGGAGCGCGGCAGGGGCCGTGCGGGGCGGCGGCGGGACAGTCGGGTACGCATATCTACCTCATGCTCCGGCGAGCGTGTTGAGTTGCAGGATCGGCAGCAGGATCGACAGCACGATCACCGCCACCACGCCGCCCATGACGACGATGATCGCCGGCTCGAGCAGCGACAAGGCAGTGGCGGTGAAGCCGTCGAACTCGCGCTCCA
This sequence comes from Sphingomonas bacterium, assembly GCF_028292925.1. Taxonomy (GTDB): domain Bacteria; phylum Pseudomonadota; class Alphaproteobacteria; order Sphingomonadales; family Sphingomonadaceae; genus JAQGLK01. Next base: position 42,229 of record NZ_JAQGLK010000012.1, read on the forward strand.
GATAGTCGGCGGCGCGCTCGAGCATGGTGTCGAGCTTTCCCGCCGCCTCGCCGCTGGCCGCCATGTACACCAGCAGCGGCGGAAACACGCCGGCCCGGCGGAGCGCGGCGGACAGGCTGCCGCCGCCGCGGATCGATTCGACGATCTCGGCCGATGCGGCGCGCAGCGCGCGGTTGTTGATCGTCTGGGTGGTGAGGACGAGCCCTTCGAGCAATGGCAGCCGGCTCGCCACCATCGTCGAGAGAGTGCGCGCCAGCCGCGCGGCGTGAAGATCGCGGACCAGCCGGCCGATCAGCGGGAGCCGGAGCGTGCGGCGATCCACCGCCAGCCGGATCGCCGGATCGCGCATCGCCCGCCAGCCGAGCAGCACCAACCCCGCCAACGCGATCGCCAGCGCCCACCACCACGCGGCCAGGAACCCGGAAAGCCCCATGACGATGCGGGTGAGCAGCGGCAGCGTCTGCCCCACATCGTCGAACTGCTCGACGACCTGCGGCACCACGAACACCATCAACGCGAAGACGACGAAGATCGCGACGATCGACAGCACGATCGGATAAGCAAGCGCAGTCAGTACCTTGCCGCGCACCTTTGCCTGCCTTTCGAGCAGATCGGCCAGTCGTTCCAGGATCGTCGGCAGCGATCCCGAACTCTCGCCGGCCGAGACCATCGCCCGGTAGAGCGGCGGAAAGCTCGATGCCTCGCGGGTCATCGCCTCCGAGAGCCGGCGCCCCTCGACCACCCCGGTGTGGACGCCCGTCAGCACACGGGCGACCTGTGCCTCCTCCGTCTGGCGGGCGATCGTCCGGATCGATTCCTCCAGCGGCGCGACCTGGACGAGCGTGGCCAGCTGCCGGGTGAACAACGTCAGCTGCTTGCCCGACATGCGCCGACGGAAAGCCGGACGACGGCCGAGCAAGGCGGGGTGAGACACGCCCGATCCGCTGTGAATGCGGACGACGTACAACTTTCGGGATCCGAGCTGCGCCCGCGCCTCTTCTATTGTCGGCGCGCGCACGTTGCCGCGCCGCTCGCGCCCGGCCGTGTCCAGCGCGACATAGTCGAAACGTGTCATCGCAGCGACTTAGCCATCGGAGTTCTCACGCCGAGAGATGCGGACCGCCTCCTCCGGGGTGGTCATCCCCTGAACAACGAGCGCACGGGCGGCACTGGCCAGCGTCGGCGTCCGGGCGAAGCCGTGCGCCGCGATCGCGGCCTCGTCTCCACCGGAATTGATCAGGCTCCGGATCGTATCGTCGATGCGGATCGCCTCGAACACGCCGATGCGGCCCTTGTAGCCGCTGTGCCCGCAGGCATCGCAGCCGCCCGGTTCGTGAACGATCGCCCCGGCCTCGATCCCCAGCAGCGCGGCGACGGACGGGGGCGCGGGCATCGCCACCGAACAATGCGGGCACAGCCGCCGCACCAGCCGCTGCGCGATCACGCCGCGCAGGGTGGAGGCCAGCAGGAACGGCTCGACCTTCATGTCGCGCATGCGGGTGATCGCACCGACGGCATCGTTGGTGTGCACGGTGGAGAGGACGAGATGCCCGGTGAGCGACGCCTGCACCGCAATGTCGGCGGTTTCCCGGTCGCGGATCTCGCCGATCATCACCACGTCCGGGTCCTGCCGCAGGATCGCACGCAACCCTGCGGCGAAGGTCAGCCCGACCTTGGCGTTGACCTGCGTCTGGCCGACGCCGTCGATCGCGTATTCGACGGGATCCTCGATCGTCAGGATGTTGCGTCGCCCGTCGTTCAGCAGGCGCAGCCCGGCGTAGAGCGACGTCGTCTTGCCCGATCCGGTCGGCCCCGTGACCAGGATGATGCCGTTCGGATCGCCGAGCGCGTCGCGGAACAGCCGCTCGATGCCCTCCGGCATGCCGAGCTGATCGAGCCCGATGCCGGCATTCTCCTTGTCCAGGATACGCAGCACGACGCGCTCGCCCGCCCGGCTCGGCAGGGTGGAGACGCGCACGTCGAGCAGCTTGCCGCCGAGCGTCAGGCCGATGCGGCCGTCCTGCGGCACGCGCCGCTCGGCAATGTCCAGCCGCGCCATCACCTTCACGCGGCTCACCACCACCGGGGCGACGTGTGGCGGCATGCGCAGCGTCTCGCGCAGCACGCCATCGATACGCATCCGGACGACGAGGCCGCTCTCATACGGTTCGATGTGGATGTCCGACACGCCCTGCCGGGCGGCATCGGCGATGATGCCGTTGATCAGGCGGATAGCCGGGGCATCGTCGGCCGAGTCGAGCAGGTCGTCCGCCGTCGGCAGGTCGCTGGCCAGCATGCTGAGTTCATCGCCGAGGCCGAGCGTGCCCGCCGCGTCCGCCGCGGCCTGCCCGTCCATCGCGTAGCGTTCGGAAAGAATCCGGTCGAACCGCTCGACCCCGGCACGCTCCACCGCGAAGCGGCGGCCGAGGACGCGGCGGACCTCGATCAGCGCCTTCGGATCGGCCCCCTCGCGCAGCGCCACGATCGTCCCGGCATCGCCGTCGTCGGCGATCGCCACGCCGAAGCGACGGGCGAACGCGTAGGGCAGATTGCCGA
>NZ_JAQGLK010000044.1 GCF_028292925.1 Sphingomonas bacterium
AGATCGCGCCCGGCGCTGTCGACGACGAGGTTGCCCGGCTTGCCGGGGCGCAGCTCGTCGTTCCCGTGCTCAACGCCCGCTTCCTGCTCAACGCCGCCAACGCGCGCTGGGGGAGCCTGTACGATGCCCTCTACGGCACCGATGCCGTGCCGCGCACCGGCACCGAGCAGCCCGGATACGATCCGGCACGCGGCGCGGCGGTGATCGCACGGGCCAAGGCGTTTCTCGATCAGGCCGTCCCTCTCGCCAGCGGCAGCCATGCGGACGCGCGCGCTTACGCCGTGGCCGATGGTGCGCTGGTGCCGGCACTGGCGGATCCGGCGGCGTTCGTCGGCTATCGCGGCGATCCGCAGGCACCCGATACCATCCTGCTCCGCCACAACGGCCTGCATATCGAAATCGTCGTCGATGGCGCCCACCCGATCGGCGGCAAGGATTGCGCCGGGGTTGCCGATGTCGTGCTGGAATCGGCGCTGTCGACCATCGTCGATCTGGAGGATTCGATCGCGGCGGTGGACGCCGAGGACAAGGTTGCCGCCTACGCCAACTGGCTGGGGCTGATGAAGGGCGATCTGTCGGCCGGCTTCGTCAAGGACGGCAAGGCGATGACCCGCACGCTCGCCCCCGATCGCACCTACACCGCACCGAACGGCGGCGATCTGACGCTGCCCGGCCGCAGCCTGCTGTTCGTCCGCAACGTCGGCCACCTGATGACCACGCCGGCCGTGCGCCTGCCCGATGGGGCGGCCGCGCCGGAGGGGATCCTGGATGCGATCATGACGAGCCTGATCGGCGTGCACGATCTGGCCGGCACTGGCGGCACCCGCAACAGCCGCGCGCGCGCGATCTACATCGTAAAGCCCAAGATGCACGGCCCCGAGGAGGCCGCCTTCACCGACCGGCTGTTCGATGCTGTCGAGGATCTGCTCGGGCTGGCGCGCCACACGATCAAGGTCGGCGTGATGGACGAGGAGCGGCGCACCTCTGCCAACCTCGCCGCGTGCATCCATGCGGTGAGGGACCGGATCGTCTTCATCAACACCGGCTTCCTCGATCGCACGGGCGACGAGATTCACACCTCGATGCGCGCCGGGGCGATGGTCCGCAAAGGCGCGATGCGCGATTCGTCGTGGATCAAGGCCTATGAGGCGCGCAACGTCGCGATCGGCCTCGCCTGCGGGCTCTCCGGCAAGGCGCAGATCGGCAAGGGCATGTGGGCGGCGCCGGATCGCATGGCCGACATGCTGGAGCAAAAGATCGGCCATCCCAAATCCGGCGCGACGACGGCGTGGGTGCCGAGCCCGACGGCCGCGACGCTGCACGCCATGCACTATCACGCCGTCGACGTGTTCGCCCGCCAGCGGGAGATCGCGGCGGATCCCATCCCGCCGCTCGACGCGCTGATCACGGTGCCGCTTGCCGCCGGCACCAACTGGTCGGCGGACGAGATCGCGCAGGAGCTGGACAACAACGCGCAGGGGATCCTCGGCTACGTGGTCCGCTGGATCGATCAGGGGGTGGGCTGCTCCAAGGTGCCGGACATCCACGATGTCGGTCTGATGGAGGACCGCGCGACCTTGCGCATATCCTCGCAGCACATGGCGAACTGGCTGCTGCACGGCGTGTGTTCGGCCGACGAGGTCGATGCGTCGCTGCGGCGGATGGCGGCGAAGGTCGACGCACAGAATGAGGGCGATCCGCTCTACCGGCCGATGGCACCCGATCCGGACGCGAGCATCGCCTTCCGCGCGGCGCGGGCGCTGGTGTTCCAGGGCATCGAGCAGCCGAACGGCTATACCGAGCCGCTGCTCCATGCCTTCCGCGCCGATGCCAAGGCCGCGACAGCCTGATGGCGCTGTACGAGATTGACGGGCAGCGGCCGACACTGCCGGCGGACGGATCGGCGTGGATCGCGCCCGGCGCGCAGCTGATCGGCGATGCGCAGATCGGACGCGACGTTGGCATCTGGTTCCGCGCCGTCATCCGCGCGGACAATACGCCGATCGTCGTGGGCGATCGCAGCAACGTGCAGGAGGGCGCGATCCTCCACAGCGATCCCGGCGTGCCGTGTACCGTCGGCGTCGGCTGCACGATCGGCCACCGCGCAATCCTCCATGGCTGCAAGATCGGCAACAACGTGCTGATCGGCATGGGGGCGACGGTGCTCAACCGTGCCGAGATCGGCGACAATTGCCTCGTCGGCGCGGGCGCGCTCGTTACCGAGGGCAAGATCTTTCCGCCGGGCAGCCTGATCGTCGGCAGCCCGGCGCGCGTCGTCCGTATGCTGGATGAAGACGCGATCGAGGGGCTGCGCCGCTCCGCGATCGATTACGCCCGGCGGGCGCGGGATTATGCGGCCGGGCTGACGCGGGTCGACTGACGCTGGCCGTCCGCCTCGGTGGCGAGTGGGGCAGGCGCAGGGGCAGGCGCGGGCGCGGGTATCGGCACGCGGCGGGCGGTGACGATGCCGATCGTCGGTGCCAGCATCTGCCCCTTCATCACGCCTTCGCCCTCGGTAGGTGATTTCGGCGCGTCGAGGATACGCTGCACCACGTCCATTCCCCCGACGACCTTGCCGAACGCCGCGAAGCCGAGATTGTCGCCGGGCTGTTCGGGGTGCGCATCCATGCTCGTCATATCGCCGAGCGTGATGAAGAAATCCCCGCTCGCACTGCCCGGTGCTGCGCGGGCCATCGAAATCGTGCCGGTCGTGTGGCTCAGCCCGGTCTTCGTGGTCGGTTCATGGGGAATGTTCGGCAGCACGCGCTTTGCCTCGTTGCGCACGCCCGCCTGGATCAGCCCGAACCCCTCCTGCACCTTTACCGCCCGGTAGAAGGTCGTCCCGTCGAGCCGCTTGCCATCGACGTAGCGGAGGAAGTTGCCCGCGGTGATCGGCGCCCGCCCGGTTTCCACTTCGATCTCGATCGTGCCGAGAGTCGTCTGGAGCGCCACCCGGACGACCGCCGGCCGCGGCTGCGCAGGGAGCGCCGCGGGAGGGGAGGGCGCCGGCGGTGCGGCCTCCTGCGCGGTCGCGGGCGCTGCGCAGAGCAGCAGGAAAGCGAGGGGAGCGATCGGGCGAATCATGGCCCTGATCCTAGCGGCGATCGCGCAGGATGCGAGCGATCTGCGGGCGCCCCCGTGCGCCTCAGGCCCGGCTGGACGGGGGCGGGCAAGCTGATCTAATATGCGTCGCCTTGCCGATGCACATTTTCGCCAACCCCAATCGCTTCCTGGGCATCGCCCGGCCGCTCACGCCGTGGCTGGGCTGGGGCGGGGCCGTGCTCGTCGCGGTCGCGGTGGCGGCGGGGCTGTTCTATACGCCGGCCGATTACCTGCAGGGCGAGAGCGTCCGCATCCTCTACGTCCACGTGCCGAGCGCGTGGCTGGGCATGGCCGGGTGGGGGATGATCGCGGCGTGCAGCCTGATGCAACTGGTCTGGCGCCATCCGCTTGCGGCCGTCGCGGCGCGCGCGGGGGCGGCGCCGGGCGCGCTGTTCGCCGCGCTGGCGCTCGCCACCGGATCGATCTGGGGGCGGCCGACCTGGGGCACATGGTGGGAGTGGGACGGGCGCCTCACATCGATGCTCGTGCTGTTCTTCCTCTATCTTGGCTACATCGCGCTCGCCAATGCCGGCGATGAACGCGGCGCTTCGGCCCGCGTGGCGGCGATCTTCGGGCTGGTGGGCGCGGTCAACCTGCCGATCATCCATTACTCGGTATTGTGGTGGCGCACGCTCCACCAGGGGCAGAGCATCACCTTGCGCGGATCGACGATCGATGGATCCATTCTGTGGCCGCTGCCGATCGCCATGCTGGGCTTCACCCTGCTGTTCGCCGCGATCGTGCTGATGCGGATGCGGGCGATGCTCGCGGAGGCCAAGGTCGAAGCGCGGCTGCGGCGATTGGCGGACGCGTGAATCACTGGCCGTTCATCGTCGCCGCTTATGGGTTGGCGATCGGCGGCACTTCGCTGCTGACGCTCGCCAGCTTCGTGGCGATGCGACGTGCAGAGGCCCGCGCGGAGGCGATACGGCGTAAATGAAGGCCAAGCACCAAAGACTGTCGCTGGCGCTGCTGGCGGTCGTCGCGCTCGTCGGCGCGGCGCTCCTCGCCATGTCCGCGCTGAAAAGCCAGGCGGCCTATTTCTACACGCCCACCGACGCCGCACGCGACGGCGTGGAGCCGGGCCGCCCGGTGCGGCTGGGCGGGATGGTGGCCGACAAGTCGATCCGGCGCGCTGCCGACGGCGTGACGATCGATTTCATGGTGACCGACGGGCAGCAGACGGTGCCCGTGCGCTTCACGGGCATCGTGCCCGATCTGTTCAAGGAAAATAGCGGCGTGGTGGCGGAGGGCGCGTTCCAGCGCGGCGGCGGCTTCGTCGCCACCAACATTCTGGCCAAGCATGACGAACGCTACATGCCGCCGCAGATTGCCGGCGACATGCACACGTCGAAGAGCCTCGAGCCTTGATCGCCGAGGCCGGCCTTGCCGCGTTGTGGCTCGCGGCGGCGCTGGCGGCGCTGCAGTTCGTGCTGGCGATCAGCGGCCTGCGCGGCGGCGGCGAGGCGACACTGCCGGCGGTGCGCCCGGTGGCGATCGCGCAAGGCGTGCTGACCGCGCTTGCCTTCGTCATTCTGATCCTGCTGTTCCTGCAGGTCGATCTGTCGGTGGCGCTGGTCGCCGCGAACGATCATTCCGCCAAGCCGTGGCTGTACAAGTTCGCCGGCACGTGGGGGAACCACGAAGGCTCGATGCTGATGTGGGTGACGATCCTGGCGATTGCCGGGGGTGCCGTCGCCCTGTTCGAGCGGCGGCTGGATGAGCGGACGCTGATCGCCACGCTGGGCGCACAGGCAGCCATCGCGCTGGGCTTCTATGCCTTCCTGCTGTTCGCCTCCAACCCGTTCGCCCGGCTCGATCCGGCGCCGGCCGAGGGCGCGGGGCTCAACCCCTTGCTCCAGGATCCCGGCCTCGCCTTTCACCCGCCGACGCTCTACCTCGGCTATGTCGGCCTGTCGGTCGCCTTCTCGTTTGCGGTCGGCGCGCTGGTGACGCGCAATGTCGGCGCGACGTTCGCGCGAGCGATGCGGCCGTGGGTGCTGGGGGCGTGGATCTTCCTGACGCTCGGCATCACCGCGGGAAGTTACTGGGCCTATTACGAACTCGGCTGGGGCGGCTGGTGGTTCTGGGATCCGGTCGAGAACGCGTCGCTGATGCCCTGGCTCGCGGCCACGGCGCTGCTCCACTCGGTCACCGTGCTCGCCACGCGTGACGGGCTGCGCGCCTGGACGGTGATGCTGGCCGTCGTCGCCTTTTCGATGAGCATGGTCGGCACGTTCCTCGTCCGCTCGGGCATCCTGACCAGCGTGCATTCGTTCGCCGTCGATCCCCGGCGCGGGGCGTTCATCCTGGCCTTGCTGGCAATCTATATCGGCGGCGCGCTGCTGCTGTTCGGGCTGCGCATCGGCACGGTGAAGGAAGGATCGCAGTTCAACGCCGTCAGCCGCGAAGGCGCGCTGGTGGTCAACAACCTGCTGCTGTCGGCCATCCTCGGCATCGTCCTGATCGGCACGCTCTACCCGCTCGGCGCGGAAGCCGTCACGGGGGAGAAGCTGTCGGTCGGCCCGCCTTATTTCGATGCCGCGGCCGGCCCGATCGCCCTGCTGCTGATGGTGGTCATGGCGGCCGGGCCGCTGCTGCGATGGCGCCGGGATGAGCTGCGGCCGCTCCTCGGCCGGCTCGCGCTGCCGATCCTGCTTACCGTGCTCGCCCTGGCGGCGGTCGTGCTGCTGGCGCCGGGCATCCGCATCCTGCCGCTGCTCGGCCTGGTCGTCGCCGCCGGCGTCGGTGCGGCGAGCCTGGCGCCGCTGTGGAAGCGCAATCTGCGCCGCACCCCGATGTTCACCTACGGCATGGTCATCTCGCACCTGGGCATCGCGGTCAGCCTGGGCGGCATGGCGTCCGAAAGCGCCTTCACCAAGGAGACGTTGGTCGCCGCCCGGATCGGTGAAACCCACCGCGTCGGCCCCTTTGCGCTGCGCCTCGACGGGGTGGAGCCGGTAGCCGGGCCGAACTGGACGGCGGTGCAGGCGCACCTCACCGTCACCCGCGGCGACCGCGCCGCGTTCGTCATCCGGCCGGAGGCGCGGATGTTCTGGACGCCGCCGACCGAGACGAGCGAGGCGGCGATCACCACCGTGGCCGACGGGCAGCTTTACGCGGTCGTCGGCAAGACGGACGGCGAAGGGCGCTGGCAGCTGCGGCTGTGGTGGAAGCCGTTCGTTACGCTCATCTGGGCGGGGGGCGCGATGATCGCCCTTGGCGGGCTGCTGTCGCTGGTCGGGCGGGTTCGCCGCGAACGCCGCAGCGATCAGCAGCGGTTGGCGTGGAGCTGACAAGGCGATGAAGACGCAAACGATCCGCCTCATCCTGTGGGCGCCGCTGGTGCTGTTCCTGATCTTCGCAGGGCTGTTCGCCAGCGGGCTGATCCGGCCGTCGAGCAGCACGATCCGGTCCAAGCTGATCGGGCAGCCGCTGCCGGAATTCGCGCTGCCCGCCGCTCTGCCGGGCCGGCCCAGCGTTTCACGGGCGGCGTTCACGTCGGGCAAGCCGCGCCTGCTGAACATCTTTGCCAGCTGGTGCGTGCCATGCGCCGCGGAATCCCCGCAGCTCCTGCAACTTCGCCAGGCGGGCGTGGAGATCGACGCGATCGCCGTTCGCGACCGCTCCGAAGACGTCGCCGGCTTTCTGCAACGCTGGGGCGATCCCTATGCGGCGATCGGATCGGACAGCGACAGTTCGGTCCAGCTTGCACTCGGATCGTCGGGTGTGCCGGAGACCTTCGTGATCGACGGCAAGGGCATCATCCGCCACCAGCATATCGGCGACATCCGCCCCGCGGACGTACCCGATATCCTGGCGGCCGTTCGGGAGGCCGGGCGATGAGCCGCACGCCGTGGCCGATCGCGCTGGCAATCGCCGTGGCGTTTTCCGGCGCCGAGCCAGCGGTTGCCGACTCGCTGCTGCCCGCGGCCGAACTGGCCAACACCGCGCTGCCCGATCCGGCGCAGGAGGCCCGCGCCAAGACGCTGATGACCAGTCTGCGCTGCCTGGTCTGTCAGGGCCAGTCGATCGCGGACAGCGATGCCGAACTGGCGGGCGACATGCGCGCGCTGGTCCGCCGCCGCATCGCTGCCGGTGAGTCGCCAACCGCGATCCGCGACTGGCTGATCGCGCGCTACGGCAACTGGGTCAGCTACGATCCGCCGCTGGACCCGATAACCTGGCCGCTCTGGGCTGCGCCGATACTGCTGATCGTGGCGGGCGCATGGGTCGCGCGGGGCCGTTTCCGCCGTCCGGGGAAGCGCGCGGCATGACCGGCTGGCTGATCCTTGCCGGGCTGGCGATCGCCGTCGGCGGGCTGCTCTGGCGGTTCGGACGCATGCCGCGGGCCACGCTCGAACTGCTGGGCGCGGCATTGCTGTTCGGCGTGGCCGGCTATGCGTGGCAGGGCAATCCCACCCTCGCCGGCAAACCGACCGCCCCGCCGGCCGACGCGCGCCAGCCGGACAGCGCCTTTGCTACCGAGCGGACCAAGATGATGGAGCGGTTCGGGGGCGCCGCGCAGATCCTCGACGCCGCCGATGCGATGCACCGGCAGGGCTGGAACCGCTATGCCATCGCGCTGATCAAGGGCGGGCTGGAGAAGAACCCCAAGAGTGCCGACCTGTGGGTCGGGCTGGGCAATGCGCTGGTGATCCATGGCGGCGGAATGATGTCGCCGGCCGCGCAACTCGCCTTCGATCGTGCCGCCCGGATCAACCCGGAGCATCCCGGCCCGCCCTTCTTCATGGGCATGGCCTATGCGCAGGCCGGGCAGACGGAACGCGCCGAAGAGATCTGGCGCGCGTTGCTGGCCCGCGCCCCGGCCGCCGCGCCGTGGCGCGCCGATCTGGAGAGGCGCGTCGCCGAACTCGCGGCATCAAGGGCGAACCGCTAGATCGGGGGTTCGCGCCGGCCGCATCGGAGAAGCCCGCGCTTAGCGGCGCTCCCCCGACGTATGACGGCGGCGGGCCGGGGGTTACTTGCCCCGGCCGGTCTGTTCCTGCAGCGCATCGATCCGCTTGGAGGCGTCGGCCTTGGTCAGATCGTCCTGGAATGGCTCATGCGCTTCCTCGCTCAACGTCTTGAGGTAGGATGCCTGCGCACCCGTCATCGGCTCGTCGCCGGTCGTCCAGTCATCGGGATCCTTCTCGGCATTCGAGGTAGGGTGGTTCTTCGGGTTCTCGGTCATCGGCGTCGTCCCGTCGTTTGAATTCGGGGCAAGAACGCCGATGTTCCCGGTGTGTTCCATCAATCCATCGCGATCTGAAGCGCGTCGGCCACGGCCCGGTGGCGGATCTTGCCACCGGAGACGTTGAGCCCCGCCGCAAGATGGGGGTCCGCCGCCATCGCCGCCTCGGCACCTTGCGCCGCCAGCCGGAGGACGAACGGCAGCGTCGCATTGTTGAGCGCGAAGGCGGACGTGCGGGCCACCGCGCCGGGCATGTTCGCGACGCAATAGTGGATGATCCCGTCCACCTCGAACACCGGATCGTCATGCGTGGTGGGGCGCGAGGTTTCGAAGCAGCCGCCCTGATCGATCGCGATATCGACGATCACCGATCCGCGCTTCATCGTCTTCAGCATTTCGCGGGTGACCAGCTTGGGCGCGGCCGCTCCCGGCACCAGCACCGCGCCGATGACGAGGTGCGCGCGCGCAACCGCCGCCGCGATCGCAGCCCGGCTGGCATAGGCGGTCTTGATCTGGCTGCCGAAATAGGTGTCCAGTTCCGCCAGGCGATCGTTGTTGATGTCGTAGATCGTCACGTCGGCGCGCTGTCCGACCGCCATCTGCGCCGCGTTCAGCCCGGAGACGCCCCCGCCCAGGATAGCCACGCGGGCCGGCGCCACGCCCGGCACGCCGCCCAGCAGCACGCCGCGCCCGCCCTGTTCCTTTTCGAGATAGTGCGCGCCGACCTGGATCGACATCCGCCCCGCCACCTCCGACATCGGCTTCAGGAGCGGCAGCGCCCCACTGCGCGACGTGACGGTTTCGTATGCGATGCAGGTCGCGCCCGATCGCATCAGCCCTTCTGCCTGCGGCTTGTCGGCGGCGAGGTGGAGGTAGGTGAACAAAAGGTGGCGCGGCTCCAGCATCGCGATCTCGGAAGCCTGCGGCTCCTTGACCTTCACGATCATGTCCGATCGCGCGAAGACCTCCGCGGCGGTGCCGACGATCGTCGCGCCGGCGGCCCGATAGGCGGCATCGTCAAAGTCGATTCCGCGGCCGGCGCCGCTCTCGACGAACAGATCGTGCCCGGCGGCCACCAGTTCGGCGGCGGAAGGCGGCGTCAGCCCGACCCGATATTCGTGATTCTTGATCTCCGTGGGCACTCCGATGCGCATTCTGGCTTCCTCATCCCGTTGGCACGCAGCAAACGCCTTACCGCGTCCACCGTGCCGGATCCTTGCCTATATTGCGGCGCCGTAACCGCCATGCTAGTTCGCGCCGCGCCCGCCGACGGCCCGCGGGCTCGTATGAGGCGGGCGGCGGTGCGCAGGGCAAGGTCCATCGATCGATGAACGAGACACAGCCGGCCGGGACACTCCCGTCGGGGCGCGAGCCATCGGAACCGGGCCACGGGGACTCCCATGGCAGCGGCGGGCTGCTGAAGCTGTCGCTCGGCGCGGTGGGGATCGTCTTCGGCGATATCGGCACCAGCCCGCTCTACGCCTTTCGCGAAACGTTCGCCGGGCACCACCCTCTGGTGCCCGACGAGTTGCACATCCTGGGGGTGCTCAGCCTGATCTTCTGGTCGATGATGCTGGTCGTCACGATCAAGTATGTGTCGATCATCATGCGGGCGGACAACAAGGGCGAGGGCGGCAGCCTGGCGCTGCTGGCGCTGATCAACCGCAAGTCGGAAGGCGCGCGCTGGACGAAGGGCATCGTCCTGCTCGGCGTGTTCGCCACCGCCTTGTTCTACGGCGACAGCATGATCACGCCGGCCATCTCCGTGCTCTCCGCTGTGGAGGGCCTGAGCGTCGTCGAGGCGCGGTTCGCGCCGATGGCGCCGATCATCGCCGTCGGCATCCTGATCGGCCTGTTCATGATCCAGGCGCGCGGCACCGCCAAGGTGGGGGCGCTGTTCGCCCCGATCATGGTGGTCTATTTCATCGTGCTGGCGGCGCTCGGCCTGATCCACATCTTCAGCAATCCGGGCATATTGATCGCCCTGAACCCGTGGTACGCCGCGCGCTTCTTCCTTACCGACGGGATCCGCGCCTTTCTTGCGATGGGCTCGGTCGTGCTGGCGGTGACGGGAGCCGAGGCGCTCTACGCCGACATGGGCCATTTCGGGCGCAATCCGATCCGCGTATCGTGGATGGCGTTCGTCCTGCCGGCGCTGATGCTCAACTATCTGGGCCAGGGGGCGATGATCCTGGCGCTCGATCCTGCGGCTGCGCAGGAGGTAATCCGCAACCCGTTCTTCCTGCTTGCGCCGGATAATCTGCGCCTGCCGCTCGTAATCCTGGCGACGATGGCCACGGTGATCGCCAGCCAGGCGGTGATTTCGGGCGCGTTCTCGGTGACGCAGCAGGCCATCCAGCTCGGCTTCATGCCGCGGCTGCGCATCATTCACACCAGTTCGGCCGCCGCCGGGCAGATCTACATCCCGGTCATCAACTGGGCGCTGATGGTGATGGTGATCCTGCTGGTGCTCACTTTCCGGACCTCCAGCAATCTGGCCGCGGCCTACGGGATCGCGGTGACCGGCGCGATGCTGATCGATACCTGCCTGCTCGCGGTCGTGCTGTTCGTGCTGTGGGGGTGGAACCGGATCCTGGCCGGTGTCCTGGTCGGCGTGTTCTTCCTGGTCGACTTCGCCTATTTCGCCGCCAACCTGACGAAGGTGCCGGACGGCGGCTGGTTCCCGCTGCTGATTGGCCTGATCGCCTTCACCCTGTTGACGACGTGGGCCAAGGGCCGGCAGCTGATGCTGGATCGGCTGCGGGAATCGGCGATGCCGGTGCAGGTGTTCGTCCGCTCGGCGGTCAATTCGGCCAGCCGGGTGCCGGGCACCGCCGTGTTCATGACCTCCACGCCGGACGGCGTGCCCCACGCGCTGCTCCACAACCTGAAGCACAACAAGGTGCTCCACGAACGCGTGCTGCTGCTGACCGTGAAGATCGAGGACGTCCCGTATGTCCGCGTCGGCGGGCGCAGCACGTTCGAGGATCTCGGGCAGGGATTCTATCGGATGATCATCCGGTACGGCTTCATGGAGGATCCGGATGTGCCCGCCGCCCTGGCCGGGGCGACCGACTGCGGCCCGGTGTTCAAGATGATGGACACAAGCTTTTTCCTCGCCCGGCAGACGCTGATCGCCTCATCCCGACCGGGCATGGCGATCTGGCGGGAGAAGCTGTTCGCCTGGATGCTGCGGAACGCGGAAAGCGCGATGGAATTCTTCAAGCTTCCCACCAACCGCGTCGTCGAACTCGGCAGCCAGGTAGAGATCTGACCGGCCGTCTTCGATGAGGGCGGCGATCCTCCTCGCCGCCGGGGCTTCGCGGCGGTTCGGCCGCGCCGATAAGTTGTTCGCGTCTCTTCGCGGTGATCCGCTTCTCCTCCATGCGATACGCAGCGCGCGCGCTGCCCCAGCCCGGCGGGTGATCGTGGTGACGGCGCGGCCGGGCCGCGTCCGGGCGCTGGTCCGGGTTACGGGGTTGCACGGCGTCGTGGTGGTACGGGCGGGAAGGCCGGGCGCCCCGCTGTCCGATACGCTGCGCACCGGGGTTGCAGCACTTCGTCCGATCGAGCGGGACGCCTTCGTTTTCCTCGGCGACATGCCGGATATGGATCCGGGCGTGCCGCGCCGGCTGATCCGCGCGGGGCGGGGCAGGGCGGGCATCGTCCGCCCGCGCCATCGCGGCACGCCGGGGCATCCGGTGCTGGCCTGCGGCGTGCGGACCATCGCGATCGGGCAGGGGGATCGCGGCTTCCGCCCCGATCCCGCGCGGGTCCGCTGGATCGCCGGGGGTGCCGGATGCGTGGCGGATATCGATCGCCGGCGCGATCTGCGCGCGGTGGCGCGCCGCGGCGTGCGCGCAAGCGGCTGAGCGCCGATCCGGCCATTGCCGCCGGGCGGGCACGGTTATATGCAGCCCCAAGGTTTCGCGAAGAGTTTGAGAGGAAGCAGATGGGCGTCGTCCGCCGCAACGTGAACCGCACGGATCTCGAGATCGTCGACGGGCTGGCTGCGCTCGGTGTGGCGACGGTGCACGAGGCGCAGGGCCGCAAGGGCCTGCTCGCGGCCTACATGCGCCCGATCCAGCAGGGTACGCGCATCGCCGGCACCGCGCTGACGTGCGAGGTTTCGCCCGGCGACAACTGGATGATCCACGTCGCGGTCGAACAGTCGAAGCCCGGCGACATCCTGGTCGTCTCGCCATCCTCCCCCTGCGAGGACGGCTATTTCGGCGATCTTCTGGCGACCAGCCTGATCGCCCACGGCGTTCGCGGGCTCATCATGGATGCGGGCGTGCGCGACACTGCCGACCTGCGCGACATGGGCTTTCCGGTGTGGACCAAGGCGGTGTTCGCGCAGGGGACGATCAAGGAAACCGTCGGCAACGTGCAGATGCCGATCGTCTGCGCCGGCGCCTACGTGAATGCGGGCGACGTGATCGTCGCCGACGATGACGGCGTCGTCGTCGTCAAGCGCGAGGAAGCGGCGGAGGTGCTGAAGAAGGGCCGCGCCCGCGAGGCGAACGAGGGCGACAAGCGCGCCCGGCTGGCGGCGGGCGAACTCGGGCTCGACATCTACAACATGCGCGGCAAGCTCGCCGAGCGCGGGCTGGTCTATCTCGACGATCCGGCGGACTGAGGAAGCAGACGGCGATGAGGCAGACGGCGATACGCTGCTCGGTGCTGCGCGGCGGCACCTCCAAGGGGCTCTTCTTTCGCGCGGGCGATCTGCCGGCCGATGTGGAAACGCGGGACAGGGTGCTGCTCGCGGCGATGGGATCGCCCGATCCGCGCGAGATTGACGGCATGGGCGGCGCGCATCCGCTGACCAGCAAGGTCGCGATCGTCAAGCGATCCGAGCGCAACGATGCCGACGTGGATTACCTGTTCCTGCAGGTCTGGCCGGACCGGGCCGAGGTGTCCGACAACCAGAATTGCGGCAACATCCTCGCCGGCGTCGGCCCCTTCGCGATCGAGGAGGGGATCGTTCCCGTCGCGGGCGACGTGACCTCCGTCCGCATCTGGATGGAAAATACGCAGAGCCTGGCGATCGCTCACGTCCAGACGCCGGACGGCGCGGTGCGCTACGATGGCGATGCCCGGATCGACGGGGTGCCGGGAACGCACGCGCCGATCCCGGTCGATTTCCTGGATGTCGCGGGATCGACCTGCGGCGCGCTGCTGCCGACCGGCAATGCCGTGGACGTGGTGGAGGGCGTGCGCGTCACCTGCATCGACAACGGCATGCCGGTGGTGTGCCTGAAGGCCGAGGATGTCGGGGCGACCGGCTATGAAACGCCCGCCGAACTGGAAGCCAAGGCAGATGTGCGGGCGAAGGTGGAGGCGATCCGCCGCATCGTCGGGCCGATGATGAACCTTGGCGATGTCGAGAAGAAGACGGTGCCCAAGATGAGCCTGCTGGCGCCGGCGCGAGAGGGGGGATCGGTCTGCACGCGGACGTTCATCCCGATCCGCGTGCACGATTCCATCGGGGTATTCGGGGCGGTCTCGGTCGCCACCGCCTGTCTGGTGCCGGGATCGGTCGCCAGCGAAGTCGCGACGATCGCCGATCCCGGCAATATCGAGGTCGAGCATCCGACAGGGTTCTTTACGGTAACCATGGATGTCGAGGTGGTCGGCGGCGCGGTGCAGGTGAAGCAGGCCGCGTTGCTGCGTACGGCGCGGCTGCTGATGCGCGGCGAGGTGCTGGTGCCCCGCGCGGCGTGGGCCGGGCAGTGAGGATCGCGCTGATCGGTCTGGGCGAGGTCGGCAGAACGCTGGCCGAGGATCTGGCCGGTCACGACCTTGCCGCGTGGGACGTGAAGTTCGACGATCCCGGCAGCGCGCCATCGCGGTACGCCGCCGCGCTTGGTATCGTGCCGTCGCGATCCGCGGCCGAAGCGGCTGAGGATGCCGAACTCGTCATAAGCGCGGTGACCGCCGCGAACGATCTGATCGCTGCCGAGGCGGTCGCGCCGGGAATGGCGCCAGGCGCCTTCTTCCTCGACATGAACTCGGCTTCCCCCGGGCAGAAGCAGGCCAGCGCCGCCGCGATCGACGGGGCGGGCGGGCGCTATGTCGAGGCGGCGGTGATGTCGCCGATCCACCCGAAGCGCGCGGCATCGCCGATGCTGCTGGGCGGGCCGCACGCGGCGGCCTTCGCGGCGGTTGCGGAGCCGCTGGGTTTCGCGGGGATCGAGGTTTTCTCCGATCAGGTCGGCAAGGCATCGGCAACCAAGATGTGCCGATCGGTCGTGATCAAGGGTGTCGAGGCGCTGTTGACCGAGTCGATGCTCGCCGCCCGCGCGTACGGCGTCGAGGATCGCGTGCTGGCGACGCTTTCGAACCTGCTCCCGTCCGATGACTGGGAGAAGCTTGCCGCCTACATGATCAGCCGGGCGCTGGAACATGGCGAGCGGCGCGCCGAGGAGATGCGCGAGGCGGCCCGCACGGTTGCCGAGACGGGGATCGAGCCGCTGATGGCCACCGCCACCGCGGCCCGGCAGGATTTTTCCGCGCAATACCCGCAGGCAGCATCCGCGGCCGGCGTGGCCGGTATGATCGATGCGATCCGCGCCGCGATGCCGCCGGCTTTGCCGGGCCCGATTGACACATCAACCGAGCTTCGCGAAGAAGCCGCACAGAGGAATGTCCCCGCATGATCATCGATTGTCATGGCCACTACACCACCGCGCCGGCCGCCCATAACGACTGGCGCGACCTGCAGAAGGCGGCGTTCAAGGCCGGCACGGAAGCTCCGGCCTATCCTGACATATCCGACGATCAGATCCGCGAGACGATCGAGAAGAACCAGCTGCGGCTGGTGAAGGAGCGTGGCGCCGATCTGACGATCTTCAGCCCCCGCGCCTCGGCGATGGCGCACCATGTCGGCGATGCCGGGGTCAGCCAGGCCTGGAGCAGGGTCAACAACGATCTGATCGCCCGTGTGGTCGGGCTGTTCCCGGAAAACTTCATCGGCGTGTGCATGCTGCCGCAGTCCCCCGGCACCGACCTGCAGGCCTCGATCGAGGAACTGGAACGGTGCGTCGGGATGGGCTTCATCGGCTGCAACCTGAACCCCGATCCGGGCGGCGGCCACTTCACCTCGCCGCCGCTGACGGACCGTTACTGGTATCCGATGTACGAGAAGATGGTAGAGCTGGACGTGCCGGCGATGATCCACGTCTCGGGATCGTGCAATCCGGGGCTGCACGCCACCGGGGCCTTCTACATCGCTGCCGACACGATCGCGTTCATGCAGCTGATCGAGGGCGATCTGTTCAAGGACTTCCCGGAACTGCGCTTCATCATCCCGCACGGCGGCGGCGCGGTGCCCTATCATTGGGGCCGCTATCGCGGGCTGGCGGATATGCTCAAGCAGCCGGATCTCTCGACGCACCTGATGAACAACGTGTTCTTCGATACCTGCGTCTATCACCAGCCGGGGATCAACCTGCTGGCCGACGTGATCGAGAAGAAGAATATCCTGTTCGGTTCGGAGATGGTCGGCGCGGTGCGCGGCATCGATCCGCTGACCGGATTCTACTTCGACGACACCAAACGCTACGTCGATGCGCTGGATATCCCGGCGGAGGAAAAAGCGATGATCTTCGAGGGCAATGCCCGCCGCGTCTTCCCCCGGCTGGACGCCAGCCTGAAGGCGCGGGGCCTCTGACGATGCTGAAGGATCCCGCCTTCACGATGGATCTCGACTGGCGGGTGTTCCACCCCCAGCCGGCCAAGCCGACCTTCACGCCGCCCCCGGGCGCGGTGGACGCGCATTGCCACGTCTTCGGGCCTGGCGATGCCTTCCCCTACGCGCCCGAGCGCAAGTACACGCCCTGCGATGCCGGCCGGGACAAGCTGTTCGAGTTGCGCGACTATCTCGGTTTCGAACGCAACGTCATCGTCCAGGCAACCTGCCACGGCGCCGACAACCGGGCGATGATCGATGCGGTGCGTGCCGCCGGGGATCGCGCCCGCGGCGTGGCCACGGTCCGGCCGGACGTCAGCCATGACGAACTGGCCGAAATGCACGCGGCCGGGGTGCGCGGCGTCCGGTTCAACTACGTCAAGCGTCTCGTCGATCCCAAGCCAGACGATTATTACCGGGGCATCATCGACAAGATCGCGGCTCTGGGCTGGCATGTCGTCGTCTATTTCGAGGCGGCGGATCTCGCCGAGAAGTGGGATTTCTTCACCTCGCTGCCGACGACGGTGGTGGTCGATCACATGGGCCGTCCCGACGTGTCGAAGCCGGTCGACGGGCCGGACTTCCAGCTGTTCGTGCGCTTCATGGCGGAGAACGAGAACGTCTGGTCCAAGGTGACGTGCCCCGAGCGCCTCTCGGTCGCCGGGCCGCCCGGCTATGACGATGTCGTGCCGTTCGCGCGGACGATCGTGGAGCGGTTTCCGGATCGCGTGCTGTGGGGCACCGACTGGCCGCACCCGAACATGAAGAGCCACATTCCTGACGACGGCAAGCTCGTCGACTATATTCCCCGCATCGCGACGACGGCGGAACTCCAGCGCAAGCTGCTCGTCGACAATCCCATGCGGCTCTACTGGAAGGACTGATTCCATGAGCAACCCATCCGACGTGAACATTCACGAATACCTCGCCGAGTTCGACGATATTCCCGGCACGCGGGTCTATACCGCCAAGCGCGCGCGCAAGGGCTATCATCTCAACCAGTTCGCGATGAGCCTGATGAAGCCGGAAAACCGTGAGGAGTTCCGCGCCGACGAAGCCGCCTATCTCGAAAAGTGGGAGCTGACGCCCGAGCAGAAGGCCGCCGTGCTCGCCCGCGATTACAACGCCATGCTCGATGAAGGCGGCAACATCTATTTCATGGCCAAGCTGTTCTCGACCGACGGCAAGAGCTTTCAGTTCGCCGCCGGTTCGATGACCGGGATGAGCCAAGAGGAATATGCCAAGATGATGATTGATGGCGGGCGTTCGCCCGAGGGCCAGCGTTCGATCCGGGAGGGCCGCTGACATGGCGCGCATCACTGCCGGTATCACCACCAGCCACATCCCAGCTGTCGGCGCGATGGTCGATCAGGGAAAGACGCAGGAGCCTTATTGGAAGCCGGTATTCGACGGCTTCGACTGGGTGAAGAACTTCCAGAAGGAAGAGAAGCCCGACGTCGTGGTGCTGGTCTATAACGATCATGCCTCCGCGTTCGACATGAAGATCATCCCGACCTTCGCGATCGGCTGCGCCGAGACGTTCCAGCCGGCGGACGAGGGCTGGGGCCCGCGCGCCGTGCCGGTGGTCGAGGGGCATCCCGATCTCGCCTGGCACATCGCGCAGAGCTGCATCCTCGACGAATTCGACATCACCATCATCAACGATATGGACGTCGATCACGGCCTGACCGTGCCGCTCAGCCTGATCTTCGGCGAGCCGGAAAAATGGCCCGCCAAGATCATCCCGGTCGCGGTGAACGTCGTCACCTATCCGGCGCCATCGGGCAATCGCTGCTGGCTGCTGGGCGAGGCGATCGCCCGCGCCGTGGAAAGCTTCCCCGAGGACCTCAACGTCCAGGTGTGGGGCACGGGCGGCATGAGTCACCAGCTCCAGGGGCCGCGTGCCGGCCTCATCAACAAGGAGTGGGACAAGCGTTTCCTGGACGAGCTGACCAGCAACCCGGAGGGGCTGCGCTACAAGCCGCACATCGAATATCTGCGCGAAGCCGGTTCCGAGGGGATCGAGCTGGTCATGTGGCTGATCATGCGCGGCGCGCTGGGCAAGAACGCCAAGGAACTCCACCGTTTCTACCATGTGCCGGCATCGAATACCGCCGTCGGCCACATCGTCCTGCGGCCACAAAGCGATCAGCCGGACGTGCCCGAGAGCGGCACCGTCGAGGCGAATTCGGAGCATGTTCCGGACGATCTGGCCTCTGCCTGAACCATCGCGGCCCCGGCCGTCCGCGCGCTTGCGTCGCGGATGGCCGGAGCCGGGCGGCGGGCCAAATACATGCCGGTCCTTCACCCAGGCCCGGCCCGATCATCAGGTGACCGAAGGGAGCACCACCCCATGACCATCCGTGTAGCACTTGCCGGCGCCGGCGCGTTCGGCATCAAGCATCTCGACGCGCTGAAAAAGATCGACGATGTCGCGATCACCTCCATCGTCAGCCGCCAGCTGGATCAGGCGCGCGAAGTCGCCGGCAAGTACGGTGCCGGCCACGCCACGACCGATCTGGCGGAAACACTGGCGCGCGACGACGTCGATGCCGTCATCCTTGCAACCCCCACGCAGATGCACGCCAGCCAGTCGATTGCGTGCATGCGCGCCGGCAAGCACGTTCAGGTCGAGATCCCGCTGGCGGATAGTTGGGCCGATGCGCAGGAAGTCGCGCGCATCCAGCAGGAGACCGGGCTGATCGCGATGGTCGGCCACACGCGCCGGTTCAATCCCTCGCACCAGTATATCCACAAGAAGATCGTCGCGGGCGAACTCGCCATCCAGCAGATGGACGTCCAGACCTATTTCTTCCGCCGGTCGAACATGAACGCGCTCGGCCAGCCGCGCAGCTGGACCGATCACCTGCTGTGGCACCATGCCGCGCACACGATCGACTTGTTTCAGTATCAGACGGGCGAGAAGGTCGTCGTCGCCAATGCGGTGCAGGGGCCGTTGCACCCGACGCTCGGCATTGCGATGGACATGTCGATCCAGCTGCGCACCGATGGCGGCAAGGTCTGCACGTTGTCGCTCAGCTTCAACAATGACGGGCCGCTTGGCACCTTCTTCCGCTACATCTGCGACAACGGCACCTACATCGCCCGCTACGACGATCTGGTGACCGGCAAGGAGGAGCCGATCGACGTCAGCCAGGTCGATGTCTCCACCAACGGCATCGAGCTGCAGGACCGTGAGTTCATTGCCGCGATCCGCGAGGGGCGTGAGCCGAACAGCAGCGTGGCCAAGGTGCTCGATTGCTACCGCGTGCTCGGCGAACTGGAGCAGCAGCTCAACGCCCAGGGCTGATCGAGACGGAGCTTCCCCGGCCAGGGCGGTCGGGGAAGCTTTCCGTTCAGGCGTTCAGAAGTTCAGGCGGTCAGGCGTTCAGCCGAGCTGTCCATTCCAGCAGGATCGCCGTGACCGCGGCAGGATCCTCCACCGGCATCATGTGCCCGGCGCCCGGCACGATCCGCAGCGTCGCACCGGGAATGGCGGCGGCGATCTGCTCATGCTGGGCAGGCGAGGCCCAGCCGTCCTCCTCGCCGGTGGCGACCAGGGTGGGCACGCGAATGCCGGCGAGCAGCGGCGTAAGATCGTTGCGGGACATCATCGCCGCCTGCTGCGCCGCAAAGATCTCCGGCGTGCACCGCGCCAGCATTGTGGTGATGCCGTCGACCACGGCGCGATCGTCGCGTCGCGCAGCCGCCAGCATCTGCGGCATCCACG
>NZ_JAQGLK010000057.1 GCF_028292925.1 Sphingomonas bacterium
CCGGACACGCGGAGCAGAAGTTCCCTGATCTCGTCCGGGTGGATGCGGGCTACCGCCTCGCGGTCGCGGAAGTCGGGCACGGCGCTTTCATGGGGGATCAGCGCGAATCCTTCGCGGTCCATCCGGGGCGGATCGTCGCTGCTTCGCATGTCCTCGATCTCCACCGTGCAGCGATCGATCACGATCGTATCCCGGCTGGAATCGTTGGCATGGTAGCGCGGCCGGTGCGGGGTCGCGGCGATATAGTTGACGGTGGAGCGCACGCGCCGCGCGGCGGCCTGTGCCTCCCGCATACCGATCCCAGCCATTAACCTCTCCCGTTATCGTTGGGCCGACAGTGAAAGCCCCGGCTGGCCCGCGCCAATCATGTTTGCTGATCGGGATCATTTTCGTTCAGTGATGCATCGATCGGATCCGCGGGCTCCAGTCCCTCACCGTTCACCACCTCGCGCACCAGCGCGCGCAGCCACGATGTCGCGGGCTCGCCGTCGGCGTCGTGGTGCCATTGCATGCCGATCACGTGGGCGCCGATCGGTGCGGGCAGGGGGCGGACGCGGAGGTCCGCCGGCCGTGGCGCGCGGCGGATCATCCCGCGCGGGATCGTCGCCAGCAGCGGCGTTCCGGCCACCGCCCCGGGCAGCAGCAGATGCGGGACGATGGCGGCAACCTGCCGGCGGACGCCGATCGCCTCCAGCTCCCAGCCGACGGACTGTTGCGTGTCCGGCAGGATGTGCCGCCCGGCCGTATATTCCTCCCACGTCAGTTCGTCCGGCACGTCGGCGCGATCGGCACTCGTGACGCAGACCCATTCGTCGCGGAACAGCGGCTCGCGCCGGTGATGGCGGTGGAGCACGTACCAGGGCAGGATCAGCAGATCGATCTCGCCGCGCTCGAACTCGTCGGTGTTGCTGGAGATCGGGCGGCATTCCAGGTCGATGCCCGGCGCGATCTCCGCCATGCGGCGGACCAGCCCCGGCACGATCATCGCCGCGCAATATTCGGAAAGGGTGATGCGGAAGCGGCGGGTGGCGGTGCCGACATCGAAGCCCGGCCGATCGAGCGCGACGGTGCGGAAATCGAGCAGCAGCCGCCGCACGGGTTCGCGCAGCCGTTCGGCGAACGGCGTCAGCCGCAGCGTCCGCCCGCCGCGGACGAGCAGCGGATCGCCGAAATGCCGCCGCAGCCACGCAAGCGAATTGCTGATCGCCGGCTGTGACAGGTTGAGCCGCTGCGCCGCGCGGCCGACGTGCAGTTCGGTGAACAACGTGTCCAGGATCGTCAGGTGGCGAACGTCGAAACCCTGGAAGTTCATGACGGCCTGTCCTCGGCAACTCATAACGAAAGGCGAATGTCGGATATTCGTGCTCGTGATTTTACGGGATCGCGTGCGCCATCTAGCATTCCCTGCCAACCTGCGGAAAGCAGGCCGGACGAACGAGCCGGGCACCGAAAGATACGGGAGAGATGATGAACAGGTCCGCACGCGCTCGAATCGGAATTTGTGGCGCCAGCATGGTGGCGCTGATGGCCGGCCTGCCGGCTTATGCGCAGGCCCCGGAGACGCAGACGCAAACCAGCCCCGCCGAAGCGCAGGATCGCGCCGCGGATCAGGCCGGTGCGGCGAACAATCCCGGCCCGGGCAACACGCCGTCCGCCGCGAATGCCGCGCCCGCTGCCGCTGCGCCGAATGCGAGCGGAGTCGAGGAGATCGTCGTCACCGCGCAGTTCCGCGAGCAGAACCTGCAGGATACGCCGATCGCGATCACCGCCGTCTCCGGCGCGATGCTGGAGGCCCGCAGCCAGACGAACATCAGCCAGGTCGCCAATCAGGCGCCGTCCGTGACGCTGAAGCCGCAGGGCTCGCAATATGGCGCCTCGCTCAGCGCGAACATCCGCGGCGTCGGCCAGTTCGATTTCAACCCCGCGCTCGAACCCGGTGTCGGCGTGTATGTCGACGACGTTTATTACGCGACGCTCACCGGATCCATCTTCGACCTGCTCGATCTGGAGCGGGTCGAGGTGCTGCGCGGCCCGCAGGGCACGCTTGCCGGCAAGAACTCGATCGGCGGCGCGATCAAACTCTTTTCCAAGCGGCCGACCGGATCGAACACCGGCTACGTCCAGGCGGCTTATGGCAGCCGGAACCGGCTCGATCTGCGCGGCAGTGCGGATTTCGGGCTTGCCGAGGGCCTGAACGCGCGGATCGCGGGCGTTGCCAAGAAGCAGGGCGGTTACGTCAAGCGGCTCGACTTCGGCTGCGTCTATCCGGCCGGCGGGAGCGCCACGTTCGTCAATGCCGCCGGGGCGACGTTGCCGATCAACCCGGCCGGCGGCGTGCCGGTCACCGCCGGCGGCGGATCGAACTGCGTGCTCGCGAAGGAAGGCGAGGTCGATTATCAGGCGGTCCGCGGTCAGCTGCGCTGGGAGGCCAGCGATGCGATCGAGGTGAACATCATCGGCGACTATACGCACGACGATCGCAACACCGCCGCCACCGTGCTGCTGGAACGCAACTTCCCGAACGGCGCACCGGCCAGCCCCAACTTTCCGCCGCAGACCGTCTCGTCCGGCGTGCCTGGGCCGACCGGGGTGGCGCAGAACTACAGCACCGCCCCGCCGCCGCGGGACATCAACCCCTATGGCGCCGGGCTGGCCTATGATCGGCGGTTCGTGTGCGGGCAATATTGCAACTTCGGCAACTACCTGTCTGCGGCCGACACGCAGCCGACGCCCGGCGCGTTCGCAACCCTGCCCACGTCGGTGGCGAACGGGCGAACCAAGTTCGCCGGCTGGGGCGTATCGGGCCAGGTCGAATGGAAGCTGTCGGACGATCTCCAGCTGACGTCGATCTCCGCCTATCGTTCGTACGACAGCGATTTCACCAACGATGACGATGTGTCGCCGCTGGCGCACAGCCTGGGCATCAGCAATCTCGATTTCTGGTCGTTCAGCCAGGAACTGCGCCTCAACGGCTCCCTATTCGACGAGTTCGCCGAATATACGCTCGGCGGCTTCTACATGAAGCAGAAGTCGGTCTATGCGTCGTTGCAGGATATTCGCTACGCCGCGCTGTATTTTTACCAGAACGATCCGGTGCGAGCCGATACCAAGGCCGCGTTCGCCCATCTGACGCTGCACCCGACCGAGAAACTGACGCTGACCGGCGGCCTTCGCTACACCGACGAGCGCAAGGACTATACCTACGTCCGCCTCAATCCGCAGGGCGGATTGCTGCCGGGCGATCCCTCGGGCAACGGCCCGGCGCTGATCCCCGGCGTGCGCAGCGCATCGCCCGTGGCCGGGCTGAACGGCAAGCGGGGCGTGTATGACGGGCCGGAGAGCACCCGCTTCGATTACCGCGTCAACGCGATGTACGAGATCACGCCCGACATCTCGGCCTACGGGCAGATCTCGACGGGGTTCAAGGGCGGCGGCGTCAACCCGCGGCCGTTCTTCAACCAGCAGGTGCTGCCGTTCGGGCCGGAGAAGCTGACCGCCTTCGAACTGGGCTTCAAGAGCGACCTGTTCGATCGCCGGCTGCGCATCAACGCCGCGGCCTTCCTGAGCAAGTACAAGGATATCCAGCTCTCGCTCTCCAACTGCACGGCGCAGGCGGGGCAGGGCTTCGGGGTGCCGTGCGCGCTGATCGTCAATGCCGGCGATGCCGACATCAAGGGCTTCGAGCTGGAGACGTCGCTGCGCCCGGTCGATGGCATGATCATCGATGCCTCGCTCAGCTACCTCGATTTCAAGTACAAGAAGTTCGCCACGTTCGCCGTGCCCGATACGCGGGTGGGTGCCGCCCCCGGTTCGACGGTGAACGTGTCGGTTGGCGGCACCACCAACCTCAACGGCCCGCAGTTCGGCGATTATCCGGCCTATACGCCCAAGTGGAAGTGGAGCGTCGGCGCGCAATATGAGGTCGATCTCGGCAATGCCGGCACGGTCACGCCCCGGCTGGATGCCGCCTTCCAGGACGATCTGTTCTTCAACGCCACCAATCGCCCGAGCAACAAGATCGAGGATTATGTCGTCGCCAACGCCCGGCTGACCTGGGCCAACACCGACAAGGATCTGGAGGTGTCGGCCGAGGTGACGAACCTGTTCGACAAATATTACCTGCTGACCGGGTTCGATCTCACGTTGGCCGGGTCGGGATTTGCCAGCGGCCAGCCGGGCCGGCCGCGCGAATGGGCGGTCAGCGTCAAGAAGAAGTTCTGATGGAGAGAGGAACGACCATGGCGAGCCTTGCCCCGGACATTGCGGATCCGACGATCGAGGACGGTGCCCGCACCGTCGATGCGCAACTCAACTATCTGTTGCCGGGGCCGGATATCAACCGCCGCTTCGTCTCCGCCGGGGTGGAGGTGAACACCGGCACCTACGGGGCGTTCCCGGTGACGATCCGCGATGCGCGCCCGATCCGGGAGCATTTCACGCTCGACACGCACGGCTTCACCCTCGGCGACTGCCCGACGAAGGTGACCGACTTCTACGATCGCGCCCATGTCGACGCGATCTACCTGGATGAGGTGCGCGTGGCGGTGGCGGCGCTGACCGGCGCCAACTTCGTCGCGCCGATGGGGTGGATGATCCGCAATTCGGGCGACATCGCCGGCTACCAGAAGAAGCAGGAGGGGCCGTACGTTCATGCCGGCGGCGTTCAGCCCCCCGCCGGCGAGGTCCACATCGATACCGAACCCAGCCGAGCCGACCGGGCAGCGGAGATGCTCTATCGCAAGCTGAAGCCGGATGGGCCCGGCTACAGCCGCTTCATCTATTCGAGCTTCTGGCGCACCTTCAGCCCGCCGCCGCAGGATTGCCCGCTCGCCGTGTGCGATTTCCGCAGCGTGCGGGATGACGAGGGCACGCCCAACGTCCTCCACGTCGTCGACGAGATCCCGCAGGGGGACGCGATGTTCGCGCCGATGGATGACGACGTTCGGCCCGCGGCGGCGATCTTCCGCTACAGCCCGGATCATCGCTGGTGGTATTTCTCGAACATGTCGAAGGATGAGGCGCTGCTGCTGAAGTTCCACGACAGCGATCATTCGGTAGCGTGGCGCACCCCGCACACCGCCTTCTGGGACAACAGCCTGCCCGGCGGCAATGTCCGCGCCAGCATCGAGTGCCGGTCGGTCGCCTTCTTCGAACACCAGTCCTGATCCTGCCCGTGCCGGCCGGCGGCCCGGCCGGCACGGATCCGCTTCGCCGTCAGCACCGAAGGCCGTTCGCGCCCATCCTATCCCTGTCGGCGGATCGCGGACGTTCCCGCTGAGAGGAAGAAGATGGCAGACGACAACAAGATCACCCTGTACGACCTGCAATTATCGACAGGCGCCACGATCAGCCCGTTCGTATGGGCAACCAAATACGCCATCGCCCACAAGGGCCTGGAACTCGATATCGTGCCGGGCGGCTTCACCGGCATCATGGATCGCA
Organism: Sphingomonas bacterium; assembly: GCF_028292925.1. GTDB lineage: Bacteria > Pseudomonadota > Alphaproteobacteria > Sphingomonadales > Sphingomonadaceae > JAQGLK01. The sequence goes on from NZ_JAQGLK010000057.1 coordinate 5,443, forward strand.
CCGGCGGCAAGACCGAGCGGCTGCCCGCCATCGTCGACGATGGCGAATGGGTGCTGGATAGCTGGCTGATCGCCGAACATCTCGATCGCAAATATCCCGACCGGCCGGTGCTGATCGGCGATCCCGGCGTCAAGCCGCTGACCCAGCTTGTCGAGACGTGGCTGTGGCAGCAGGCGATCAGCCCGTGGATGACGTGCTTCCTGAAAAGCTACCGCGATCTCTCGCTGCCGCAGGATCATGCCTACGTGACCGAGAGCCGCGAGCGGATGTTCGGCCGCAGGATCGACGAGATCATCGTCGGCCGCGAGGATCGCCTGCCGGCCGTTCCTCCGAAGCTGGAACTGCTGCGGCAGGTGCTGCGCGAGCATAAGTGGCTCGGCGGCGATGCGCCCAACTACGCCGATTATCGCGCGCTCTCGGTCTTCCTGTTCTGCGCCTCGGTTGCCGACACGCCGGTGCTGACCGATGACGACCCGTTGCGCGACTGGATCGAGCGCGGATTCGATCTGCATGGCGGGCTGGGGCGGCATCCGGGCATGCACCCGATCTTCGGACTGAAGCTGCGCGAGGGCGATCCCGAGCCGTTCAACAAGGCCGCCGCGGCAGGCGGGCTCGTCAGCCGCAATACCGGCCCGCAGTCCACGGCCGCGGAGACCGCGCGGCTCAAGGGCCAGCCCGCCGGCTGAGGCGAGACAGACCCGGCGGCCCGTGTCTCTCGCCGCCGGGAAACGCTCAGGGCTGGCGGGTATCCGCCGCCGGCGCCACCCACACGCTGACCGGGGTGACGAACTTGCCGGGGGCGGGCTTGCCGATGTCGACCCGCTGCGCGGTCACCTGCTTGCCGGAGGCAAGAACGAAGGCGGTGCCCGCGCGCGGCATCCGCCCGAACGTCATTTTCTGGATCGGCTGCGCCGTGGCGCTGTCCATTATCGTTGCGATGATCGGCATCGGCGCTTCATAGCTCCGCCGCGGGGTATGTCCATCGCCGCATCCGGGCACATGCCCGCCGGCCCGTCCGCTCTCCGGCAGGCTGCGAACGAAGAAGCCAAAACCAGAAACGGCGACTAAACCAGATCAATATCACCGCATCGCCATGCCCGCCGCATCGGCTCTGGAGTGAATCCGCCCCATGATCTTGCGTCCTGTTCCCACGGGATCATGGCTGAACGCGGCTGTACATGGCAGGTTGCTATCGCTTTATGGGGACAATTGTATGCCCGTGGCGCTAAACCGGATCGGGAAGGAGGAACGCTTTAATCTCCATCGCAGGAACGTTCCGCGGCTTCATCGTTTTTGCTTTGTTGCGGAATGGGTAGAACCCAGGCGGCTAACGGGGAAGGTTGGCAAGTGGACGACCTCGAACTCTGGGGCGGGCTGGAATGCACCGTCAATCGTGTCGGCGATGGCTTTCGGGATCAGTTTGCGGAGAGCGGGCATCATGACCGGCCCGAGGATCTGGATTGCATCCGGGCGCTCGGCATCCGGACATTGCGATACCCGGTGGCCTGGGAACGGGTTTCGCCCGATCGCCCCGACATAGCCGAATGGGGCTGGTACGATGCCCGGCTGGATCGGTTGCGGCAGCTCGGCATCCGGATGATCGCCGGCCTCGTCCACCACGGCAGCGGGCCGCGCTACACCGATCTTCTCGCTGACGATTTCGCCGCCGGGCTGGCGCGCCACGCGCGGGGTGTGGCCGAACGTTACCCCTGGATCGAGGATTGGACGCCGGTCAACGAACCCGTGACGACGGCGCGCTTCTCCGCTTTGTACGGGCACTGGTATCCCCATCACCGGGACGAACGGTCCTTCTGGGTGGCACTGCTCAATCAGATCGACGGCACCCGGCTGTCGATGCGCGAGGTTCGCCGGATCAACCCGGCCGCGCGGCTGATCCAGACCGACGATCTCGGCCGGACCTATGCGACAGCGGCGCTGCAGGAACAGGCCGCCTTCGATAATTGCCGCCGCTGGATGTCGTGGGATCTGCTGTGCGGGCGCGTCACCCCCGATCATCGGCTGTGGCAGCGTCTGTGCGGCTTCGGGCTGGAGGACCGGCTGCGCGCGATCGCGGACGATCCGTGTCCACCCGACATCGTGGGCGTCAACCATTACCTGACGAGCGACCGCTTCCTCGATCACCGCATCGATCGTTATCCGGTGGAGACGCGCGGCCACAACCACGCGCAACGCTTCGCCGATGTCGAAGGGGTGCGCGTGCTTCAGCCGCCGCCGCCGGGGCTGGCGGGCGTGCTGCGCGAGGCGTGGGCGCGGTACGGCATCCCGCTTGCCGTCACGGAAGTACATAACGGCTCCACCCGTGAGGAGCAGTTGCGCTGGACCCAGCAGGCCTGGCGCACCGCCCATGCGCTGCGTGAAGAGGGGATCGATCTGCGCGCGATCACCGCCTGGGCGCTGTTGGGCAGCCACGGCTGGAACACGCTGCTGACCGACACCGGCACCTATGAGCCTGGTGCATTCGACGTGCGCGGCGGCGAGCCGCGGCCGACCGCCCTGGCGGGGCTGCTCGCGTCCTTGGCGGGGGCGGGGCCGGCGGAGGTGCATCCGGTGCTTGCGGGGGAGGGCTGGTGGTCCCGCCCGATCCGGCTTCACCACGCGCCCGTGCCACGGCCGGCGCGCATCCGCGAACATGCGCTGAGGGAATCGCGGCCGATCGCCTCCGCCGCGCCGATCCTCATCGTCGGCGCGGGCGGGTTGCTTGGCGGTGCGCTCGCCGCGGCCTGCCGGCACCGCGATCTTCACCACGTCGCGCTCCACCGCCGCGATCTCGATCTGGCGGACGCCGACGGGATCGGCCGGGTGCTGGACGTGCATCGCCCCTGGGTGGTCATCAACGCGGCCGGCTGGGTCCGTATCGACGCTGCGGAAACCGATCCCGATGCGTGCTTTCGCGTGAACAGCGAGGGCGCGGCCTTGCTCGCCTGCGCCTGCGCGGAGCGCGGCATCCCGACGGTCGGCTTCTCCAGCGATCTGGTGTTCGACGGCGCGGCGAACGCGCTTTACACGGAGGCGGCACACCCGGCACCGCTCAACGTGTACGGGCGCAGCAAGGCGGCGTTCGAAGCCGCCATCGCCGGCACGCGCGGGGATCATCTGGTCGTTCGCACCGCGGCGTTGTTTTCCCCCTTCGATCCGGGCAATTTCGCGATGCAGGCAATGGCTGCGCTCCGCGACGGGGAGGCCCATCCGGTCGCGGCGGACGAGATCGTCTCGCCCACCTACGTGCCGGACCTGTGTGATGCCGTGCTGGATCTGGCGACGGACGGTGCGACAGGCCTTTGGCACCTCAGTCACGGCGAAGCGGTCGGGCGCGCGGAATTCGTCGGCCGTCTGGCTGCGGCGTGCGGCTTGGACGCGCGGTCGATCGCGTCGGTCCCGGGCGCCTATCTTCGCCGGTCCGCGCCGCGCCCGGCGTTTACGGCCCTGGCAAGCGACCGCGGGCAGATGCTGCCGCCACTGTCCGACGCGATCGCCCGCTTCGCCCATGAGGTTCGGCGCGGCGATGCCGCCCATGCGACGACCTCCCGGATCGCCTGACTGCCCGCTTGTCGTGCCGGCGCGGCCGCGGCGGCGCCGATCCGAACCCCGTGTTATTGCTCTGGGTTAATTCAATAAGATCAATGTCAAACCGGAACATGTGCCCGAAAGCGAGAGTTTGACAACCGAACTTTCAGGAGGCCATTTCAATGTTCATGCACAATAAGCGGTTGCAATATACCGTGCGTGTCGCCGAGCCGAACCCGCGGCTGGCCACGATGATGCTGGAGCAGTTCGGGGGCGCGGATGGCGAGCTTTCGGCAGCCATGCGCTACTTCACCCAGGGCCTTGCCGAAGACGACGCGGGCCGCAAGGACATGCTGCTCGACATTGCCACTGAAGAACTCAGCCACCTGGAAGTAATCGGTTCGATCGTTGCTATGCTCAACAAGGGCGTTAAAGCCCAGCTCGCCGAAGGCTTGATGGAAGAGGCGGAACTGTACCGCACCATCGGCGCAAGCGGCGTCAGCGCCAAGGAGTCCTTGTTGTTCGGTGGCGGCCCGGCATTGATCGATTCCGCCGGCGTGCCATGGACGGGTGCCTACGTGGACAGCCGCAGCGAACCGACCGTGGATCTGCGATCGAACATCGCGGCGGAGAGCCGGGCAAAGATCGTCTACGAACGGCTGATCAACATCACCGACGATCCCGGGATCAAGGAGGCGCTCGGCTTCCTGATGACGCGCGAGATCGCGCACCAGAAGTCGTTCGAGAAGGCGCTCTACGCGATCGAGGACAACTTCCCGGTGGGCAAGCTTCCGGGCCTCGAAAAGTATGCGAACATCTACGTCAACACCTCGCAGGGCGAGGGCGACATGACCGGTTCGTGGAATTCCGGGGCGCAGTGGGATCGGATCGACGATCTGACGCAGACGATGCCGATCGATGGCGGTGCCGGCACGGCGACGGTGGATCTGGATCACAGCGACGCCAAGGTGCTCGACAAGCTGGCGCTGCGTACCCTTTCCAATCCTGCCGTGAACCCGACGACGGGCGTGGATCTCGGCGCTGGGCCGGGTGCGGGGCGGACGACGGAAGCCGATTTCGGTGGTGCCGCCAGCATCGCCGAAGCCCCGGCAATGGGCGAGGCAAACGCACCGACGTGAAGCGTGAAGCTGCGGGCCGGGAAGGGCCCGCAGCGAACCGTGCGGCACTACCTGCCTCCAGCCACCAGAATCGGCATCGCCCGGCCTGACCGGCCGGGCGATGGTTCGGCCCCCGGAGGGTGTGGCTTATGTTAGCGATGAACTACCGCGGTCCTTACCGTGTCCGCGCCGAAGAGCGGCCCATGCCGGTGATCCAGCATCCCGAGGATGCTATCGTCCGCGTCACCCGCTCGTGCATCTGCGGATCGGATCTGCATCTCTATCACGGGATGGTGCCCGATACCCGCGTCGGCATGACGTTCGGCCACGAATTCTGCGGCATCGTCGAGGAAGTCGGGCCGGAGGTCCGAAACCTCAAGGTCGGCGACCATGTCCTGGTCCCGTTCAACATCGCCTGTGGCAAATGCCACTTCTGCCAGCAGGGCCTGTTCGGCAACTGCCACGAATCGAACGCGCAGGCGACGGCGGTTGGCGGCATCTACGGCTACTCGCACACTGCCGGCGGCTATGATGGCGGGCAGGCGCAATATGCCCGCGTGCCTTATGCCGATGTCGGCCCGATGGTCATCCCCGAATGGATGGACCCGGACGACGCGGTGCTGCTGACCGACGTCGTGCCGACCGGCTATCAGGCGGCCGAGATGGGCGGCATCCGCCGGGGCGATACGGTGGTGGTGTTCGGCGCAGGGCCTGTCGGCCTGATGGCGGCGAAGAGCGCCTGGCTGTTCGGCGCGGGACGGGTGATCGTGATCGATCACCTGGAATACCGGCTGGAATTTGCGCGCACCTTCGCCAACGCCGAAGTCTACAACTTTCGCGAGATGGACGATCCGGTCGTCTTCCTGAAGAAGACCACGGACTCGCTCGGCGCCGACGTGTGCATCGATGCCGTCGGCGGCGATGCTGCCGGCAACGCCCTGCAATGGCTGCTCGGCACCAAGCTGAAGCTGGAGGCCGGCAACGCCATCGCGCTGCACTGGGCGATCAACTCGGTGAAGAAGGGGGGGATCGTCTCGATCGTCGGCGTCTATGGCCCCACCGGAAACATCGTCCCCATCGGCAACGTCGTGAACAAGGGCATCACGATCCGCGCCAACCAGGCGTCGGTCAAGCGGCTGCTGCCGAAGCTGATCGAACATGTCCGCGAAGGGCGGCTCAATCCCAAGGCGATGATCACCCACCGGGTCGGGCTGGAGGACATTGCGGATGCGTACCACATGTTCTCCGCCAAGCTGGACGGCTGCATCAAACCGCTGCTGATCCCGAACGCCGCCTGAAGGAACCAGCCGATGACCAAGGCACTCGTCGATCCGTCCACGATTCCGGGCTGGGGGATCGATGCCGATCCGCAGAACGATCCGACCTATCCCATGCGCCATGTCGAGGATCAGACCCGCGGCCTGACCTGGGAGCGCCCCGTACAGCAGCAACCCGATGTCGAGATCCTGCAGTCGATCGAGTATAACCGCACACCCGCGGTGGTCGGCACGTCCACGCCGCCCAGCGGTCTCAGCGGCATCATCCGGCGGATTGCTTTCCGCCGCAGCGAATCCGACTGGTGGCATTGGCTGATGCTGATGGGCGCCGATCGGATCAACGTGGTCGAAGGCGTCGTGGCCGATCTGGCCCACGGCAGGATCCCCAACATCCCGGCGGAGATGGGCATCCGCGCCGAATGGCAGCACAACCGCAAGGGCCTGGCGGTCAAGGCCGGGGTCGCGTTGGCCCTGTCGATCGGCGTCTTCGCGCTCGTCCGCTCCCGCCGGGGGAGTGCGGAAGCCCGGCGGATTTCGAACGATGCGGATGAAGCCGGATGAAGCCGGATGATGCGACGTCCAAGCGCGCGCGCTGGCCGTCGTCTGTGATGTGATCCGATCGCAGGCCACCGATTTCCGCGGCGCAGTCCGGTCGAGATTATGACGCGCGGGCGGGGCAGGCTCAGCACGCGAAGATCGTGAGGTCGGCGCGGAGTGGCTGGGGACCTGCCGTCGCATATGGCAGTATCCGTTTGAGGATGCCGCCAGCGCGCTGGCATCGTCGTCATCATCCGCCGCGCCGTACCCGCGCGCTGCGCCGGGCGGAGGTAAAACCAGCCTGGGCTGGGTCTCTGCGGCTTTCACCGAAATGGTGACCCCTACGGGAATCGAACCCGTGTTTTCGCCGTGAGAGGGCGACGTCCTAGACCGCTAGACGAAGGGGCCGCGGCAGAGGCCGGGCGTTTATGGGGGCGGGCGCCGGGTGTCAAGCCGATCACGTCCGCCCCCTCATTACCTGGCCAAATCAGGCGGCGCGGCGTTCGCGCTCACGCATCTCCTGGTTGAGCATTTCGGCGAGCAGGAAGGCAAGCTCCAGGCTCTGCCCGGCATTGAGCCGCGGGTCGCAATGCGTGTGGTAACGATCCGCGAGGCTCTGCTCGGTCACGTCGATCGCGCCGCCGGTGCACTCGGTGACGTTCTGGCCGGTCATCTCGGCATGGATGCCGCCGCCATGCGTGCCCTCGGCACGGTGCACCGCGAAGAAGCCGCGCACTTCCGCCAGGATCCGCTCGAACGGGCGCGTCTTGTACCCGGTCGCCGCCTTGACGACGTTGCCGTGCATCGGATCGCACGACCAGACGACCTCCCGGCCCTCGCGCTTCACGGCGCGCACCAGGGTCGGCAGGTGCTTCTCGATCTTGTCGTAGCCGTAGCGGGTGATGAGGGTCACGCGGCCCGGCTCGCGGGCGGGATCGAGCACGTCGAGCATGCGCAGCAGCGCGTCCGGCTCCAGGCTGGGGCCGCACTTCAGGCCGATCGGGTTGCCCACGCCACGCAGGAACTCGACATGCGCCGATCCCTCGAAGCGGGTGCGATCGCCGATCCACAGCATGTGCGCCGATGTGTCGTACCAGCCGCCGGTCAGGCTGTCCTGGCGGGTCAGCGCCTGCTCGTACGGAAGCAGCAGCGCCTCGTGGCTGGTGAAGAAGCTCGTTCCGTTCAGCTGCGGCACGGTCTGCGGATTGATCCCGCATGCCTTCATGAAATCGAGCGCCTCGCCGATGCGATCGGCCAGCGTCTGATACTGCGCCGCCCACGGCGAACGGCCCATGAAATCCAGCGTCCAGGCGTGGACCTGGTGAAGGTTGGCATAGCCGCCCTGCGCGAAGGCGCGAAGCAGGTTGAGCGTCGCCGCGGACTGATTGTACGCCTTGATCAGCCGCTGCGGATCGGGCGCGCGGGCGGCCGCATCGAAGGCGATGTCGTTGACGATATCGCCCCGGTAGCTGGGCAGCGATACCCCGCCCACCTCTTCCATGTCCGCCGAACGCGGCTTGGCGAACTGGCCCGCCATCCGGCCGACCTTCACGATCGGCAGCTTGGAGGCAAAGGTCAGCACCACCGCCATCTGAAGGATGACGCGGAAGGTATCCCGGATGTTGTTCGGGTGGAACTCGGCAAAGCTCTCCGCGCAGTCCCCGCCCTGCAGCAGGAAGGCGCGGCCCGCCGCCACTTCCGCAAGATCGGCGGTGAGCGCGCGTGCCTCACCGGCGAATACCAGTGGCGGATAATGGCCGAGTTCGGCCTCCGCCGCGGCCAGCGCCGCGGGATCGGGATAGTTGGGGAGCTGCCGCGCTTCGTGCTGCCGCCAGCTGTCGGGCGCCCAGTTAATGGCCATGGTCGTGATGGTCCTTTCGCCCGGGGCTATTGGGCGCGGCAGGCGTCGAAAGCAAGCATTCGGCGCGGCGCAGCACCGCGGGACTGGCGCGCTACTTACCGTTCCGCCGCCCATTCCTCGATCGCGTCGAGCATGCACTCGGCTGCACGCCCTGCGCCGTAGGGGAAGCATGGGATGGCCATCGCGGCATGCGCCTCCGGATCGTCGAGCAGGCGTGTCGCCGCCGCTACGATCGCCTGCGGATCGGTGCCGACCAGCGCGATGTTGCCGCTGGCCAGCGCCTCGGGCCGTTCGGTATTCTCCCGCAGCACCAGCAGCGGCACGCCGAGCGCGGGTGCCTCCTCCTGCAATCCGCCCGAATCGCTCAGCACCAGGTGGGCGCGCGCGAGCAGGGCCACCATCTCGGGATAGGGCAGCGGCTCGATCAGGTGGACGCCCGCTACCCTGCCCAGCGCGGCGACGATACCGGCGCGCACCGCCGGATTATCGTGCATCGGCAGCACGATCCGCACGTCCGTCCTTGCTGCCAGGACGGCCAGCGCGGCCGCCACCCGCGCGATCGGTTCGCCGATATTCTCGCGGCGGTGGCAGGTGACGAGGATCAGCTTCTCGCCTGGTGTCGGCAGCACGTCGGTACGGGCATGCATCCACAGCAGGGCATCGATGCCGCTGTTGCCGGTAACGTGGATGCGTCCGGTGACCGCAGGCTCGGCCATAAGGTTGGCGCGCGCTTGTGCGCTCGGTGCGAACAGCAGGGTGGCGATCGCGTCGATCTCCACGCGGTTGCGCTCCTCGGGCCAGGGCAGCAGCGGATCGTGCGAGCGGAGCCCCGCCTCGACATGGCCGACCGCCGCGCCCGCGGCATGGGCGGCCAGCGCGGCGGCCCATGCCGTCGTCGTATCGCCTTGCACCAGCACCAGATCGGGGCGGAGTTCGCCGACAAGCCTGGTCACGGCCTTGCCGATCCGTTCGGTCAGCCCGTCGATCGACTGGCCGGGCCGCCCGAGGTGGAGGTTGCGCGCCACGCCCAGCCCGAATGCCTCGGTCACATCGTGGAACAGCCGCTCGTGCTGGCCGGTCGCGATCAGGCGGTGGTCGATGTGCGGGCGGCGCGATGCGGCGATGGCGATCGGGGCGATCTTGATCGCTTCCGGCCGGGTGCCGACGATCGACAGCAGCCCGATCAGACGCCCGGCACCCCCAGCGCGCGTGCCGCCTCGGCGATGCGGTGCTGTGCCGGGGCGTCTCCGGCAAAGGCGGCGGTGGCATCCCGGTAGGCCTGTGTCGCCGCCGCCTTGTCGCCCAGCACCAGCCGTGCGCGCATCAGCCTGATCCAGCCGTCGCCGTCTTTCGGGTTGGCCTTCAGCCGCGTTGCCAGCGCCTCGACCATGCCGCTGATCATTGCCGCCTGCTGCCCCGGCGGCAATGCGGTGGCCGCGGCGATCTGGTCGCCGGTCGGCCCGGCCCTTGTGCCGGCGGGGGCGGGCGCGGGCACCCGGCCGGTTACGTCGATCCGGTACTTCTGGGCGGCCTGCGCGATCGTCTGGCGGACATTCTCCTCCCAGGGCGCGCCGGCCGGCGTCTCCTTCAGCAGAGCGATCCAGCCGTCGATCGCGCCCTGGTGATCCCCGGCGAGATCCTTTTCGACCGCCAGGAAGTAGCGCGCGCGTGCATCGGCCGGATCGATCGCCACCGCCTTGCGGAACGCGGCGGCCGCCTCGGCGGGGATGTCGCCCTTGCCGGCCAGCGCGATCGCCTCGCCCAGTGCGGACCAGCCCTCGGCATCGCCGGGCGCGGCGGCGGTGGCGCGGCGATAGGCCGTCACCGCATCGGTATAACGCTGCATCTGGTAATAGGCCCAGCCCAGCATGCGCCATCCCTTCGCATCGCCGGGGTTGGCCTTCATCCGCGCCTCGAGCTTGGCAACCGCGTTGTCGAGACTCTCCGCGGCGGCCGCCGCCGTCGGCGGGGCGGGCGGCGGGGCCGGTGCGGCCTCGGGCTGCGCACGCCAGACGGAGAGGGCGATCGCGCCGGTGGCGACGATCCCCCCGGCGATCAGCGCAATCCGGCCAAAGCCCGGCGCACCCGCCCGCGCAGACGTCTTGCCACCATCTCCATCGACCATTGCGGCCCGTATCCCCGATCCAAAGTACCCGCTTACTCTTAGCGGTGGCGGGCCAAGATGGTAGTGCCTCGATGATCGAGCCGGGCTGCGTCGAAACGCCCGCGTGGCAGCGATCCTCCGGACGATCCCCCGGACGATCCGCCCACCCGCCCGCCCGCCTCAGTCGAAGCGCGGCCGCCAGTCCCAGCCGAGCGCGTCGCCGTCCATGATGTCGACGCCCGCCGCCATCAGCGTGTCGCGGATCGCGTCGCCCGCGGCAAAGTCCTTCGCGGCGCGCGCCGCCTTGCGTTCCGCCAGCAACGCCTCGACCTCGTCGTCGGTCAGTGTCGCCGTGGCCGGGCGCACCCGCAACGCGCTCCGCTCGAGAGCGAGCAGGCCGAGCCCCAGCACCTCGTCCATGCGCGCGACCGCCGCCAGCCTCTCGCCCGCGTCGATCCGCTTGGCGGTGATCGCCGCGTCCAGATGGGTCAGGGCCGCCGCGGTGTTCAGGTCGTTCGCCACCGCCGCGTCGAACAGGCCGAGCTGCTCGGTCAGCTTGGGGTGGCGGATGCTGTCGGAGGGCGTGGCCGCCGCGCGCAGCGGCGCCAGCGCGATCACCAGCCGCTTCAGCCGGGTCAGCGCGGCCAGCACGTTTTCCGCCGAAAACTCCAGCTCGCTGCGATAATGCGCCGACAGGCACAGCATGCGATAGGCGAGCGGGTGGACGCCGGCATCGACCAGCGTGTCCAGCGTGGCGAACCCGCCGGACGATTTGGACATCTTCGCGCCGCGCTCGACCAGGAAGTTGTTGTGCATCCACAAATTGGCGCCGGTGCCTGCCGTGCCGGTATAGGCCTGGTTCTGCGCGATCTCGTTCGGGTGGTGAATCTCGCGGTGGTCGATCCCGCCGGTGTGGATATCGAACTGCGCGCCCAGATACTTCATGCTCATGACGGAGCATTCGAGGTGCCAGCCCGGCGCGCCGATCCCCCAGGGGGAGGCCCACTCCATCTGCCGCCGCCCCGGCTCCTCCGACTTGCGCCAGATCGCGAAGTCGGCCGGGTGGCGCTTGCCCTCCACGCTGTCGATGCGGGCGACATCCGGCGCGGCCGCATCCTCGCGGTGGCCCGCCAGCTTGCCGTAATCGGGCACCGTGGTCGTATCGAAATACAGCCCGGACGGCGCCTCGTAGGTCGATCCGCCGATCCGCCCCGCAAAGGCGATCATGTCGTCGATATGATCGGTCGCCACGCTCCACCGGGTCGGCTCGGCAACGTTCAGCCTGGCCAGGTCCGCCTTGAACAAGGCGGTGTAGCGCGCCGCGACATCCCATGCCGAAACCTGCTCGGCGGCGGCCGCCTTCTCGATCTTGTCGTCGCCGGCATCGGCGTCCGAGGTGAGGTGGCCGACATCGGTGATGTTGATGACGTGGCGGACCGGCCAGCCCTTCCAGCGCAGCACGCGCGTCAGCGTGTCGGTGAACACATAAGCGCGCATGTTGCCCAGGTGCTGGCGGGCATAGACGGTCGGCCCGCAACTATAGACGCGCACGGCCGCGGGATCGATCGGTACGAACGGTTCTGCCGCGCGGGTCAGGCTGTTGAACAGCACCAGGGGGGCGCTATCGGTCATGGGGGTCGGGCCTTCGGCAGGGCGCGGACGCCGGGGAGGGGCCGTCTAGCGTGGTGGCACCGGCAGGGGCAAGCCTGCCGGTACGTGCGCCCGAGGGGGCGATGCTCACCGCGGGATCGGCATGGAGAAAGAACCTGCGCAGCGAATCCGGCCGCAACGAAAACGGGCGCCTCCCCGCTATGGGAAGGCGCCCGTTCAATTCGCGCATCAATCCCGCCGGAGCGGGATCGACGGCAAATTACATCGCGTTGCCGGTCGCGTCGTCGGCCGCATCTTCGGCGTTGTCGGCGGCGGCATGCATGTTCTCGGCAGCGTTCTCGAGAGCCTGCTCGTCCAGGACGTTCGTTGCGTTGTCCGCAGCGTCTTCCATGTTCTCGGCGGTTGCCTCAAGCGCTTCCGAGGTGTTCTCGGCGGCGTTCTCGGCCGGGGTGTTGCTGCTGCAGGCGGCCAGAGACATCAGGCCGGCGGCAACGAGAAGAAAGCTCTGCTTCTTCATTCGAGCGGCTCCATTATTCATAACAGGTCCGGCCCGAATGCCGTCCCGAGCGCCCCAATAACGTTGCTTCGTCGGCCGTCAACGGCGAAATCGCGCTCCGTGCCACCCGGACAGGCCGGAATGGTGCATCGCACAATGGCGCTCGGCAACCTTTCACCTATATGAACATTTAGGAATCGCAGATCGCCAAGGGCCCGCGCACGCGGTTTGCCTGCGATCGGCTACAAACAATGGAGGTGGCGCCGTGAAGGAGCTCCGATTGGGTAAGCCGGTTCGTCGGGTGGCGATGATCGGAAACTTCCCGCCTCGGCTGTGCGGGATCGCTACCTTCACTTTCGACGTACGCAACGCGCTGACTGCCGCCGCGCAAGGTGCCGCTGTCGACGTCTATGCGATGGACGAGCCGTCGGTCGGCCATGCCTATCCGCCCGCGGTGGTGTGCACGATCCGCCAGGACGAGGCCGCCGACTATCTGGCCGCCGCGCGCCGCATCAACGAAAGCGGCGCCGAAATCGTGCTGGTGCAGCATGAATATGGAATATTCGGCGGGGCGTCCGGTGCCCTTCTGCTCCGGCTTCTCGACCGCGTAACCGCGCCGGTCGTCGTGACCCTGCATACCGTGCTCGAACAGCCGAACAGCGATCAGCATGCCGTGATCGAGGCACTGGCGGCGATGGCATCGCGGCTGATCGTCATGGCCGAAAAGGGCCGCGAGATCCTGATCCGCGTCCACGGGGTCGCACCGGAAAAGATCGTGGTCATCCCCCACGGCGTTCCGGACCGTCCGCTGGCCGATCCCGATCTGGTCAAGCCGCGCTTCGGCTTCGATGGGCGGCGGGTGCTGATGACGTTCGGCCTGCTGTCCCCCAACAAGGGCATCGAGACGATGATCCGGGCGATGCCGCGGATTGTCGCGGCCGATCCGCGGGCGCTCTATGTCGTCCTCGGCGCGACCCACCCGCACCTCGTCGCGCATGAGGGCGAGGCATATCGCGACAGCCTGATCGCGCTCGCCGCCGAACTGGGCGTCAGCGATCATGTCCGCTTCATCGACGGGTTCATGGAGCAGCAGCGCCTGCTCGACTATATCGAGGCGGCCGACATCTACGTGACGCCGTACCTGAACGAGGCGCAGATCACGTCCGGCACGCTCTCCTACGCGGTCGGGCTCGGCAAGCCGGTCGTCTCCACCCCTTATTGGCATGCGTCCGAGCTGCTGGCCGGCGGCGTCGGCACTCTGGTCGGCTTCGGCGACAGCGAGGGCTTCGCCGCTGCGATCTGCGCTCTGCTGGCCAGCGAGGGGAAGATGGCCGAGATGCGCGATCGCGCGTGGAACATCGGCCGCGGCATGACGTGGGAGCAGCTGGCGCAGGGCTATTATTCGGTCTTCCGCTCCGCCGTGGCCGAGCGGCCGGTCCGGCTGCCGGTCGCGGGCAGCCAGGCCGACGACACGATCGCCTCGCTCCGCCTCGACGGGGTCGAGCGGATGTCCGACAGCACCGGCATGCTCCAGCATTCGATCTACAGCATCCCCGATCGGGATCATGGTTATTGCGTGGACGATAATGCCCGCGCCCTGATCCTGATGCATCGGATCGAAGGGCCGCTCGCGCCACGCGCCGACGAACTGGCGCGGATCTATGCCTCCTTCGTCCAGCATGCCTGGAACGGCGAAAAGGGGCGGTTCCGCAACTTCATGGATTTCAGCCGGCGCTGGCTGGAGGAGGCGGGGTCGGAGGACAGCTTCGGGCGTTCGCTCTGGTCGATCGGCGTCACGGCCGGGTCGGCGCGGCGAAACGATCTGCGGCGCTGGGCGCTGCACCTGTTCGATCAGGTCGCGCCGCGCACGCTCGCGCTCGGCAGTCCGCGGGCCTGGGCGTTCGCGATGCTCGGCGCCGCCGCCGTGCTGGAGGCGCGTCCCGGCCAGAGCCTCGCCACGTCGCTCCTCGCCGAACTCACGGCGCGGCTGCGCAAACGGCTCGCGGACAGCCGCAGGCCCGACTGGGTCTGGTTCGAATCGGTTCTGAGCTACGACAATGCCCGGCTGAGCGAGGCGCTGATCGTCGCCGGCCGCCTGCTCGGCGATGCCGATGCACTGGCCGACGGCATCGCGACGCTCGAATGGCTGGACGGCGTCCAGACCAGCGAGGACGGCCATTTCCGCGCCGTCGGAACGGAGAGCTTCGGCCTGCCGTACAGCGCGCCGTCGCGCTACGATCAGCAGCCGCTCGAGGCGTGGGCCACGATCGACGTGGCGATCGCCGCGCATGTCGCCACGCGGGATGCCCGCTGGATCGATATGGGCTGGCGCGCCTACCGCTGGTATCTCGGCGCGAACGATGTCGGCGTGCCGGTCGCCTCGGTATCGGACGGCGATTGCTATGACGGGCTGATGGCGGACCGGGCGAACCTCAACCGCGGCGCGGAGTCCGTGCTCTCGTTCCAACTCGCGACGAGTGCCATGGAAAGGTTGGCTAATCGCGCCGGGCAGAGCATATCCTGCGAGTCGTCCGAGGCGCTGGTTTCTTAAAGCAACACGCGGCCGGACTAACTTATCTGGAGGTGGCCGGGCTTGTTCGATGTCATTCACTGTCCGCTGCGGCTGCAGGCGGACGCCTCGCGCGTAGTCGTCCGGCCCTTCCACATCCCGATCGAAGGTGGATCCACACCGGGACGGCCCGGCCGCGTCCGGCGCATCGTCGATGCCGTGCTCGCGCTGGATGAGGCCGCGGCCGAGGCCGAGCTCGATCTTGTCCTCCGAGATTTCGAAGCGCGCCACTGGCAGACGCGCGGCGTCTTCAACACCCGCTTCACCGCGATCGAGGCAGGCCTCGGGCTGGACCGCGAGACGATCTCGCCGTTCAAGCAGCAGCTGATCGGCGCCTATTTCTGCCACGAATATAGCTATGCCGCCGCTGCCCTGATGAACCCCAGCATCATCGCCCATCCCGACCAGAGCGGGCTGAGCGACGGCGCGGTGCGCATCGCCATGTCGCTGCGCGCGGTGGGGGAGGGACATATCTCCTCCGTGGCGTTCCGCGAGGGCATCGTCGGCCCTGGTGCTAAGTTCGAACTTATCGCCGAGCCGCCATTCGCCACTTCGGCCGATACCGCGATCGAGCTGGAGCAGGGCGCGATCGAGGTGCGCCGCCACCCGGAAAGCCCGCTCTCCGGCACGGTCCTGTTCCCGATGACGGCGGCGCAGCGCAACGGGCTGGAGGATCTCCGCCTCGTCGAGTTCACGCACGAAGACGGCAGCATCGAGTGGCTGGGCACCTACACCGCCTATAGTGGCTCGACGATCCGATCGGAGCTGCTCCGCACGCGCGACTTCCGGTCCTTCATCCTCGCGCCGATGAGCGGCCCGGCGGCGCGCAACAAGGGCATGGCGCTGTTCCCGCGCAAGGTCGGCGGGGAATATCTGATGATCGGCCGGCAGGACGGCGAGAACCTGTTCCTGCTGCGATCGGACCGGCTGGATAATTGGGGGGAGGGCGAACTGCTGCTCACGCCCGAACATCCGTGGGAGATGGTCCAGATCGGCAATTGCGGATCGCCGATCGAGATCGATGAGGGCTGGATCCTGCTGACCCACGGGGTCGGCGCGATGCGCAAATATTCCATCGGCGCCGTCCTGCTCGACAAGCAGGATCCGTCGAAGATCATCGGCCGGATGACGGTGCCTCTGCTCTCTGCCGCGGACGAGGATCGGGAGGGCTATGTGCCCAACGTCGTCTATACCTGCGGCGCGCTGCGCACCGGCGACCTGCTGTTCATCCCTTATGGGGTTGCCGACAGCTCGGTCGCGTTCGCCTTCGTCTCGATCCCGCAGCTCGTCGCGGCGATGCGCTGAACGCGGCGGCTGCGGCGACCATCGCCGCCGCAGCCATCGCCGGCACTACTGTTGCGCTGCGGGCGTGATCGGGCCGAACTCGTCGCGGGTATTCGCCACCACCGATAACAGCGCCGTCCATGCCGCGACGTTCTGGCGCAGCTGCTCGGGATCGATCTTGTCGAGCGTGTCGTCCGGCGTGTGGTGCAGATCGAAGTAACGGGTGCCGTCCTGCCGCAGATCGGCGATCGGCACGCCAAGCGCCGCCATCGGCTCCACGTCGGTGCCGCCATGCGCCTCGTTGGTGCCGCGCGCGATGCCGAGCGGCAGCAGCGCCGCGGCGACCGCGGCCGCGGCGGGCGCCTTGGGGTTCGCGAACCGCGTATCGAAGCGCCAGACCCGGTCCGCCCCGAAATCGGATTCGCCGACCAGCACGTGCTTCTCGGCGGCGTGCCGCTTGGCATAGGCGATCCCGCCGAAGCCGCCGACCTCCTCCGCCCCGAACCAGACGACGCGGATCGTGCGCAGCGGCCTGCCTGCATCCCCCACGCGCTTTGCCGCCGCCGCGGTGATCGCCACGCCCGCTGCGTCGTCGATCGCGCCGGTGCCGAGGTCCCAGCTGTCGAGATGCCCGCCGACCAGCACGATCCCTGCGTTCGCGTCGCGCCCCGGCACCTCGGCGATCACGTTGCCCGACTGGTGCACCCCGGTCATCTGCGGCGTGAGCACCAGCCGCATCGTCACAGGGCGCCCACGCTTCAGGATGCGCTCAAGCTGCTCGGCATCGGGCACCGAGAGCGCGGCGGCGGGGATCGGCGTGACGCCCGCCGCCCAGCTCTGCACGCCGGTATGCGGGTTGCGGTGGTGATCGGTGCCGATCGACCGGATGACGATAGCCGCGGCACCCAGCTTTGCCGCAGCAGAGGGCCCGGCGCGGCGGACGTTGCCGAACGGGCCGTAGCTCGATCCGTCCTGCGTTGCCCCCATGCGGTGCGTCACGAACACGATCTTGCCGCGCACCTTGGCCGGATCGGCGGCGATCAGCGCATCCAGGCTGGCGAAGCCCACCACCTCCGCGGTCAGCCCGGCGGGCGGGGTCGCGCCGCTGTTGCCCAAGGCAGTGATCGCCAGCTTCTGCGGGAAGGGGGCGGTAATTTCCGCCGTCTCCGCGCCGCGTATCCACACCGGCATGTCGAACGGCTCGATCCGCACGTTGGCGAAGCCGAGTGCCTTCAGCCGGGTGACCGCCCAGGTCCGCGCGCGCGCCTCCGCCTCGGTGCCCGCCAGCCGCTGGCCGACCTCGGTCGTCAGCCCCTCCGTCAGATCCCAGGCGACATCGTCCTTCAGCGCCGCGTCGCGCAGCACCTCCGTGGTCGCAGGCTGCTTCTGCGCGCCGGCAGGCGCGGCGAGGGCGATCAGGGCGGCGCCTGCACGGATCATCGTTTTCTTCATGCTGGAAAGCCTAGGGTGGGCACCCCATGTTTGCCAACAATGGCGTGCTCAGCTAGGGCGTCGCCACCGAATTCCACAGCACAAGTGACCCGGAGACCACAGCCGATGGCTGCGCAATACGCTTTCGTCATGAAGGACATGACCAAGACCTTCCCCGGCGCGCCAAAGCCGGTGCTGAACAAGATCGATCTGCAATTCTATCATGGCGCCAAGATCGGCATCGTCGGCCCGAACGGCGCCGGCAAGTCGACCCTGATGAAGATCATGGCCGGCGTCGACAAGGATTTCACCGGCGAGGCGTGGCCGGGCGAGAACGTCACGGTCGGTTATCTGGAGCAGGAACCGCTCCTCGATCCGACCAAGACCGTGCTGGAGAACGTCAAGGACGGCGCCCGCGAGGTGGCCGACATGATCGATCGGTTCAACGCGATCTCCGCCGAGATGGGCGAGCCCACGGACGATACCGACTTCGACAAGCTGCTCGAGGAAATGGGCATCCTGCAGGAGAAGATCGACGCGGTCGACGGATGGACGCTCGACAACCAGCTTGAGATCGCCATGGAGGCGCTGCGCTGCCCGAGCGGCGATCTGGCGGTCGACACGCTTTCCGGCGGTGAGCGGCGGCGCATCGCGCTGACCCGCTTGCTGATCCGCAAGCCGAAGATCCTTCTGCTCGACGAGCCGACCAACCACCTCGATGCCGAAAGCGTCGCCTGGCTGGAGAACCACCTCAAGGATTATCCGGGCGCCGTCCTGATGATCACCCATGATCGCTACTTCCTCGACAACGTCGTCGGCTGGATCCTGGAGATCGATCGCGGCAAGTATTTCCCCTACGAGGGCAATTACTCGACCTACCTCGAGAAGAAGGCCAAGCGGCTCGAGCAGGACGAGCGTGAGGAATCGGGCCGGCAGACCGCGATCCGCAACGAACTCGAGTGGATCCGGCAGGGCGCCAAGGCGCGGCAGACCAAGTCCAAGGCCCGCATCGCCAAGTTCGACCAACTGGTCGAGGCGCAGAACAATCGCACCCCTGGCAAGGCGCAGATCGTCATCCAGGTGCCGGAGCGGCTGGGTGGCAAGGTGATCGAGGTCGAGAACATCGCCAAATCGTACGGCGACAAGAAGCTGTTCGAGAATCTCTCCTTCACGTTGCCCGCGGGCGGGATCGTCGGCGTGATCGGTGCCAACGGTGCCGGCAAATCGACGCTGTTCAAGCTGATCATCGGCCAGGAAGCGCCGGACAGCGGCACGATCGAGAAAGGCACCACGGTGCGCCTCGGTTATGTCGATCAGAGCCGCGATCATCTCGATCCGAAGAAGAACGTCTGGGAGGAAATCTCCGACGGGCTCGATTACATGAAGATCAACGGCCACGACCAGTCGACCCGCGCCTATGTCGGTGCGTTCAACTTCAAGGGCCAGGATCAGCAGAAGATCGTCGGCAAGCTTTCGGGTGGTGAGCGCAACCGCGTCAACATCGCCAAGATGCTCAAGCGCGGCGGCAATGTCCTGCTGCTCGACGAGCCGACGAACGATCTCGACGTGGAAACGCTCGGTGCTCTGGAAGAGGCGATCGAGAATTTCGCCGGCTGCGCGGTGGTCATCAGCCACGATCGCTTCTTCCTCGATCGCCTGGCCACGCACATTCTGGCATTCGAGGGCAACGGCCACGTCGAGTGGTTCGAAGGCAATTTCGAAAGCTATGAGGAAGACAAGCGCCGCCGCCTGGGCGAAGCCGCCGATCGCCCCGGCGCGAGTGCCTACAAGAAACTGACGCGGTGATCCGCGGGATCGACGAGGAACTGAGCGGCGCCAAGTACGCGCATATCGAGCGCGAACGCCGGTTCCTTGTCGATCCCTCCAAGCTGCCGGATCTCGCCGCATCGTCCTCGATCCTGATCGAGGACGCCTATATCGACGGCACGCATATGCGATTGCGGCGGATGACGGCGTCGAACGATGGCCGGGTCGTTCTCAAGCTGACCAAGAAGTACGAGACGACCGATCCGCTCGCCCGCCCCATCGTGACGACCTATCTGGACGCAACCGAGTTCGCATTGCTCGCGGCCCTGCCGGCGCATCCTGTCGTCAAGCGCCGCTATGCCTGCGGTGCGTTCAGCGTCGATCGGTTCGAGGGCGATCTCGCCGGGCTATGGCTTGCCGAAATCGAGATGCCGGATGACGCCGCACTGATCGCGGCGACGCCGCCGTCATGGGCTTCGCGCGAGGTGAGCGACGATCGCGGGTTCGATGGAGGATCGCTCGTCCGTCTGAACCCGAACGATCTCCGCGCGCGATTGGCTGCGAACCCGCCGGCCGTTCAGTAATAGTCCGCCGGGCGCGGGGTCGGCAGCTTGCAGGCCTTCAGCTTGCCCTTCTCGCAGGCGATCGTCTGGGCGCGCCACTGCGCCATCGCATCGGCATAGGCGCGCTGCTGGCGGTTGAAGCGGGCCACGTCGTTCATCGCGTCCGCACGGCTGGCCATGATCTCGTCATGATAGGCGGCAAGGTCAGCCTCGTAGGCGGCCTGGTCCGCGGCGGTCGCCTCGCCCTTCACCTCTGCGCCGAGGGCCGAAGTCGCGTTCAGCTGGCGTGTGCGGGGTCCCTCCTGCGCGTCTACCGCGTCGTGCTTGGGCGTGTCCTTGTCGTAGCCGCGATCCTGCGGAGCCTCGGGCGTGGGCGAGGGGTTGGGCACCTGCGCGGGGGCGGCGGTGGCCAGCGCCAGCAGCAGCGCGGGGATCAGCCTGGTGGTACGCATAACATCTCTCCGGCTTGATGAGCTGGCCGGGGAACGTTGCGGATACGTTCCTTGTTCCGCCGGGTTGCCGCTCTGCCGATGCAGCCTAAATCGCGTCCGAACGTTGCTGCATTGCAACCAGTACCTAATTGACGTTAAACGACGCGCCGGTCTCCGGCAGGAGGAAGTTCCAGATGCTCTACGACGCCTATGAGTTCCAGCGCTCGCTGCTGGCCGGCGCAAGCGCATTCGCGAACATGGGATCGGAGTGGATGCAAAATCCGGTCAACCCGCTCTCCTATACGCAGACCGGCACGGTAGTCGCCTCCGGGCTGGACGTGTTCGCCCACGCCTCGGCGCCGCGCGGCAAGCCGGTATTCGATTTCGGCACGATCACCGTCGAGGGCCGCAGCGTGGCGGTGAGCGAGGAACTCGTCGCCAGCAAGCCGTTCGGCCAGCTCCGCCACTTCAGGCGCGAGGGGATCGATAACGGGCGCAAGCTGCTGATCGTCTCGCCGATGTCCGGCCACTATGCCACGCTGCTGCGCGGCACGGTGGAGCGGATGCTCCCCGGCAACGATGTGTACATCACCGACTGGGCGGATGCGAAGCTGGTGCCGCTGGACGACGGCAGCTTCGATCTCGACGATTATATCGATTACCTGATCGGCTTTCTCGAGCATATCGGCCCCGGCACGCACATGCTCGCCGTCTGCCAGCCGGCCGTGCCCTGCTACGCGGCGGCGGCCTTGATGTCGGAGGATCGCCACCCCTGCCGGCCGCGCACGCTCACCATGATGGGCGGGCCGATCGACACGCGGGAGGCGCCGACCCAGGTCAACACGGTAGCCACCCAGCGTCCGCACGCCTGGTTCGAGCAGAACGTGATCGCCACCGTGCCCTTTTACTATCCGGGCGGCGGCCGCCGGGTCTATCCGGGGTTCCTGCAACTCGCCGGCTTCATGGCGATGAACCTGGGCAACCACCTCGCCAGCCACTGGGGCATGTTCAAGCACCTCGTCGAGGGCGACGAGGAGAGCGCAGACGCCACCAAGCGTTTCTACGAGGAATATCGTTCGGTCTGCGACATGACGGCGGAGTTCTACCTTCAGACGATCGACCAGGTTTTCCAGAAGCATGCGCTGCCCAAGGGCGAGTTCATGCACCGCGACCGGCTGGTCGATCCCGCTGCGATCACCGACGTCGGGCTGCTCGCGATCGAGGGCGAGCGGGACGACATCTCCGGCATCGGCCAGACGAAGGCGGCGCTGACCATCGCGACGGCGCTGCCGGACGAGCACAAAAAGTATTTCATGGCCGCGGGCGTCGGCCATTACGGCATCTTCAACGGCCGCCGCTGGCGCGAGATGATCGCGCCGGTCTGCGAGGAGTGGATGGCCGCGCATGACGACAAGGGCGTTCCCGATCGGGCCGCGGTCGTCGATGCCGGGGCGGATGCCGACGCCATCGCGCGCGAGGCTGCCCCGGTCAGCTTTGCCTGACCCGGCCCGTCCGGGGCATCGGGGCGATGGCGCTTAGGCTGACCGCAGCGATCGAACGCTGGCCGGTGGCCGGCGCCTTCACCATCGCCCGCGGCGCCAAGACCCACGTCGACGTCGTTGTCGCCGAAATTACCGACGGCGAACATGTCGGCCGCGGCGAAGCGACGCCGATCTACTATCATGGCGAGACGGCGGAGACGGTGCTGGCGCAGGTTCTGGCGCTGGCGGGCGATGTTTCCGCCGGGATCGACCGCGCCGGCCTGGCGGTAAAGGCGGGCCGCGGCGCCGCGCGGAACGCGGTCGATGCCGCTTCGTGGGACCTGCAGGCGAAGCGCAGCGGTGTCCCGGCCTGGGCGCGCGCCGGGCTCTCGCCGCCTGTGCCGCTCATTACCGCTTTCACAATCTCGCTCGGCGATCCCGATCGGATGGAGGCGGACGCCCGCGCCGCCGCCGGGCGCTACCCGCTGCTCAAGCTCAAGCTGGCGGGGGAGGGCGATCTTGCCCGCGTCGCCGCCGTCCGTCGCGGCGCGCCGGATGCCCGGCTGATCGTGGATGCCAATGAATCGTGGACCGGGCGCGACGTCGCGGCCGAAGCTGCGGCCCTGCTGCCGTTCGGCGTCGAACTGATCGAGCAGCCGGTGGCGGCCGGGCAGGATCGCCTGCTCGACGGCGTGGCCTCGCCGATCCCGCTCTGCGCCGACGAGAGCTGCCAGGACCGTGCCGATCTGCCGCGCTGCATCGGCCGCTACGCCGCTGTGAACATCAAGCTCGACAAGGCCGGCGGGTTCAGCGAGGCGCTGGCGCTGGCCGACGAAGCCCGCGCGGCCGGGCTGGATCTGATGGTCGGGTGCATGTTGTCGACCTCGCTTGGCATCGCGCCGGCCTTCCTGCTCGGCCAAAAGGCGCGCTGGGTCGATCTCGATGGCCCCCTGCTGCTGGCGCACGATCGCCCCGGTGGCTTCCGTTTCGACGGCGGGACGATGCCGCCGGTGGATGGCGGCTTCTGGGGCTGAGGCCATTGCTGCCTTGCCGGCGCGGAGCGCGGGCGTCGGACCACCACCATCCCGCAATGCCGCCCGACCATCCGGCCGCGATGCAGCCACCGCAAAGAAAAACCCCGCCGATCGCTCGGCGGGGTTCGTCATCCTCCCGATCGCGTGACGATCAGAGGCTGTAGTACATCTCGAACTCGACCGGGCTGGGGGTCATTTCCCAACGCGCGACTTCCGGCATCTTCAGCTCGATGAACGCTTCGATCTGGTCCTCGGTGAACACGCCACCCTTGGTCAGGAAGGCGTGGTCCGCCTTCAGCGAGTCGAGCGCCTCGCGCAGCGACGAGCAGACCGTCGGCACCTCAGCCAGCTCTTCCGGCGGCAGGTCGTACAGGTTCTTGTCCATTGCCGGGCCGGGGTGGATCTTGTTCTCGATCCCGTCGAGGCCCGCCATCAGCAACGCCGCATAGCAGAGATACGGGTTGGCCATCGCATCCGGGAAACGGAACTCGACCCGCTTCGCCTTGGCACCTGCGCCGTAGGGGATGCGGCACGAGGCCGAACGGTTGCGCGCCGAATAGGCCAGCAGCACCGGCGCTTCGTAGCCCGGCACCAGCCGCTTGTAGCTGTTGGTGGTCGGGTTGGTGAAGGCGTTCAGCGCCTTGGCGTGCTTGATGACGCCGCCGATGAAGTACAGGCACATGTCGCTCAGGCCGGCATAGCCGTTGCCGGCGAACAAAGGCTCGCCCTTCGACCAGATCGAGAAGTGCGTGTGCATGCCCGATCCGTTATCTTCCTTGATCGGCTTCGGCATGAACGTAACCGTCTTGCCGTAGGCGGCAGCGACGTTCCAGCAGACATACTTGTAGATCTGCATCCGGTCGGCGGTCTGCACCAGCGTGCCGAACGTCAGGCCCAGTTCGTGCTGCGCGGCAGCCACCTCATGGTGGTGCTTGTCGCAGGGCAGGCCCATTTCGAGCATGGTCGAGACCATCTCGCCGCGAATGTCGACGGCCGAGTCCACCGGCGCGACGGGGAAGTAGCCGCCCTTGGCACGCGGGCGGTGGCCCAGATTGCCGCCTTCCAGCTTCTTGCCGTTGTTCGTCGGCAGCTCGACATCGTCCAGCTTGTAGTAAGACGAGTTGTACGTGTTCTCGAACCGCACGTCGTCGAACATGAAGAACTCGGCCTCGGGGCCGACATAGACGGTATCACCGATGCCCAGCGTCTTGACGTAGGCCTCGGCCCGCTTGGCGGTCGAGCGCGGATCGCGCGAATAGAGTTCACCCGACGACGGCTCGACGATGTCGCACACCAGGATGAGCATCGGGGTGGCGGAGAAGGGGTCGGTCCAAACCGCGTCCAGATCCGGCTTCAGGATCATGTCGGATTCGTTGATCGCCTTCCAGCCGTCGATCGACGAACCGTCGAACATGAAGCCGTCCGTCAGTTCGTCCTCGCCGACGACGGAGGAGACCATGGTCAGGTGCTGCCACTTGCCCTTGGGGTCCGTGAAGCGGAGATCGACCCACTCGATCTCCTGGTCCTTGATCATCTTCAGAACGTCGCTGGCGGTATTGGCCATCTGTTTTGCCTTCCCCGTGATAATTGATTCGGGCGGCCCGGACGGGCGCCCGCGTGCCTTGCGCCCGCGATCAGATCGCGTCGGCTCCCCTCTCCCCGGTGCGGATCCGCACCGCCGTCTCGACGGGGATCACGAAGATCTTTCCGTCGCCGATCCGGCCGGTCTGTGCCGCGCTCGTGATCGCTTCCACCACCCGATCCACCAGACTGTCGTCCACCACCACCTCCAGCTTCACCTTCGGCAGGAAGTCGACGACATATTCGGCGCCGCGATAAAGCTCCGTATGGCCCTTCTGGCGGCCGAACCCGCGCGCTTCGGTGACGGTGATGCCGGATACGCCGACATCGTGCAGCGCCTCCTTCACCTCATCCAGCTTGAACGGCTTGATGATCGCTTCGATCTTTTTCATGGGCGCTCCCTTCAGGCCGAAACGCTGCGTACGTCGTTCAATAAGCGCGCCGAACCGGCCGTGGCAAGGACCCGCACCGGGGGCAGCCAGGATAGTCGACCGGCTGCCGAAAGTTGCGGCACGCAGGCCGCGATTGCTTGAAAAGCGGGCAGGAAATCGGGGCAGGATGCCGCCTTTTCAGGCAGGCACCCCGCCTCGAATATCCCGGCCGATCACGCTTCCTTGCTGGCCGCGTGGCGCAGGCCGATCAGCAGCAGGATAGCGCCCAGCAGCGATCCCGCCGCCATGACGGGCGACACGACGTCCCGGCCAAGCCCGGCCTGGAACAGGAAGCCGGCGATGATCGGCGCCAGGGCAGCACCGGCGCGGCCGAAGCCGATCATGAAGCCGGTTCCTGTCGCGCGGGCATGGGTCGGGAAGTTTCGCGCCGCCAGGGCGTAGAAGCCGACGACCGCCGAATTCCAGAAGAAGCCGGCGATGAACACGATGATCGTCAGCGAGGTGAGGTTCGGCGCGACGAAGCCGAACATCGAGACCACCGCCGCCGTTCCGAACGTCACCAGCGTGGTCAGCCGCTTGAGCCCGAACCGGATCGTCAGCGCGCCGATGGCGATGCCGCCGATCGCCCCGCCCAGATTGGCCCAGACCAGCACGCTGCTGCCCTGTGCCTGGCTGAAGCCCATGTCGACGACGATCTTCGGGATCCAGCTCTGCATGTAGTAGAAGGTCATGATGTGCAGGAAGTAGGAGACGCTCAGCACGAAGGTCGTGAACGCCAGTCCCGGCCGGAAGATATCGGACGGGCGGCCGCGATCCGCGACTGCGGGCATCGGCGGCATGGCGGCGATCGGGGCGTGGCCCATCCGCCCGATGATGCCGTTGATCTTCTCGAGCGCGCCGTTCGGCCGCTTCTGCACCAGAAAGGAGATCGATTCCGGAAGGAAGATCAGGATCAGCGGGATGAACAGGGCCGAAAAGACGCCACCGAAGATGAACACCGCGCGCCAGTCGAAATGGTTGAGCAGCCAGGCCGCGATCAGCCCGCCGACGACAACCCCCACCGGATAGCCGACCGACATGATCGACACCGAGAGGTCACGGCGCTTCTGGCTGGAAAACTCCGCGGCGACGGCGTTGATCGATGCGAGCATCCCGCCGATGCCGAGCCCGGTGAGGATCCGCCACAGCGACAGAATGTAGATGCCGTCCGCCGTTGCGGACAGGAACATGCCGGCGGTCATCGCCGCCAGGCAGCCGAGCATCAGCGGCCGCCGCCCGACGACGTCGGCCAGCGGCGCTACCAGCAGCGATCCCAGGCCCATGCCGATCAGGCCCATCGACAGCACGATACCGAGCGCCCCGCGCTCCACGCCCCATTCCAGCGCGATGCCGGGGGCGGCGAAGCTGATCGAGACCACATCGAACCCGTCGAGCGCATTCAGGCCGACGGTGATCGCCACCGCCAGGATCTGGAGCCGGCTCATCGGTGCGTTCAGGATCGTCGTACGCGGATCGTCGCTCATCGTCCCCCCTCATCGCCCGCGCTGGGTCGGCGGGATAGGGCGATGTCGCCGGGCGGAGCGGCGAAAGCAAGTCCGGAAACGCGGTTCCGGCCTGCCGGACCCTACAGATAGGGAGGTGAATCGTATCCGGCAGGGCTCAGCGTGAAGATCTCGCAGCCATCCTCGGTTATCCCGATCGAATGCTCGAACTGGGCGGAGAGCGAACGGTCCCGCGTCACGGCGGTCCAGCCGTCGTCCAGCACCTTCACGTCGGGCTTGCCGGTATTGATCATCGGCTCGATCGTGAAGAACATGCCGGGGCGCAGTTCCGGCCCGGTGCCCGGCCGGCCGACATGCACCACCTCCGGCGCATCGTGGAAATTCCGGCCGACGCCGTGGCCGCAGAAATCGCGCACCACGCCGTAGCGGTGCTTTTCGGCGAAGCTCTGGATCGCATGGCTGATGTCGCCCAGCCGGTTGCCGGGCTTCGCCTGCGCGATGCCCAGCATCATCGCCTCATACGTCACCTCGACCAGCCGCCGCGCCTTCACCGGCACGTCGCCGACCAGGAACATCCGGCTGGTATCGCCGTGCCAGCCGTTCAGCAGCGGGGTCACGTCGATATTGACGATGTCGCCGTCCTTCAGCGTCCGCGAACTCGGGATGCCGTGGCAGACGACGTGGTTGATCGAGATGCAGCTGCTCTTGGTATAGCCGCGATAGCCGAGCGTGGCGGGGTGGCCGCCGCCGCGCAGCATCGCCTCGCGGATCATGTCGTCCAGCGCCTCGGTTTCGACGCCGGGGACGACGTGCGGGGTGATCTCGTCCATCACCTGCGCGGCGAGCCGCCCGGCGGCGCGCATCCCGGCGAACCCTTCCTCGCCGTGCAGCTTGATCGCGCCGGTGCGCGGCAGGACGTCGCCGTCCCGAACGGTCATATATTCGGTCATGCCGGCGATATAGGACCGTCTGCGCCACTTTGCGAGCGGGGACGCGC